>JAPYUH010000198.1 GCA_029936195.1 Alphaproteobacteria bacterium
TTTTCAACGCACCAACCGGCAGGCCAAATCGACACACTTTCTTAGAAGCTTTCAGATAGGCTTGATGTCTTATTGACGTAAACGGGCAATCCGAGCATGGCTTCGAACTCTACAGACCTTGATCTTGACTTGAATCCACTCAACTTGAACTCAGTTAGGTGGCCAATGCGGCCGCTGACGTTGGCATTGGTTCGGGGCGGCGTGGCGCGGCGGGCATGACGAAACTGTTTTTCATTCTGGCGTTGTTTGCGTCTTTTCTGAGCGGATGCGGCGATGACGATGCGGCAAACAAGGCAGCGATAAAAGTAGCGGTCAAAGTGGCGGCGAAAGCGACGCCAATCACCAATCCGGCGCCGGTCGCCGTCAAATTCGGAAAAACGTCGGTCAACGATATTCTGAGAGATATCATGCGGCTGAAATTTGACGATCATGCCGGCATGGTGCAGGCCATTCGGAATAACGCGGCGGGCTATTGCAGCGAAGGCAAACTGGGCGCCGGGATCAACCAGTTGCCCGTGGCAACCACCGCCTCGCAAAGCCGGCGGGACCAGTCCAATACGTTCGCCATGAAAGACGCCTTGCAGGACGCCATGCACCCCCTCGAAGGGCGATATCGGGCGCAACGGGTGAAGCAGCTTTATGCCGGGATCGTGAGGCGGAATGACCGGGTGTATATCCGAACCATCGTCATGGGATGTTTTCTGAAAGTACCCGGCGGCAAAAACTTGGCGCAATCGGACTGATTGCACATGCGGGGTCGGGAATTGACCCCTTTTGCGCGGTGGCGGCTTCCGCCCGGCCTAACGCGCCAGCAGGACCGGCAGGGTGGAGCTGTTGATAATGTCGCGGGTGGCGCCGCCGAAGATCATTTGCCGCAGGCGGCTGTTGGTGAAGGCGCCCTTTAACAGCAAATCGCCCCCGGCGGTGGCGGCCTCGTCGACCATGGCCTCGCCAATGCTGCGCCGGCCCGGTGCCGCCGTCATGGTGGAGGCATCGATGCCGTTGCGGCCCAGATGCCGGGCCACATCCTCGGCCGAGGGTCCGGGTACGAAGCCGCCCTCCACCATCAGCACGGTGACCCGCGCCGCATCGCGCAGGAAGGGCATGGCGACGGCGATGGTGCGGGCGGTCTCGGTGGCGCCGTTCCAGGCAATCACCACGTGCTGGCCAATGCTCTCGGCCCCATTGGCGGCGGCGAGAATGACCGGCTTGCCGCTTTCAAACAGGGCCGCCTCCAACGTTGCCTTCCAATCCACCGAGGTGCCCAATTCGTTGCGGCCCATGACGATGATATTAAACAAGCGGCCATAGTCGCCAACAATCTCGCTTTCCACGCCCTCGCCCTCGCGCCAGGAACAGGAAACGCCGTCGGCGGCGGTGCCAATATCGAGGTAGGAGATGTCCTGCGCCTTGATGACCCGATCGAAGCGTTCATGGGCCGCGGCAGCGAATTGCTTGGATTCATCGGTCAGCCGGGCCAGGGATTCGGATGGGAATACCACCCCCTCGCCGGCAATGATCTGCGGTGTGCGCCAGGCGTGCAAACCTTCCACGTGGCCGTTGTACTTTCGGGCAATCAACAGGGCGGTCTTGAGTGCGGCCTCGGCCCGGTCGTCGTCGCAGAATGGTACCAGGATCGTACTCATGGTCATCTCCCCAAAGGCCGAATGGAACATCGATTCAGTACAGTTTCATTGTGGCAAGAACCGGCGCCCTTTGGAACCGGAAAAGTTTCATTTGCAATTACAGCCGGCAATTCACGATTGGCCCCGTTGACGCACGGTTGGCCGCGCGCCCGGCCTTGCGGATCGCCATACGGATTGCCGCAAGGATTGCTGTTTGGCTTAGCGGTCAAGCCCGGCCGCCAAGGAAGCCAATTCGCATATGGCATCCCAATCTTCCCCCCGGACCAGGTCGGGCGGCGCAACCCAACTGCCGCCGACACAACGCACATTACCAAGGGCGAGATAATCACCGGCATTGTTTCGCCCGATCCCGCCCGTGGGACAGAAGATAAGCCTGGGATAGGGCCCGGCAAGGGCAGCCAGGGTTTTTGCCCCGCCCATGGCCTCGGCCGGAAACAGCTTTAAACAGCGCAGACCGGCCCGCTGGGCGGCCATGGCTTCCGATGCGGTGGCGATACCGGGCAGGTAGGGCAAACCCAGGTCGGCGGCGGCGGCCACAAGATCCGCCGCATAACCCGGCGATACCGCGAACCGCGCGCCGGCAGCCTTGGCCAGGCTCAGGTCCTCCACCCCGATCACCGTGCCGACGCCGGGCACCGCGCCGGGCACCGCGCTGGCGATGGCGCTGATGGCGTTCAGGGCGGCCTCCGTGCGCAAGGTAATCTCGATCGCCCGCAGGCCGCCCCGCACCAGAGCACTGGCCAGGGGCACGGCATGATCAATATTTTCAATGGTCAGCACCGGGATCACCGGAGCCAGATCCATCACCTCTTCAATCGTTTGCAAAACCATTTCCAACCAGTTGATTGCTTGCCTCTTCACCCGACACTATAGTCCGGCCCGCATGATGGACGAGATGAAAATCGCCGCGATCGGCGAATGTATGATCGAGTTGAGCGCCGGGCCCAATGACGGCAGAGCGGATGCCGGCATGACATTGCGCTATGGCGGCGACACCTTGAACACGGCGGTTTATCTGGCGCGGCTGTCGCGCAACGGCGGCCCGGCCGTGGATTACCTGACGGCGCTGGGCGACGATCCGTATTCCGAAGACATGGCGGCGTTTTGGCAACGGGAAGGCCTGGGCACCAACTTGGTGGCGCGTCTGCCCGGCCGCCTGCCCGGCCTGTACACCATCCGCACGGACCAGGCGGGGGAACGCAGCTTCCACTATTGGCGCGGCGCGTCGGCGGCGCGCGGGATGCTGGCGGGGGCCCACGGCGAACGTTTGCTGGCGGCCTTGACGGGCTACCAATTGATCTATCTTTCCGGCATCACCCTGTCGATCCTGACGGCTGATCATCGCGCAAGGTTGCTGGACGCCCTGGACCGGGCCAGGGCGGCGGGCGCCCGCATCGCCTTTGACTGCAATTACCGGCCCCGGGGCTGGCCGGACAGTCAAACCGCCCGGGAAGCCATGGACGACATGTACCGGCGCTGCCACATCGCCCTGCCCGGTCTGGCGGATGAATGCGCCCTGAATGGCAAACGGTACGGCGAAATGGATGCGGCCACGGCGGCGCGGCGGATCGCCGATATGGGTGCCGGCGAAGTCTGCCTCAAGGACGGCGGCAATGGCTGCCTGGTGGCATGGGACGGCAAGGCCGAAAGCCTGGCGGCGGAGACCGCCATCAAGGCCGTCGACGTGGTGGATACCACGGCCGCCGGCGACAGTTTCAACGCCGCCTATCTGCATGCCCGCCTGGGCGGGGCCGGCCCGGCCGACGCCGCCAGGGCGGGGCATCGTCTGGCGGCCCGGGTCATCCAGCACCCCGGCGCGATTATTCCACTCAGTGCAATGCCGGGCGCCATGCCTGAATTAGAACCGTAGGCTTGAAGGATAGCTAGTGGCGCATCGTTCCCATACAATGGTGGCGGAGGGCTCATTTCCAGGTAAAGGCACGGCATGCGTTTCGTCCACATAACAGATATGCACATCACGGCGGACAACCAACCGCTTTATGGTCTGTCGCCGCGCGGACGTCTGCAGCGCGCCATTGATTGCATCAACGAGGAATTCCCCGACATTGCTTTCGTCATGATGACCGGCGACCTGGTCAACAGGGGCACGGTGGACGAATACCGCGCCCTCAAGGAGATCGTCGCAAGCATCAATGCGCCGCACTATATGTTGTTGGGCAATCACGACCGGCGGACGGCATTTCGCGAGGTCTTCCCCGCCACCCCGATGGACGGCAACGGCTTTGTGCAATTCACTTTCGATGTGGAAGACAAACACTTCATCGGCATGGACAGCCTGGATGAAGGCAAGACCGACGGTCTGTTATGCCAGCAACGTCTGGATTGGCTGCGGGGCCGTCTTGACGAACGCAAGGGCGGAGAAATATTTTTGTTCCTGCACCATCCGCCCCTGCGCCTGGCGGGGGGCGAAGCCTTGGCCAAAATGATTTTCGGCAAGGTCAGGCATCTGTTCTTTGGCCATCTGCACCGGCCCATGCACGGCAGTTGGCAGGGCATCCCCATGTCCAGCCAGTTCTCCACCCTGCACCAGTTCGTCTACAACTACACCACCAAGGTGATGCTGGGCTGTCATGAGCCGCCCACCTTCGGCGCGGTTAATCTGCTCAACGGCAACGTGGTAATCAATCCGCACCATTTCCTGGAGGAAAGCGCCCGCTTCAACCTGCGCAGCAAGGCGGCGATGAACGCGCCCACGCCGGAAGATTTGCCGACGCTCGATACTTAACCCCGCAAAGGCCAATCCAGAGCCACGCAGCGCAATGGCCGATCGGATCGCCTCTACCGCGTTACCATCTTCAGGGCGTTTTCGGCGAATTTCTTGTCTATTTCTTCCTGGCTGCCTTCCGGCTTCTTTTCCCTAAAGGGAATCTTGGTGCCCTTCTGGCAGGCCGGCCGGGCGGCGAGGCGGTCCATCCAGGCCTGCAAATTCCCTAGGCCGTCGACCTCCACGCCGGACCATTTATGGGTCCGGACCCAGCACCAATTGGCAATATCGGCGATGGAATAGTCGCCGGCCAGATAGTCCTTGCCGTCAAGGCCCCGGTCCAACACTTCGAACAGGCGGCGGGTTTCCTTTTGATAACGGTCGATGGCGGGCTGGATTTTTTCCGGGAAATAGCGATGGAATACGTTCGCCTGGCCCATCATGGGGCCGACGCCGCCCATCTGGAACATCAGCCATTGCATCACCACGCTGCGGCCCTTGACGTCCGCGGGCAGCAGGCGGCCTGTCTTTTCCGCCAAATAGACCATGATGGCGCCGGTCTCGAAGACCACGAAGTCATCGGCCTCCCGGTCCACGATGACGGGGATGCGGCCGTTGGGGTTCATGGCCAGGAAACTCTCGGTCCTTTGATCGCCCTCGCCCAGGTTTATGGCATGCACCTCGTAGGGCAGTTCCAGCTCCTCCAACGTCACGGAGGCCTTGTGCCCATTGGGGGTGGAGGATGTGTAGAGATCAATCATGCTCGTGTCCTTATTCCTCGATACGATAAAAGGCCGTGGCGGTGTCGTGGAACAGGGCCGCCTTGTCGGCCGCGTTGAAATCCGCCGTCACATGCTTGAAGGCATTCCACAGGGTGGTGTAGGCACAGGACGCCCGGTCCACGGGGAAATTGCTTTCAAACATGCAGCGCGCGGGCCCAAACGCCTCGATGCAATGCAGCAGATAGGGTTTCCAATCGCCGGCCAGAGCGGCCGACGACGGCGGCTGGTCCAGCTTGTGATGGCCAAAGCCGGTCAGCTTCATGGCCAGGCCGCCCAGCTTCACATGCACGTTTTCGCAGGCCGCCAGCGCCGTCATGTCCCGCGCCCAATCAGCGAAGACCTCGTCCCGCCGGCCCATGTAGGGGCCGATGCCCAGGGGGCCACCCACATGGTCCAGCACGATCCGTGTGCCGGGGAAAGCCTGGGCCAGATCCGCCAGTTCCGGGATCTGGGGGTGGTAGAGCCAGGCATCGTAACTCAATTTCAACGGCGCCAGTTGCGCGAATCCCCGCCGGAAGGCGGGGTCGGAGAAGACATCGCCCCGGGGGTTGGTATCCGTGGCGCCGATGACCCGGTCATCGGGATCATGGGCCGAAGAATGGCGGATGCCGCGAAAGCGTCCGCCGCCGGCGGTAATTTCGGCGGCAAGCACATCCCCGACGGCCTCGCCAAGACGCAGGTCCGCGAAACCGACCATTGCCGCGGCGACCCGGGTCTTGCCGTACAGGCCCGAGGCGCTCATGGCGGCGATACCGTTGACGGCCTCGATCTCGCCCACCGGTTTCATCCCAGCCACACCCCCGGCGCGGTAAAACGCCTCGCATTCCAAGAACACGGTGGAGACGATATTGTGGCCGCCGCCGATGTCGGTCAGAAATTCATCCAACAGGTATCGGGAGGCAAAGGCGGCATGGTGGTCCCACAGGTGGTGGTGGGGATCGCAGATGGGCAGATCCGGCGCCAGGGCCGCTTCCACCCGTTTCGCCAACCATTGAGCTTTGCCATACATATCCTATCCCCCCATCTTAACCTTGATACAGGTTTCGGCCGGCCACCAGGGCGCGAATTTTGCCGTCCGCCACATTGCGCGGCAGCATCCAGAAACCGCAATCGGGGTGAATATAGGTAACCCGGTCCGGGCCCAGCAGGTCGCCTGCCCGTTCCAGTTGCCGGGCGATGGCATCGGCGCTTTCAATATCCGTGCGCTTGATATCCACCACGCCCAGGCCCATGCCGATCTCCGCCCGCAGCTCCTTGAACGCCGCCAGTTCCTCCACCGGGCGATGGGCGTTTTCCATGACGATATGGTCCACATGCAGGGCATTAAGGTACCCCAACAGCTTGTCCCAACTGCCCGATTGAATGCTTTGCCCGCCGTAATTGCCAAAACACAAATGCACCGCGCCCTTGGTGCCCTGGGGCAGCGCATCCAGCACCTTGTTGATTGAGGCGGCCGCCCATTCCCATTCGTCCGGGTGGCCGGGCAAATTGGCCTCGTCCAGTTGCACCACGTCCGCGTGGCAATGTCGCACCTGTTCGGCCAGGGCCCCGGCGATGGCGTCCGCCACTTCCCGCACATCGCCGTAATGCTGATCGACCACGGTCTTGGCCAGCATGTGCGGCCCGGTCAAGGTGAACTTCAACGGTTTGGCGGTCAGGGCCTTGGCCGCCTCGCAGGCGCCGGGCAGATCCAATCCGCCGCCCGTTATGGGGCCATCGACCACCGCCGGCGGACGGCGCCGAAAGCCCATGCCCGCCTGATTGCGGTAGTCCAGCAATTCCGAAAAATTGACCTCCGTGCGGATGCCGCCCATGGGCCGGACGAAATATTCAATCATGCCGTTGGTTTCGGGATGGTTGACGTCAAAGCGGTACATCTCCCCATCGCAGACCAGATCGATGCCGGCCTGCTCTTGCGTGTGGAGAACCACGCGGGTGGCATCGGTCAGCGCCTGTTCGGACGGCGCGGCGGCCAGCCAGGCCGGCACGGGGTAGGAGCCGACGACGGTGGTCTTGATCTTGTGGGTCATGAATAGTCCTTATACCAACCGACGTAAATAACGACCCATAGAGATCGTCTCCGCGCTCCCTCGGGTAGGAGAGAGGGTGCAGGCGATGTGGGATATCGTCAAATCCTCTCGACGCCATCCGAGGGTGCGCGGAGACGACCCAGGCTGTGTAAAAACGTGATGGGTGTTATGATTCCTCATTGAATCGGATG
>JAPYUH010000452.1 GCA_029936195.1 Alphaproteobacteria bacterium
GAGAATGAGCGGGAAAGTCCCAAGTTTCAAGTACCAAGGCGCACCCTAAAAAATGATATTTGAACCTTCCCCACTTCCATTTACCCTTTCCACACACATGAAACGTCTTCTTCTCTTCGTTGTTGTTTTTCCCGCGTCCGCAATCCTCGCTGCGGCGCCGGTTCGCATCGCCACTTTTCGGGCGGATGCCACGCCGCCGTTGGGGAGTGCGCTATGCGGGGGCGGGGTGAAGGCGGCCTCGGAGATTGTGCTGCCGCTGCACGCCCTCGGCCTTGTGTTGGTGGCCGAGGGGCAAAAGCCAATTGTGCTGTGCGCGGTGGATTGGACGGGCATTGGCAATGACGCCCACAAGGAATGGCGCGCGGCGCTGGCCAAGGCGGCTGGCACCACGGCCGACCGCGTGGCGGTGCATTCGCTGCATCAGCACGATGCGCCCTCGAGTGATTATTCCGTTTCCAAAATGCTCGCCGACTTTGGGTTGGCCGAGCGGTTTTCCAATAACCGCCATTGCCGCAAGGTGATGGCAAACACGGCGGCGGCGTTGAGCCGGGCGATGGGCAAGTTGCAACCGGTGACGCATCTCGGGCTTGGGCGGGCGAAGGTGGAAATGTTTGCGTCCAATCGCCGGCCGCTCGGGCCGGATGGCCGCGTGAGCCATGTGCGTTATAGTTCCTGCCGCAACCCCAAGGTGCGCGCGCTGCCCGAGGGTGTCATCGACCCCTTTGTGCGGCTGGTCAGCTTTTGGAATGGCGAGCGGCCGGTGGCGGTGCTCAGCTATTACGCCACGCATCCGCAGAGTTTTTATGGACGCGGCGGCGTGAACCCGGACACCGCCGGCATCGCCCGCGCCGCGCGCGATAAGGCGTTGCCGGGCACCGTGCACATTCATTTCAATGGCGCCGGCGGCAACGTGGCCGCGGGCAAGTACAATGACGGCTCGCCGAAGAACCGCGCCATCCTCGCCAACCGCCTCGCCACCGGCATGGCCGCCGCGTGGCGCGCCACGGCCAAACAACCCCTGCGCGCCGCCGACATCCAGTGGCGCGTGAAGCCGGTGGTGCTGCCGCTGCGCGACATGTACCGCGACACCGCCAAGCTCGAGGCCATCCTCAAGGACGTGAAGGCCGGCCCCGCCCAGCGCACCCGCGCCGCGCGCAATCTCATTTGGGCGCGCCGCGTGCAGGCGAAGGACCCCATCGAGCTCACCTGCCTGCGCCTCGGCCGCCACGGTCAGGCATCCATTTTGCATCTGCCCGGCGAGCTGTTTGTGGAATACCAACTCGTCGCGCAAAAGATGCGGCCGGCCGATTTCGTGGCCATGGCCGCCTATGGCGACTATGCCCCCGGCTACATTGGTGACGCCATCGCCTACACCCAAGGCGGCTACGAAACCGGCCCCGTCAGCCGCACCGCGCCCGAGGTGGAAGCCGTGCTAATGCCCGCGCTGCGGGAGTTGTTGAAAAACGATTGAACCGCCAAACGTCTGGAAAGCCTTGCCGGGCAGCTGGCGAGGCGTGTTTTTAGGGTATTTTAGTGGATT
>JAPYUH010000199.1 GCA_029936195.1 Alphaproteobacteria bacterium
TGATGGCGTGGGCGATTTTGGCCGGTTAGCCCGGAAGGCAACAGCCTGATCAAAAGTTGCCCCAGCGCGCCTTCATCAAAATTTGTTTTCGATGTCTTAACCTTGCCATAATAGCTTCAATGTCAGATTAATTGGCACCCATAAACAGATGACAATCTCAGACAAAAATTTGGATCCGGCAGCCCCCTTCACTTGAGAGCGCGACGACTTGATGCGCGAAGTGGCGGACCTTCGCCGGCAATTGGCAAAGCACGAATTAGACGAAGTTTCCCTATCCGAAACCAATGCCGCGCTGCGCAAATCCGAGGCGCAATTTGGCCGAATTTTTCAACAAAGCCCAATTTGCCTGGCGATCTCGGATATCGAAAGTGGAGAGATTTTCAGGGTCAATGATTTCTGGTGCAAAACGTTTGGCTATGCGCCTGAAGAAGCCATCGGCAAAACCACGGTGGCGCTGGATCTGCTGGGCCCCGTCGATAGCAATCGCGAAGCATTTTTGGATGTCCTGAAGAAAGACGGCAACGTTCGCAATGTCGAAGCTCGCATGCAAACCAAGGACCGCCAGATACTCACCGTCCTGTATTCCTGCGACACCATAGATACGAAGGCGCGACCCGGCTCTACACCACGATCACGGACATTACCCAGAGGGCCAATTCGGAACAACTATTTGCGGTTGCCTTCGAGGCCAATCCCGAGTTCATGACAATATCCAGCGTCGCGAATGGAAGATTGATTAATGCTAACAGGCGGTTCCTGGACTACTATGGTTTTTCCAAACAGGACGTGGTTGGCAAGGATGGGGAGGAGCTGGACTTCTGGGCCGATCCAGAAGACAGGAAAAACTATTCCGAGGCCTTGCAGCGCCACAGCGGTGTCCGTGACTACCCTATTCGCATGCGGTGGCCGGACGGCGGGATGGATTATTTTCGTTTTTCCACCGACACAATTATTTTGGATGGCATTGCCGCGTTCCTAACAGTCGGCAGGCGGGTCACGGATGAAGTCGCCGCGAAACAAGCCTTGAACGACAGCGAGGAATTGTTCCGATTGCTGCTTGAAGCCGCGCCCGTGCCGCTTTTCATCACCGCTGATGGCGTGCACAAATTTGCCAATAATCTGGCCTGTAATATTCTTGGCCGGCGGCAAGAACAACTGATCGGTCAACCGACGACGGTCTCCTACGCGAATCAGGAGGACCGCGATGACATCTTATCGACCCTGGAACGAGAGGGAGAAATCAGGGATTTCAACGGGCAATTCAAACGTATAGATGGTTCGACGTTTTGGGCCGAAGTCAGTGCGACCAAAGTGATTTATCAGGGCCGGCCGGCCAACCTGATCGGCATGCATGACGTCACGGAGCGGCGCGCGCTTGAAGAGGCCTTGCGCCTTAGCGAAGCGCGGTTTCAGGATTTTGCCGAAATCGGTTCCGATTGGCTATGGGAAATGAATGCGGACCTTCGCTACATATATTTCTCCGACCGTCTCGAGGAGTTGACCGGCATTTTGCCCGACCGCTCCCTGGGTCGAACACGGCAGCAGGCGGTACGTGGTAACGAAGAGGACAAGGCCTGGCGCCAGCACTTGGATGACTTGGAAAACCAACGGCCGTTTCGCGATTTCCGCTATACCTATACCCGTGACGACGACCGCATTCTCCATTGGTCGGTCAGCGGCAAGCCGGTCTATGACGACAACGGAGAATTCCAAAGTTATCGCGGTACCGGAACGTATCTAACGGCAGAGGTGGTAGCGCAGGAGAGGGCAGCGAATTTCCAACAGCGCTTTGTCACCGCAGTGGAGCAAATGCCCGTGGCATTTGCGCTCTACGACCAGGATGATTGCCTTGTCCACTTTAACGAACGTTATGGAAAGTTGAATAATTTCAACACGGAACTGGCCGTTCTGGGGGCGACCTTTGAATCGATATTGCGGGCAAATGTGGCATCTGGCTTCGTCAAGAGTACGGGGGACGATCCCGAAGTCTGGATAAAGGAGCGGCTGGAACGCCATCGAAATCCAAGCGAACCCCTGGAACTTTCGTTTGGAGAAGCCACCTAATTATCTACGCGAACACAAAACACCGGATGGTAGCATACTGCTTATCCTGGCGGATATCACCGAACGGCGGTCGGCGGAATTAAGTCTGCGTCAAGCAAAGGAGGCGGCAGAGCTGGCGGATCGCGCCAAATCGGAGTTTCTGGTAAATATGAGCCACGAACTGCGCACGCCCTTGAATGCTATCATCGGGTTCTCTCAGATATTGAGCATGGGGCTGCACGGCGAGTTGAACGAAAAGCAGACCGAACAGATCAATTATGTGGTCAAATCCGGCGAACATCTGCTGGACCTGATTAGCGATATTCTCGACATTTCAAAAATTGAAGCCGGCCGCGCGGAATTAGCGGAAGAAAGCATCAATATCAACAGCATGGTGGGTACCTGCCTCAATATGATCAAGGCCAAGGCGGACGAGACCTCTCTCAGATTGGAAACAGCCATTCAACCGGGTCTGCCCGCACTTCGTGGCGATCAACGCATGATCAAACAGATCCTGTTGAATTTGCTATCCAACGCCGTGAAGTTTACCCGCCCCGGGGGTTTAATCAATGTCAATACCGGGGTGGAGGGCGGCCGCCTGCGGATTGACGTGATCGACAACGGTATCGGCATTGCCGCCTACGATCTGCCTCGGGCTTTGTCCACCTTTGGCCAAGTTGACAGCGCCATGAACCGCAGCCAACAAGGTACCGGCCTCGGCCTGCCCCTGGCCATATCGCTGGCCGAGTTGCACGGCGGCAGGCTGGAAATCGATAGTGAACCTGGCAAGGGCACCACCGCGCGGGTCTGGTTCCCCGCCGAACGGCTGCAAGGCATGGACATGCCGGCCTAAGCCATGTTTTTATCCTCCCGAATTATTCCGCCGGAGGACAGACATGAAATTCCTGACACCCCCCCATTGGCCCCGCCCCAAGGGCTATAGCAACGGCATTGTAGCCCGTGGCGAGATGGTCTTTCTGGCCGGCATCATCGGCTGGAACGAACGGGAGGAATTCGACACCGACGATTTCGCCGGCCAGGCCCGGCGGTGTTTCGCGAATATCACCGCCCTGCTGACCGAGGCCGGCGCCAAGCCCGAGCATCTGGTCCGCCTGACCTGGTATGTGCGGGACCGGGATGAATACATGGCGGCGGGAAAAGCCCTAGGCGCGGCCTATCGGGAATACTTCGGCCAGCACTACCCAGTCATGGCGGTTATCGGGATCGACCGCCTGGTCGAGGAACGAGCCAAGCTAGAAATCGAGGCCACCGCCGTGATTCCAAATTAAGGGGGCCAAATTAGGCCCGAATAATATTGTTTGGGTACCAAACAATATTACGCTATAGTTTCCCTTCAACAAGGGAGAAGCGCCATGGGAGAAACACCGTGAAAACCATCCTTTCACTGACCCTTAATGGACAGGCCCGCGACGATGTGGTCCCCGGCAATATGCTGCTGGTGGATTACCTGCGGGAAAAAGCCGGCCTGACCGGCACCAAGATCGGCTGTGACGGGGGCGAATGCGGTGCCTGCACGGTATTGATCGACGGCCGCCCGCGCCATGCCTGCCTGACCCTGGCGGCAACCTGCAAGAACAGTTCGGTGGAAACCGTCGATGGCCTGTCGAAGGACGGCCGCCTGACGGCCATTCAACGGGGCTTCAATGAAAAGCTTGGCTCCCAATGCGGCTTTTGCACGCCGGGCATGGTCATGGCGTCGGAGGCCTTGTTGCGGCGCAATCCCGATCCCAACGAAGATGACATCCGGGCCGCGCTGGCCGCCAATATTTGCCGCTGCACGGGCTATGTGAAGATAATCGAGGCGGTACAATTTGCAGCCGCCGAATTGCAAAAGCGGGAGGTTGCTGTATGAACGACATGCGGCCCATTCAAACCATCGGCGTTCCCCAACCATTAGTGGACGGCCCGGAAAAGACCACTGGCAAGGCCATGTTCGCCGCCGACTTCGATGCGGCCGAGGCCCTGGTCGGCCGCATTCTGCGCTGTCCGGTGGCCCATGCCAATATCATCTCCATGGACACCACGGCGGCCGAGGCGCTGCCCGGCGTCATGGCCGTGGTAACGGAGGCCGATTGCGCCGACAGTTATGGCGTCCTGCCCATCGCCATGAACGAATGGGCCCTGGCTCGGGGCCGGGTGCGTTACAAGGGCGAACCGGTGGCGGCGGTGGCGGCGGTGGACGTGGCGACGGCGCAACGGGCCCTGGATCTGATCAAAGTGGAATACGCCGAGCTGCCCGCCTACTTCACGGCGGAGGCGGCCCGCGCCGAGGGCGCGGTGCTGTTGCACGAGGATAAGCCAGGCAATATCGAACGGGATGTTGAGTTTGATCTGGGCGACGTGGACGCCGGCATGGCCGAGGCCGATCTGGTGCGCGAGATCGAGGTGCAATGCGCCGAAGTCTGCCAGGTGCAGATGGAGCCGCACGCCGCCTATGCCGAATACGATCCGGGCCGGGGGCGTTTGACCATCCGCCCCTCGACCCAGGTGCCCTACTATGTCCACAAAATGCTGGCCCGCACCCTGGCCATGGGAGAGAACCAGATCCGCGTCATCAAGCCCCACATCGGCGGCGGTTTCGGGGCCCGGACGGAGACGTTGCAAAGCGATCTGATCGCGGCCCTGTTGGCGCGCAAGGCCAAGGGCACGGTGAAAGTGGTGTTGAGCCGGGAGGAAACCTTCATCACCCATCGCGGCCGGCCCGAATCCCAGATCAAGATGAAAGTGGGGATGAAGGCGGACGGCACCATAACGGCGGTGGATTTTTCCGCCGTGCAGCGCGGCGGGGCCTACAGCGGCTATGGCATCGTCACGATCCTCTATGCCGGCTCGATGATTTACGGCCTGTACAGCTTCGCCTCCGCACGTTTCACCGGCCACCGGGTTCTGACCAACACGCCGCCCTGTGGCGCCTTTCGCGGCCATGGCACGGTGAAGACCCGCTTTGCCTTCGAAAACCTTATTGACGGCATGGCGGCGGAGCTTGGCCTAGACCCCTTCGCGGTGCGTCGGGCCAATTTGCTGGTCGCCCCGACCATGACCGAGAACGACCTGCTGGTGAACAGCTACGGCCTGGACCAATGTCTCGACTGGGCCGAGAAAGCCAGCGGCTGGAAGGAACGCAAGGGCAAATTGGGGCCCAACAAGGGCCTGGGCATGGCTTGCTCCCACTACATCTCCGGCGCCTCGAAGCCGAAACATTGGACCGGCGAGCCGCATGCGACCATCCACCTGCGTCTGGATTGGGACGGCGGCATCACGCTCCTAACCGGCGCGGCGGAAATCGGCCAGGGTTCTTCCACGGTGATCGCCCAGTGCGCGGCCGAGACACTGGGCGTTGACATGGGTCGCATCCGGGTCATCGCCTCCGACAGCGCCGTGACCCCCAAGGACAATGGCACCTATTCCTCCCGCGTCACCTTCATGGTTGGCAATGCCTCCATCGACGCGGCGCAGAACCTCAAGGCCAAGCTGGTGGAGGCCGCCGCCCGCAAGCTGGAAATCGCGCCGGAGGACGTCGAATGCCTGGGCGAAGTCTATCGCGGCGGCCAGCAGGATCAGGGCCTGACCTTTGACGAGGTGGTCATGGCCGCCCTGGAAGGCGAGGGAACGATTACCGTGAAGGGCAATTACGATACCATCCCCGAATCCTGGGGTGGCCGGAAATACCGTGGCGCTGCTATCGGCGGCACCATGGCGTTCAGCTATGCCGCCCAGGTGGTCGAGGTGACGGTGGACCCGCACACGGCGGAAATTACCGTGGACAAGGTCTGGGTGGCCCATGACTGCGGCAGGGCCCTGAACCCCCTGGCGGTTGAGGGCCAGGTTCAGGGTTCGGTCTGGATGGGCATGGGCCAGGCGCTGTCGGAGGAGACAAAATTTTTCGAGGGCCTGCCCATCGCCGCCAACATGCTGGACTACCGCGTGCCCACGATTATGGAATCCCCGCCCATCGAGGTCGGCATTATCGAGGCCATGGACCCCCACGGCCCGTTTGGCGCCAAGGAAGCGGGCGAAGGTTCGTTGAGCGGCTTCCTCCCCGCCCTGACCAACGCCGTGGCGGATGCGGTGGGCGTGCGCCCAACGGAGCTGCCCGTGACCCCGGACCGGCTGATGGAGCTGTTGGAGAAGAAAGCCCGGGATGAGAGGACGGCCTGATGGAATTCATGCCCGAATTGGAGCTGCACCATCCCACATCGGTGGAAGAGGCCGTCACCGCATTCCAAGCCACCACGGATGGCCGCTATCTGGCGGGGGGCAGCGACATGCTGGTCAACATCCGCCGGGGCATCGAACAGCCCGACAGCCTGGTCTACCTCAACGGCGTCACCGAGATGCACGGCATCGTAGACCATGGCGACAGCATCACCATAGGCGGCGCCACGGTGCTGGCCGATCTGGCGGGCAGCGATTTTCTGGCTGAACACTTCACCGCCGTCGCCACCGCCGCCGGCGAGGTGGCCGGCCCCAGCCACCGGGAATACGGCACCCTGGGCGGCAACCTGTGCCTGGACACCCGCTGTATCTATTATAACCAGAGCGAATTTTGGCGCGCGGCGAATAACTATTGCCTGAAATACCGGGGCGACATCTGCCACGTGGCGCCGGGCGGCAAGAAATGTTTTGCCGCCTTTTCGGGCGACGTGGCCCCCGCCCTGTTGCTGTTCGACGCCGAGGTTGAGCTGGCCGGCGCGACAGGCCCCGGGGGACGGCGTCGCATCCCCCTGGCCGATCTATACCGCAACGACGGCATGGATCACCTGACCCTAGCCAAGGGCGAGTTGCTGGTCGCCGTACACCTGGAAAAGCCCGCCGCGCCCATATCATCGGGCTACGCCAAATCCCGGGTCCGCGGCTCCATCGATTTCCCCCTCGCAGGCGTCGCCATACGCATGGCGGTCGAGAATGGCGCGGGCGGCAAAATCACCGACCTCCGCGTCGGCCTCACCGGCGTCTCCCCCCTGCCCTTCCTGGCCAAGGGCATGGACAAATTCATCGGCCGCCCACCGGACGAACCCTGCCTCGAAGACCTGCGCGACCGCATCCGCACACAAGCCAAAGCCATGAAAACCACCATGACCCCACCGCATTACCGGCGACGTGTGGCCGGCGGCCTGGCGCAAAAATTGGCGGAGTCGATCTGAATTTCAAAAAGATATTCAGAAATTCGAGGCCTAGCCCGGTCCGATAGTTTTCGCGAAACGGGCGCAAGAATAGCGGGGACGTAACCGCTTTTCGCCCGCCTTAAGCGGGCCGAAAGAGCGGATTACGTCCCC
>JAPYUH010000200.1:0-3438 GCA_029936195.1 Alphaproteobacteria bacterium
CGGCGGGCGAGGGGATTTCGCGTACCGCATCCACCACTTTTGCCTCCACGCCCCAAGCGGCCTCCAGTGGCGCGGCGGTCTCTCGGGTGCGCCGTAGGGGGCTGACGATCATTGGCAGTGGCCCCAGCGGCGCCATGCGGGCGGTCATCTCGGCGGCCTGTTGGTGGCCGATTTCACTCAGGCCGGGATCGGGGTCCGCGCCGCCCGAACCGGTGTCCCGACCATGACGAACCAGATACAGTTTCGCCATCAGTACATTCGCTCCTTGACGCTTTTCTGGATATAGCCTTCCACTTCCTCGGCCGGTTCCGCCAACCCGATTTGATCTTTGATCATCTTGCCCAGGCTGGGCATGGCGGATTTACGCTCGACCCGGTAATCATCGTCCCACAGGCGGGAGCGGATCAGCGCCTTGGAGCATTGGAACATGACCTCTTCCACCGCGACCAGCAGGCCGGTTTTCGGCATTTTGCCCCGCACTTCGAATTCCGCCATGACCTCCCCATCCGTGCAGATGCGGGCCTGGCCGTTGACGCGCAGGGTCTCGGTCACGCCGGGGACCAGAAATATCAGGCCGATGTGGGGGTTGTTGGCGATATTGGCCGAAGTATCCAGGCGGTTGTTGCCAATGCGGTCGGGAATCAACAGGGTTTTGTCGTCCAGCACCTTGACGAAGCCCGGCGCATCGCCCCGGGGCGAGACATCCGCCGGCCCGTCCGGGTCCGAGGAGGCGATGCACAGAAACGGCGAGAGCGAGATGAAGTGAATGCTGTGGGGTTCCAGGTTGGGAATAGCCTTGTCCCTGGCCAGGGGATTGACCGCGTCATGCAGGCCGCGCAATTCCGCTTCGTTGACAAATTGGCTGGGCGTTTCATCCACCATAACTCGCTCCTTATGTTTGGACTGTTACTTGTTATAAGGATATAGCAGACCTGACCCACGGTGGAGAAGTCCCAGACATGAGCCGACCCGTTCTGCGTACCGAACTTTGCGATATTCTTGGTATAGAATACCCCATCATGCTGGCCGGCATGGGGGTCTGGGGCATGGGCACACCGCCCGAATTGGTGGCCGCCGTGTCGGAAGCGGGCGGTTGCGGTGTCCTCGGCGGCTCGGCTCTTTCGCCCGAGGAAGTGCGCCGGCGTATCCAGCGGGTACGACAGATGACGGACAAGCCCTTTGGCGTCGATCTGTTGCTGCCCGTATCGCTTGCCGCGTCGTCCACCACCCGGACCGGGGTGCGGGAGGAATTGCGAAAGAACCATCCCGGCCACGTGAAATTCATGCATGGTTTGTTGGAGCGGTTCGAATTGACCCCCGCGCCGGTGGAAAACGATATCGTCAATTCGGACGCCTATGCCGAGGCGCAAATCCAGGTGGTGCTGGAGGAAGAGGTGCCCATTTTCGCCGCCGGCCTGGGCGATCCCGCCCGCATCATCCCCCGCGCCCGGGACCAGGGCATGGTGGTAATCGGTCTTGCCGGCACCGTGCGCAACGCCGAACGAAATAGAGACGCCGGTTGCGACCTTGTGGTCTGCCAGGGCACCGAGGGCGGCGGGCACACCGGCCCCGTCGCCACCTTGCCCCTGGTGGCTCAATCCGTGGAGGCCATCGCGCCGGTGCCCGTGGTGGCGGCGGGGGGTATCACGGGCGGGCGCGGCATTGCCGCCGCCTTGGCGCTGGGCGCCATCGGGGTGTGGATGGGGACGGCTTTTCTGGTGGCCGAGGAAGGCGGCCTTCCCGATCTGGTCAAGGATGACATTGTCGCCGGCAAGGCCACGGATTTCCGTATCTCGGAAGCCTGGACCGGCAAAACCCTGCGGGCCAAGAAAAACCTCATCACGGATGCCTGGGCCCAATCGGGCCTGGAACCCCTACCCACGCCGCACCAGCGGGTATTGATGGAGGATTTCCTCTCCGCCGCGCAATCAGCCGGCCGCTGGGACCTTTACATGAACGCCGCCGGGCAAGGCGCCGGGATGCTGGACCAGCGCCGCCCGGCGGCCGAGATCATGGCCGATCTGGTGGCGGGGTGCGTCCGGGCATTGGAGGAGATGCCGCAACGGATCGCATTTGGCCCAGGCGCATGATCGCGGCCAGGTAAACAAACGACCCCGCCAGACAGGCGGCGGTGCCGCCGATGGGTCCCCAGGCCGGGAAGGCATGGGGCACTAGCAGCATGTAAAGGATGATCGACCCGACGCCGGTTGGAAAGCCGCGGACCATGGCGTGGGTGCTGGCCTTGCCGTAGGTCAGGTGAATGATCAAATAGGTGGGCAGCAAGGTGGCCGGAAATCCCACCAACAGCCCGGTCCAGCGCGGGCCGACGATTTCCGCCAACGAGATCGCCGCCGTAATCAGCAAGGCGGCCGCGCCGCCGCGAAACAGCAGCTGCCGGGCCGTGAACCTGACCGGGCGGCCGACCTTGACAATTGGTATCCGCCGCACAAGCCACGCCGATAGGGCAATGGCGCAGATGGTCAGCGTGGCCGCGCCCAACAGGGTGAAGGCAACGGTCGAGAGCATTGCGGCAACGCCCAGGAATGCCAGGATCGCCAGCCCCAGTCCGGCGGGGGCGGAAAAACGTTGCAGCCGCGCGGAGGTCCAATAATAGGTCAGGACAAAACACAAGGTTCCCGTAAAGGCGGCGATGGAATGGGGCACGCTGGCAACCACATAGTCAACGCCCATGTCCCGGCCGACAAAGAAATACACCAGGACGGCGGTCAGCGGCGCCCCCGACAGCAATCCAGCCACCCGCGTGCCGACCCGCTCGGCGACAAACGTCAGGCCCAAAACGACGGCGGCCGACCATGCCGCCTTGATCAATAGCGAGGTTTCTGGGACCGTTTCCATGACGCCTAAAACTAGGCCCGCGCCAACCGCTCAAGCACCGCCTGCCACCGCTCTCCGCATGGCGGCCAGGGGGGGGGGTCGCCATTGGCCGAAGCCGTTTCCGGGGTGGTTCATGGGCTGCCTTGCTAATACATTTCGAACCATCCGAGTATTATTCCAGCCGCAGATCAGTGCAAGCGGCCTTGCATGCTCAGATGTCTTGACCGGGCGCTTGGATCAGGGACTACGCGGCCCCGAAACCACCCTGAAATCGCCCCGAATACGCAGAGGCAGACCATGATCCCCGAAGATCCGCGAAGATTGCAATGATCCCATGCCGGACCGGATGAATATCTGGGCCACCCTTGGCGGCTATATTTTCGGCGACAGTAATAGGCACTACGTCACCGTATAGATCATCAACATATTAATTCTCAATTGGAACCAAAGGGATCAATCTGATCGCCGCCGATCATTGTGTTCCCTCTCCCGCATGGCAATGGGGATCATTCGATCCATCAGCTGGAAAGAATTCCGACAGGCAGCCTGCAGGTTTTCTTCGAAATCATCGCTAGCGGTTTCACCGGATGAATCCGACAGGGC
>JAPYUH010000200.1:3538-7298 GCA_029936195.1 Alphaproteobacteria bacterium
CGGCGGCGCGGTTTGTGGCACGCCCAGATCCAGGTCTGGCTGAAGGCGGCGGCAATCAAATGGAAACGCCTGGCAAAGGCCTATTTACGGCTTTTGCGCCATCAAATCGGCCTTGAAAGCCTGAAAAATAATATTTGGCGGCCGGCTGCTAATTTATCTTGATGCCTGACGCTTAAACCTGCCGCTGCACCATCATTGTCTTAATCTCCGCGATGGCCTTGGCCGGGTTCAGGCCTTTGGGGCAGGTGTTGGTGCAGTTCATGATGGTGTGGCATTTATACAATCGGAACGGATCTTCCAGGGCGTCCAGGCGTTCGCCCTGGCTGTCGTCGCGGCTGTCGATGAGCCAGCGGTAGGCTTGCAGCAAGACGGCGGGCCCCAGATAGCGGTCGCTGTTCCACCAATAGCTGGGGCATGACGTGCTGCAACAGGCGCACAGGATGCATTCGTACAGGCCGTCGATCAGTTTGCGTTCTTCCTCCGACTGCAGGCGTTCGCCATCGGGCGGGGCGGGGGAGTCGGCCACCAGCCACGGCTTGATGGAGGCGTATTGGGCATAGAAATTGGTCAGATCGCCGACCAGGTCCTTGATCACCTCCAGATGGGGCAGGGGATAGATCTTCACGTCGCCCTTCACGTCGGCGCAATCTTTCGTACAGGCCAGTGTATTGGTGCCGTCGATGTTCATGGCGCAGGAACCGCAGATGCCTTCCCGGCAGCTGCGGCGGAAGGTTACCGTGGGGTCGATCTCGTTCTTGATCTTTATCAGGGCGTCCAGAACCATGGGGCCGCAGTCGTCCATGTCCACCTCGAAGGTATCCAGGCGGGGGTTTTCGCCGCTGTCCGGATCATAGCGGTAGACCTGAAAGTTGCGCGTGTTGCCGCCCGCGCCTTCCGCCTTGTGGGTGGTGCCGCCCTTGACCTTGGAATTGGCGGGGAGGTTGAACTCGACCATATCGCTATCCTTGCTTAACCTAGTAGACGCTATTAGTAGACTCGGGCCTTGGGCTCGATATATTCGACGTCGTCCGTCAGGGTGTAGGTGTGAACGGGGCGGTAGTCGATCTGCACATCGCCGGCATCATTGAACCAGGTCAGGGTGTGTTTCATCCATTCCTCGTCGTCCCGGTCGGGATAGTCTTCCCGGGCATGGCCGCCCCGGCTTTCCTTGCGGTTGGCGGCGGCATGCATGGTAACCACGGCCTGGCGCATAAGGTTGTCCAGTTCCAGGCTTTCCACCAGATCGGAATTCCAGATCAGGGAGCGGTCGGTGACGCCCAGGTCCTCCATCATGCCCCAAACTTCGTCGATCAGCTTCTGCCCCTCCTCCAAAACCTCGCCGGTGCGGAAGACGGCGCAGTTGGATTGCATGATGCGCTGCATCTTGTCACGGATGGTGGCGGTGGAGGTGCCGCCCGAGGCATGGCGGATCTTGTCGAAATGCCCCATGGCGCCGTCATCGAGAGACTTGGGCAGATCCGGGTGCGGGGCGCCCGGCGTGACCACCTCGGCCACGCGCAAGCCTGCGGCCCGGCCGAACACCACCAGATCGATCAGCGAGTTCGAACCCAGCCGGTTGGCGCCGTGGACCGAGACGCAGGCCGCCTCGCCCAACGCCATCAGGCCCGGCACGATGGCGTCCGGGTCGTCGCCCTTCAATGTCACCACCTCGCCATGGTAATTGGTCTGAATGCCGCCCATGTTGTAATGCACCGTGGGGATGACCGGGATGGCCTCCTTGGTCACGTCGACACCGGCGAAAATACGCGCGGATTCTGAAATGCCCGGCAGCCTCTCCTCGATGATGGCGCTGTCCAGATGATCCAGGTGGAGGAGGATATGATCGCCATTGGCGCCCACGCCGCGGCCCTCGCGGATTTCCACGGTCATGGAGCGGCTGACCACGTCTCGGCTGGCCAGATCCTTGGCCGAAGGCGCGTAGCGTTCCATGAACCGCTCGCCCTCTGAATTGACCAGAAATCCGCCCTCGCCGCGCACCCCCTCGGTAATCAGGCAGCCCGAGCCGTAAATGCCGGTGGGATGGAACTGCACGAATTCCATGTCCTGCAGCGGCAGGCCGGCGCGCAGCATCATGGCGTTGCCGTCGCCGGTGCAGGTGTGGGCCGAGGTGCAGGAGAAATAGGTCCGCCCATATCCGCCCGTGGCCAGGATCACCATATGGGCGCGGAAGCGGTGCATCTCGCCCGTGGCCAGGTCCCAGGCCATGACGCCGCGGCAGACACCGTCGTCGTCCATCAACAGATCAAGGGCGAAATATTCGATGAAAAAGTCCGTGTCGTAGCGCAGGGATTGTTGATACAGGGTATGCAGGATGGCGTGGCCCGTGCGGTCGGCGGCGGCGCAGGTGCGCTGGGCGATGCCCTCGCCATAATTCGTGGTCATGCCGCCAAAGGCGCGCTGATAGATCTTGCCTTCCTCGGTGCGGGAAAAGGGCAGGCCCATGTGCTCCAGCTCCAGCACCGCGCGGGGCGCCTCCCGGCACATATATTCAATGGCGTCCTGATCGCCCAGCCAGTCCGAACCCTTGACCGTGTCGTACATGTGCCAGCGCCAGTTATCCTCGCCCATGTTGCCCAGGGAGGCGGCGATGCCGCCCTGTGCCGCCACGGTGTGGCTGCGGGTGGGAAAGACCTTGGATATGCAGGCGGTTTTCAGACCCGCCTGGGCCGCCCCCATGGTGGCGCGCAGGCCCGAGCCCCCCGCGCCCACCACCACCACATCATAGACGTGGTCTTCAATTTCATAGGCGTCCGCCATTCGTCAGCTCCCCAGCAACATTTTCAGCACCGACAGCGTTGCCGCCAGGCCGAGGAATATGGATACAAGACTATTTGCGATCAGGCAGGTGATCTTGGCGGCCTCGCCGTGCACATAATCCTCGATCACCACCTGGATGCCCAGCTTCATATGCCAGAATCCGGCCACCAGAAAGCTGATCATCAGGGTGGCGCTCAAGGGTGATTGCATCCAAGACTGCACTGCGCCTTGATCGGCGGAGGCCAGCGAGGCGATGGACAGGGCGAACCAGACCGTCAGCGGGATCAGGGCGATGGCCGTCAGCCGCTGGAGCCAGAAATGCTGGGTGCCGCCCTTGGCCGAGCCCAGGCCCCGGACCTTGGCCAATGGTGTGCGCAGGCTTTCAGTCATGCTCCCCTACCCCCCGTATCCGACCATGAAGGTGCCAAGCGTCGCCAGCACGGTGACGAAAAACACCAGATAGCCCATGCGTTTCGCCGTCTCGATCTCGAATCCATGGCCGATATCCCACAGCAGATGACGGATACCGTTGCAAAGATGAAAATACAGCGCCGCCGTGAAGCCCAGCAATATCAGCCGGCCGATCCAACTGCCCATGATGCCATGCACCATGTCGAAGTATTCCGGCCCGGAGGCGGCCGCCGCCAGCCACCAGGTCACCAACAGCAGACCCAGGGCCAGTCCGACGCCGCTCAAACGGTGCAGGATGGAGGTCAGCATGGTCAGTTGCCAGCGATAGACTTGCAGATGCGGCGAAAGTGGTCGGTTTCCGGCTGCCATTGTCGCAATCCCCGAATTATCCAAGCTATAGTGGAGCTGTATAGGAACTGGGCTCCAGCCTTTTGGTTCGTCCGCCATACTAGTCAACCTGACGGGGCTGTCAAAGGCGAGTCCTGGAAGTAACGGGAGAATTTGGCCTATGCGCCGCGGGCGGTTCGTGTTTGATTGCCTGTCAACAATTTGGGGCGGGTAACATGAACCT
>JAPYUH010000453.1 GCA_029936195.1 Alphaproteobacteria bacterium
TATCCTGGCGGCGGGCATGGTGGCTGTTGGCGTATTATTTGTCGGTGTGCTGCGTCTGATGCAACGGAACTGGCCTATTGAAGGCGTTGCCGGAAATACCACTTCATAAATGCCAAGAATTTTGTGTGAATTGATGGCGCTGGCCGAAAGGCTCCATTAAACTTTGCTTGTAGAATCATTTCGGAAAGGGCGCTTATGTTCAGCAAGGATCAGTTTATCGAGGACTGCAAGGCTGCCGTGGGCGAGGGGCAAAAGGCCATCCGCGAAGTGGTGCTGGCGGCGGTGGCCGAGCCGTCGGGCATTGTTGCCGAACTGGGGGAGCCGGGCATGGCCGGGGTTTTCCCGCTCTATCAGTCGGAAAGTCTGACCGTCATAAATTTCGTCTGGGCGCCGTACATGACACTGCTGCCCCATAATCATAACATGTTCGCGGTGATCGGCATCTATGGCGGGCGGGAAGACAACGTCTTTTGGCGCCTGTTGAAAGATCCCGGCGGCCCGGCGTTGGAGGCGGCGGGGGCCCAATCCATGGGTGTGGGACAGGCCACGACCATGGGCCCGGATATCATTCATTCCGTGTCCAACCCGATCCGCAAGCTGACCCCGGCGATCCATGTCTATGGTGGCGATTTCTTCAACCCGCCGAAGCCGCGCAGCCAATGGGACCACGAAACCTTGGTGCAGGAACCCTGGGACATGAACAACACCCATAAGGTGTTCCGCCAGGCCGGTCAGCGGTTCGCGGCGGGCCTCGCCGCCGGCGCCGAGGATTAGGCCTTGCGCGGTTGCGACCCCAAACCCAATTAGGGTATTACCGCTTACTTTAAATCCCCGGAGAGTTTTGCCGTGATCGCCAGATTTTTGACTGGCTGGAAGGATTTACCGATCCGCTGCCCCCTGCGCAGCCGGAAATGCCGCCTGCCGACTTAATTCCGTTCATGGTCCATTATGCCCGGCCGTTTTGGAAGCTGCTGTTGGCCGCCGCCTGTTTCTCGGCGGTAATCGCCGTACTGGAAGTCAGCTTGTTTGCCTTTCTGGGCCGCATGGTGGATTGGCTGGCGACCTCCACCCGGGCGACGTTCTGGGCCGATCATGGCGGCCAGCTGGTATTGATGGGCGTGGTTCTTCTGGTCATTTTGCCGGTGCTGAAATTCTTGTCTGAATCGGTCTCTCACCAGGGCCTGCTGGGTAATTTAGCCATGCGCACCCGCTGGCAGGCGCATCGTTATTTGCTGCGCCAGAGCATGGAGTTCTATCAGGACGATTTCGCCGGGCGGGTGGCTGCGAAGATGATGCAGACTGCCCTGGCGGTGCGGGACATCGTCATGAAAATGGCCGAGGTGATGGTCTACATCGTGGTCTATTTCACCGCCGCCGTGGTGCTGTTCGCCGCTTCCGACATTCGATTGACGGCACCCATGCTGATCTGGTTGGTCGGCTATGTTATCGCCATGCGCTATTTCGTGCCCCGCCTGCGCGATTGGTCCAAGGCCCAGGCCGAGGCGCGCTCCGTGGTGACGGGGCG
>JAPYUH010000201.1 GCA_029936195.1 Alphaproteobacteria bacterium
CTGTTCCAACATTTGGCAAGTTCCGTCTTGAAAAGTATCTGGTGATACGTGGACGGTTGATTGATCCGGGCGCCAGATAGGCGATTATTTGTGCCGCTAACCCTTGCCGCCCATACTGATTTTTTTCAAGTCGGTTTCCTGATCGGCCAGGACCATGCGCTCATAACCTTCAACGCCGCCGCCGCGGTCTTCGGGCCATTCCAGGGTCATCAATTCAAAGCGCATTTCCTTTGGGCCGAACACCACCAGGATGGTCTGCAGCCAGACCGCGATGCCCGAGGCCAGGGCGATGACCAGGCCGATACCCAGAATTGTCTTGATCACCCAACGGTGGCTCATGCCGACCAGAGAGACGGAAATCTCATTGGTCACGAAGCTATCATAGGCGAAGACATAGCAGAAATAGATCACCACGATGGTGTAGGGGATCATGAAAAACATGGTTCCGATCAGCTCGATCACCGCCTGCAATTTTGTTTGCATGTGCATGCGAAACAGATCGACCCGGACATGACGGTTGCGGGTGAAGCCAAAGCCTAAAACCAGCGAGAACAGCACGGTGTGAAAATGCCATTCCATTTCCTGCAGCATGGTCGACTGAAACATCCTGCTGATATTCTCCACCAGCCAAAGCTGGGCATCGAACGATGTGCCGGTCAACTTGCGGCCAAACACGTCCAACATGGTGAAGATGATCAGGGGCAGAATAAAATAAGCGCCCCGCTCGCCGATATACTCCACGACCAATTTTAGCCTGTGTGAAATCATCACCAGGGGATGGACGCTGGTTTCCTGGCGGGTGATGGTTGCTTCGGTCATCTCTAAAATTCCAAACTGTGCACAGGCACGTTCAGAGCGCCCCGGCGCATGGCCTTGACAGCACCCGGCAGCAGGGCAGAATTGTCCGCGAAAAATACGGAAAGAGAATTAGCGGAAGCCCTGTTGCGGAAAGGAACATACATGTCCTCGGCGAATTTGGCGAACCAAATCGACCCCACTGTCGTGTTCGGCTTTACCAATCTGCCCGAAAATCGGCAACGGGAGCCCCTGCGTATCGTGCGCGGCAAGGGTGTCTTCATCTATGACGAGCGGGGCAAGGATTATATCGAGGGGGCCTCGTCGTTCTATTGCACCTCGTTGGGTTTCAGCGAGGAGGAACTGATCGAGGCGGCAGTGAAACAGATGCGGGAATTGCCGTTTTATGTCACCGCCGCGCACCGCTCCGTGCCGGTGGTGGAAGAACTGGCGGAACGCCTGGCGGCCATGGCGCCCATGAAGAATGCTAAAGTCGCCTTCGCCGCTACCGGGTCGGAGGCGAACGACGCTTTGTTGAAGTTTCTGTGGTACCACAACAACGCCTCGGAAAAGCCCAAGCGCAAGAAGGTTATCGCGCGCCTGGGTAGCTACCACGGCGGCACCATCGCCACGGCCTCGCTGACCGGATGGGTGAAATATCACGCCGGCTTTGATCTGCCCATGGCCGGTATTCTGCACACCGAGCAACCCGATTACGCCAATTTGGCGGCGCCCGGCGAGAGCGAGGCGGCATTCGCCGATCGCATGATTGACTTGCTGCGTAACTTGATCGAACAAGAGGATCCCGAAACCATCGGTGCCTTTTTTGCCGAGCCGGTCTCGGTTTCCGCCGCCTTGGCTCTGCCGCCCGCGACCTATTGGGACAAGTTGACGGCGCTGTTGGACGAATTCGAAATCCGCCTGTTTGATGACGAGGTGGTGACCGGCTTTGCCCGCACGGGAAATATATTCGGCTGTGAAACCTATGGCTTTACCCCCGACTGCATGACCGTGGCCAAGGCTTTGACATCCGCCTATCAGCCCCTGTCCGCGGTGATCATGAGCGAGGATTTTTATGAAGGATTGGAACGGGGCAGCGCCCAGGCCGGGATGTTTTCCCACGCCGGCACCTATCATGGCCACCCCGTCCCAGCGGCCGTCGCCCTGCGGGTGCTGGAGTTGATGGAGGAGCGGGATATTTTGGGCCATGTACGTGCCATCGGACCACATTTCGAAGCGGCCTTGGCGGCGTTGGAGGATCACCCATTGGTCCGTGGTTCCCGGGCGGTCGGACTGGCCGGTGCGGTCGATTTGGCATCACCATCGATAGAAAGCGGAACCTTGGGCGCCGAGGCCGCCGCCTGCGCCGAGGCCAACGGGTTGTTCATCCGCCCATCCGGCGACACCATCGTAATGGCACCGCCGCTGATCATCACCCTGGACGAAATCGACGAGATGTTCCGCCGCTTTCGCCTCGCCCTTGATGGCATCTTGGAAGGGTCACGAAAATAGCGTCTGGTATCACTGGGGTTAACTTGGATAGCTGTTATAGCTGATCGCCGCCATGTAGCCGCAGTCGACGGCCAGGTTGACCCCGGTGATGGCCGAGGCCGCATGGGAACAGAGGAAATATCCCGCTTCGGCAACTTCTTCCGGCCTGACCAGACGGCCCAATGTGCTGAGCGCTTCCATGCCCGTTGGATCCCGGTCGCCGCTGTCGATGCGGGACTGCATGGCCGGCGTCAGGGTAAAGCCGGGCGCGACGGCGTTGACGCGGACGCCCGTGGGGCCGAATTCGGCGGCCAGGATTTTGGTCAGGCTGTCGATGGCGGCCTTGGTCGGGGTATAGGCCGGCAGGGGCAGGGGCGTGAAACTATTGATGGAGGCGATGTTCAGGATGGCGCCGCCATTTCGCCTGGCCATGCGCGGTGCGATGGCGCGGCACATGAGATAGCTGCCGCGATAATTCACGGCCCAGATACGGTCGTGCTCGTCCAAGGGAAACCCGCCCACCGTTGCCTTGTTCTGCAATAGCCCGGCGGAATTAATTAGGACGGCGATGGGGCCAATGACGTTTTCAATATCCGATACCACGCTTGCAATCGAGGCTTCGTCGGCCACATCCAGGTGGCGGTAGCTGGCGTCCAGGGCCGCCGCTGCTGCTTCGCCGGCGCTGTCGTTCAGGTCGGCCAGCACCAACTGATCTCCCGCCTGGTGAAAGCGCCGGGCGATGGCCAGGCCAATGCCGCTGGCCCCGCCAGTGACCAAAACCAGTCTTGAACCCGGCCGGCTCATGTCACCGCGCCATTCTGCCGCGCCTCGATGGCATCGGCCAGGTCGAGCAGGCGCCGGGCAGCGGCCACGTGAAGGTTTTCCACCAGCTGGCCATTGACGACGACGACACCCTTGCCAGCCGCCTGGGCCTGTTCAAAGGCGGTGACGATGATGTCCGCCTCGGCGATATCATCATCGGAGGGCGCAAAGATTTTGTTGGCGGCGGCCAATTGACGGGGATGGATCAGGGTTTTGCCGTCAAAGCCGAACTGCCGGCCGTGACGGCAGGCCGCCTCGAATCCGGTGTCGTCCTTCAGGTCCAGGTAGACCCCGTCCAGGGCGGCCAGACCATAGGCGCGGGCGGCAAGAAGGCAAAGGGAAAGCGACGTGGCAAACGGTTCCCGCCGCGGCGTGTGCAAGGCGTTCAGATCCGTGGCCAGATCGGATGTCCCCATGACCAGGCATGTGGTCTTGGCCGAGGCGGCGGCGATTTCCTCCGCATGCAGTATGGCCAGGGGGGTTTCAATCATGCACCACAATTCCATGCCGTCGGGCAGGGCGGCGGCCACGGCGCGAACCTGGCCCGCACCCTCCGCCTTGGGCAACAGTACCGCATCGGCCTTGGAGGCGGCGGCGGCGGATAAGTCAGCCGCATGCCATGGACTGCCCGAGCCATTGATGCGGATCACGACCTCGCGCGGGGCATAGCCGCCATGATTCAAGGCCGCGATAACCTGATCCCGCGCCAGGGTCTTGGCGTCGGGGGCGACGGCGTCTTCCAAATCCAGGATCAGGGCATCCGCCGGCAGCGCGCGGGCCTTTTCCAGGGCCCGGGCGTTGGAGCCGGGCATATAAAGCACGCTGCGCCGGGGGCGAATGGGGTCCGGCATCTTTTTCTCCCTATTGCGCGACTACTTCCAAGCAAAGACGGCTTGTTCAACGTGGTCGACCCTGATATTGGCCCGCCCCCGCATGACCACTTCGATAAACTGATAAATCACGGCGGCGGTGGGCGCATGCACGTGATCATCGCCAAAACGTATTTTCAGGACCGGCCGGTCGCTTTCCGGAATGGTTTCGAATTCCGGTGAATCCGGCCGCATCAGATCGGACAAGGTGATCGGCATGATCCTGGCGACCTCATCGGGATTGGCCGAATATTGCGCGCCCGCACCGGCCCAGATCACCATGGGCGTAATGACATAGCCCGATCGGGTTGGATAATCATCCAACAGCCCCATCACCGCGTCTTCGCCTAGATGCAGGTTGATCTCCTCCGACAGCTCCCGCAGACCTGCTTGCATAGCCGTCTCACCCCCGTCGATACGGCCGCCCGGCAAGGCCTTTTGTCCAGCGTGGGAGGACAGGCGCGGCGTGCGCCGGGTCAAGATAAAGGCGGCTTGTCCCTTGCCGTCATCAATCAACGTCATGGTCACGGCGGCCTGTTTCAGGCCCTCGCCATCATGGGCCCGCCGGTCGAAATTCTTCAGGCGTTCTGTGAACCGGCCGCGCAAATCGTCATTGTAGGGAAATCCGTTCGCCGTCATGGTCCTCAACCGTAAATTCATACAGACAGGTACCTTAGCGCGGCCTAGCTGAACAGACAAATTCCGCTACGGCTTCGTTATGGCGGGCCGGCGGCTTGCTGGGCCAGCAGTTTGAACGGCGTTCGCAGAAACAGCGCCGCCACCGCGCAGGCGATGGGATAGCAGGCCAACAGCAGCAGCATCTGATCGTATCGGCCCGCTAGATCATGGGCAATTGCCAGGGGCAAGGGCCCAAGCGCGGCGCCTGTAACCCCCAACATCTGACCCATGCCCTGAATGACACCCAAATGTTTGCGGCCAAAATAGCGCGGCCAGACAAATCCGAAGAAGGTCATGGTGCAACCGTTGTTGATGCCGAACGCCACTGCATAAATAAAGGCCGAGGTCAGATCGTGGACCAAGGCCGCGCTGGTCAGGGTTGCCGCCATGACCCCCAAGCCAAAGGCGAACACCCATTTCGTCGGGAATTTGTCCAAGGATCGCCCGACCAGGGGAATGACGATGATCATAACCAGGGCCGAAATGGGGAAGATACGGGCCGCCGTGGCTTCGTCCAGGCCTTGTTCGGTCAGGATCGATACCTGAAAGAAGTGCAATGATGTTACCAGCATGGACATACCGAACAACCCGGCGCAAAGGATCCAGAATGTGGAGGTCTTAAATGCCTCCCCCAGGGTCAACCCATGCTCGGCGGCCCCCTCATGGACCGGCGGAGCAGCCGCCGTCGCGCCGTCGGGCGCCAACCCCAAATCCTCAGGCCGGTTATGAACCAGAAACCAGATCGGCGGCAGCAACATCAGCCAAGTGCTCAGCCCCAGCCAGTACCAAGCCTGCCGCCAGCCCACCAAATCGATTAGCCATTGGGACAGCGGCGGGTGCACGGCCATGGAGGCGGAAAATCCCATGGCCATGAGGCTTAGGGCGAAACCCCGGCGGCGGTCGAACCAATGGGATACCAGGTTGGAGGCGTTCAGCATCAAGCTGCCTTGGCCGAGAAACCGCAATGCGGCGAAAACGACTGCAAGCCAAATAAAGTTGGCGGCGGCGCCAAAAGCCAGGCACGCCAGGCCAAGCAGGACTGTAACCAACCCCATCACCCGGCGCGGGCCATGTCGGTCCACCAGACGGCCCATGTGCGGCAGGCCGAGGGCCGCGACCAGGGTCGCGGCGGCATAGGCGGATGAAACAGCGGTGGCGCTGACACCTAGGTCGGTTTGAATATGCACCAGGAAAACGCTGAAAGTGTGCGACTGGCCCGGGCCGCTGACAAAGATACCCAACGCGGCGACAGCCAGGATGACCCAGCCGTAGTAGAAGCGTCGGTTGATATCGTGGGCGAGGGATTTCATATAAGTGTCTTAATCGTATGAAAAGGGGGCGCCCAGGCGCCCCCTTTTTACACAGTATTTTGGCGTGCCGCTAAGTCAGGCGTCCTCGCGACCGATAATAGCCACTGATGACACATTCTGATGCGGCTGCCCGCCAAGATTGTGGGTCATCCCGAAGGTGGGATCAGCCAACTGCCGCTCGCCGGCGCGGCCGAGGAGCTGGTTGTACATTTCGTACAGCATGCGCAAACCGGATGCGCCGATGGGATGGCCGAAGCATTTCAGGCCGCCATCAATCTGGCAGGGTACCTGTCCGTCGGCATTGTAGAAGCCATCGAGCACGTCGCGCCAGGCTTCGCCTTCGTTGGAGATGTAGAGATCTTCCATGGTGACCATCTCGGTGATCGAGAAGCAGTCATGGCATTCGAACATGGAAATCTGATCCCGTGGCTTCTCGATACCGGCTTCCTTATAGGCCCGCTCGGCTGCCTTGCGGGTAGTCAGGAAATAGCTGCCGTCCCAGGAGTTATGGGCAGACTCCGTGCCGTTGGATACAGCCAGTTGCAGCGCCTTGACGGTGATCCGGTCCTGTTTGCCAAGGGAGGCGGCGATTTCCGGTGTTGTCACGATGGCGCAGGCGGATCCGTCCGAGACGCCGCAGCAATCGAACAGGCCCAGGGGCGCGGCGATCATGGGCGCGTTCAGCACCGTTTCCAGCGGGATTTCCTTTTGCAGATGGGCCTTCGGGTTCTTGGCGCCATTGGCATGACTTTTTACCGAGATGGAGCCGATGGCCTTTTTCACCGTCTCCATGTCCACGCCATGCTTTTCCGAATAGGCCGTGGCCAATTGGGCAAAGCCGCCGGGCGCGGAGCCATTGTTCCGGATCATATCATTGAGAGGGCCGGCGCCACGCTGGGGCAGGCCGCCGTAACCGGTGTCCTTCAACTTTTCGACACCAAGGGCGAGCGCGATATCGGCGGCGCCCGAGGCGACCGCGTAAACCGCGCCGCGGAAAGCTTCCGTGCCCGAGGCGCAGAAGTTTTCAACCCGGGTGACGGGGATGTTGGGCAAGCGCAAGGCCACTGAAAGCGGTACGCCGGACTTGCCAACATGCACTTCCTCGATCGCGGTGGCGAACCAGGCCGCATCGATCTGACTGGTTTCAATACCGGAGTCTTCCAGCGCTTCCGCATAAGCTTCGACAATTAGGTCTTCCGCATCGCAATCCCAACGTTCCCCGAATTTCGAGCAACCCATGCCAAGAATAGCGACTTTATCTCTAATACCTGAGGCCATTTTTCTTTCTCCTAAATTGCGCCTAATTATTAC
>JAPYUH010000202.1 GCA_029936195.1 Alphaproteobacteria bacterium
GCGGCCGCACGGTCGGTGCCGGCGTCGTCGCATCGATCGACGAATAGGACTGATAGCCAGGAACTGAACGTAGGCAGGAAGAAAATCATGGAAAGCCAAAATATCCGCATCCGCCTGAAAGCGTACGAGCATCGCGTGCTCGATCAGGCTACATCGGAAATCGCCTCCACGGCAAAACGGACTGGCGCACGGGTGCGCGGGCCCATCCCCCTGCCGACGCGGATCGAGAAGTTCACGGTGTTGCGTTCGCCGCATATCGACAAGAAGTCCCGGGAGCAGTTCGAAATCCGCACCCACAAGCGGCTGCTCGATATTATTGACCCCACGCCACAGACCGTGGACGCGCTGATGAAGCTCGACCTGGCCGCCGGCGTGGACGTGGAAATCAAACTTTAGGATCTTGAGGATGAAGCGTTCCGGTCTCATAGGACAAAAGCTCGGCATGACCCGGGTTTTTCTCGAAGACGGCAGCCATGTTCCGGTCACCGTACTGCATATCGACCACTGCCAGGTTGTTGACCAGCGCACCCAGGAACGGGACGGCTACACGGCTGTTCAGTTGGGCGTGGGCAAGGCCAAGGTGAAGCGCGTGGGCAAGGCACTGCGCGGGCATTTTGCCAAGGCCGAGGTTGAGCCGAAAAAGCGTCTGGCGGAATTCCGGGTCTCGGAAGATGCCCTGATCGAGGTTGGCGCACACTTGAGCCCGGCGCATTTCGCCACGGGCAGTTATGTTGACGTGGCCGGCACCTCCATCGGCAAGGGTTTCGCCGGTGCCATGAAGCGTTGGGGCTTTGCCGGTTTGCGGGCCTCTCATGGTGTCTCGATCTCGCATCGTTCCCACGGCTCCACCGGCCAGTGCCAGGATCCGGGCAAGGTTTTCAAAGGCAAGAAAATGGCCGGCCACATGGGCGCGGGCCGGGTCACCATGCAAAACCTGGAAGTTGTTGGCGCCGACGTGGACGAAGGCTTGCTGTTGATCAAGGGTTCGGTTCCGGGCCCGAAAAGCGGCTGGGTCTTGATCCAGGACGCGGTGAAAAAGGCCCTGCATGACGATGCGCCCAAGCCTGCGGGCTTGATCGAGCTTCCGGCTGACGATGTCGTTGAAGAAGTGGCCGCCGAAGCCGCGCCGGAAACCACTACAGAAACCGGGGCTGTTGCAGAGGCCGCTGCTGACGATGCCGCGCCCAGCGACGGCGACAAAAAGGAATAGTTGCCATGAAGGCAAAAGTAACAACCCTGGACAACAAGGCCGCCGGCGATATTGAGCTGGCGGAGGAAGTCTTTGGCGTGACGCCACGCCGGGATATCCTGCACCGCGTGGTGACCTGGCAACTGGCCAAGCGCCGGGCGGGCAACCATGCGGTCAAGGAACGTAACGCGATCCGTGGCTCGGGCGCCAAGATCTGGCGCCAAAAAGGCACCGGGCGGGCGCGCCATTCATCCAACAAGGCGCCGCAGTTTCGTGGCGGCGGCGTGGCGCACGGCCCCCGGGTTCATGATCATGAGCACAAGTTGACCAAAAAGGTCCGCGCCCTGGGCATGCGCTCGGCCCTGTCATCCAAGCAGGCCGAGGGCAAGCTGGTGATATTGGATCAGGCGGCTCTGGACGAAGCAAGAACCAAAACTCTGACGGCCAAGGTTACCGCCTTGGGCTGGGGCAATGTATTGATTATCGATGGCGGCGAGTTGGATCATAATTTGGTGCAGGCGGCCGGCAACCTGGCGGACGTTCAGGTGATGGCGTCGGCCGGTGCCAATGTTTACGACATCCTGCGCCGCGACACCTTGGTGTTGACCAAGAGCGCCGTTGAGTTATTGGAGGCGCGCCTGAAATGAACAAAGAACAAGTCTATACGACCGTACTGGGCCCGGTGGTGACGGAAAAGGCCACCATGGGTTCCGAACATGGGCAGGTTACATTCCGGGTCACCATGGATGCCACCAAGCCGCGCATCAAGCAGGCGGTGGAGGAATTGTTCTCGGTCAAGGTGAAGGCGGTCAATACCTTGCGGGTCAAGGGCAAGACCAAACGTTTTCGCGGCGTCAAGGGTCGCCGTTCCGACTGGAAAAAGGCCATAGTGACGTTGGAAGACGGACAGTCCATCGACGTCATGGGCGGGGTGTAACAAAATGGCGTTGAAGCAATATAAACCAACCACGCCGGGCCGCCGGGGCCTGGTCCTGGTGGACCGATCCGAATTGCATAAGGGCAAGCCGGTCAAGGCCCTGACCAAGGGTTTGACTAAAAGCGGCGGCCGCAACAACCACGGCCGGATCACGGCGCGGCGCCGCGGTGGCGGGGCCAAGCGCTCCTACCGCATGGTGGATTTCAAGCGCCGGCGTTTCGAGGCGGCGGTTGTTGAGCGTCTGGAATACGATCCCAACCGCTCCGCCTTTATTGCGCTGATCAAATACGAGAATGGTGATTTATCCTACATCCTGGCACCGCAACGCCTGGCCCCAGGCGACAGCGTGGTGGCGGGCGAGCGGGTGGATGTGAAGCCGGGCAATGCCATGCCGCTGTCATCCATGCCCATCGGCACCATCATCCACAATGTAGAGATGAAAGCGGGCAAGGGCGGCCAGATCGCCCGCTCCGCCGGTACCTACGTGCAACTGGTGGGCCGCGACCAGGGTTATGCCATTCTGCGCCTGACGTCCGGTGAGCAACGTCTGGTGCGGGCCGAATGCATGGCCACGGTGGGCGCGGTATCGAACCCGGATAATTCCAACATCAAGTTGGCCAAGGCCGGCCGTAACCGCTGGCTGGGCAAACGCCCGTCGGTGCGCGGCGTGGCCATGAACCCGGTTGATCATCCCCACGGCGGCGGCGAGGGCCGCACCTCGGGCGGCCGGCACCCGGTCACCCCCTGGGGCAAACCCACCAAGGGCAAGCGGACCCGCTCCGCGAAAAAGCCCTCCAGTAAATACATTCTGCGCCGTCGGCGCACGAAATAGAGAGGCGGCATAGAGATGACCCGTTCTGTCTGGAAAGGCCCCTTCGTCGATGGCTATCTGCTGAAAAAAGCAGAGAAATCGGCGGCCTCGGGGCGCAAGGAAGTGATCAAAATCTGGTCCCGGCGGTCGACCATATTGCCGCAGTTCGTCGGCCTGACCTTTGGCGTCCATAACGGCCATAAGCATATTCCCGTGCTGGTGAACGAGGACATGGTGGGCCACAAGTTCGGTGAATTCGCACCGACCCGGACCTACTTCGGCCATGCCGCCGACAAGAAATCGCGGCGGGCTTAGGAGCATGGGTAAACAAGCACGCGAACGCCGTCTGTCCGACAGCGAAGCCGGCGCCCAGGGCCGCAACATCCGCACCTCGCCGCAGAAGCTGAACCTGGTGGCGCAATCGATCCGGGGCAAGGATGTGGAAAGCGCCCTGGCGGAATTGACTTTTTCCAAACGCCGGGTAGCAGGCCTGGTAAAAAAGGTTCTGCAATCGGCCATCGCCAATGCGGAAAATAATCACGACCTGGACGTGGACGCCCTTTATGTGGCGGAGGCCAGCGTCGGCAAGAACATGGTGATGAAACGCATGCGCCCCCGTGCCCGGGGCCGCATGGCCCGCATCCTGAAACCATTCAGCGAGATACGCATCGTGGTGCGTGAGCGCGAGGAGGCCAACTAAAATGGGTCAAAAAGTAAATCCGATCGGCCTGCGGGTCGGCATCAACCGGACCTGGGACAGCCGTTGGTACGCCAACAAGCGCGAATACGGCGCGTTGCTGCACGAAGACATCAGAATCCGCCGTTTTTTGCAGAAGCGTCTGCATCAGGCCGGCGTCTCCCGCATCGTCATCGAACGGCCGGCCAAGAAGGCGCGGGTAACCATCTCCACCGCCCGCCCCGGCCTGGTGATCGGCAAAAAGGGCGCGGATATCGAAAAACTGCGCCAGGCCCTTTCGCAAATGACCGGCAGCGACGTGCATCTGAATATTGTCGAGATTCGCAAGCCCGAAATCGATGCCAAGCTGGTGGCCGAGAACATCTGCAATCAGTTGGAGCGGCGGATCGCCTTTCGCCGGGCCATGAAGCGGGCGGTGCAATCGGCCATGCGCCTGGGCGCGCTGGGCATTCGCATCAATTGCGGCGGCCGTTTGGGCGGGGCTGAAATCGCCCGGACGGAGTGGTACCGCGAGGGCCGGGTGCCCCTGCATACCCTGCGCGCGGATATTGATTACGGCGAGGCCACGGCCTTCACCGCCTACGGAACCTGCGGCGTCAAGGTCTGGGTCTTCAAGGGTGAGATCATGGAACACGACCCCATGGCTCAAGACAAGCGTAACCAGGATACACAGACCCAACGTTCATAGGACTCAACGTCATAGGGCCCAGCGTTCATAGGGCCGGTCTCATATCACAAGGACTAGGTTGATCACGTCATGTTGCAACCAAAGAGAACAAAATTCCGCAAGGCCCACAAGGGCCGCATCCATGGCAAGGCCAAGGGCGGAAACAAACTGGATTTCGGCTCCTACGGTTTGAAAGCCGTGGGACCGGCGCGGATTACCGCACGCCAGATCGAGGCCGCCCGGCGTGCCATGACCCGGCAAATGAAACGTGCCGGCAAATTGTGGATCCGTGTCTTTCCCGACGTCCCGGTCTCGAAAAAGCCGACCGAGGTGCGCATGGGCAAGGGCAAGGGTACGCCTGAATTTTGGATCTGCCGGGTAAAGCCGGGGCGCATGATGTTCGAGTTGGATGGCGTGCCGGCCGACGTGGCGCGCGAAGCCTGCCGCCTGGCGGCGGCCAAGCTGCCGGTTCAGACCCGCTTTGTCGCCCGCCTTGGTGGGGAGGGCTAGCCGATGAAAGCAGAGGAATTACGCGGCCAAACCAAGGACCAGTTGACGGATCAGTTGCTGGGCCTGCGCAAGGAGCAGTTCAACCTGCGTTTCCAGCGCGCCAGTGGCCAGCTGGAAAATACCGCCCGCGTGCGCCAGGTGCGCCGCGATATCGCCCGCATCAAAACGGTCTTGACCCGGATGCAGGTGGACGCGCAAACCGCTCAGGCTCAGGCCTAGGACCGAGGAGAACAGGATGCCAAAACGCATCATGCAGGGCGTCGTGGTAAGCGACACAAACGACAAGACCATCGTGGTCCGCGTCGAAAGGCGCTTTACCCACGCGCTGTACAAAAAGGTGATCCGGCGGTCCAAGCGATTCCACGCCCACGACCCGGAAAACAAATTCAAGACCGGCGATCAGGTCCGCATTCAGGAATGCGCCCCGATCTCCAAAAACAAACGATGGATCGTTCTCGCTGAAGAAGCGACGAGCTAACACAAGTTAGGTAGACAGCCATGATCCAATCAGAATCCATGCTCGAGGTAGCCGATAATTCCGGCGCCCGTCGGGTGCAATGCATCAAGGTGCTTGGCGGTTCCAAGCGCAAGTATGCCTCGGTGGGCGATATTATCGTCGTCTCCATCAAGGAGGCGATCCCCCGCGGCCGGGTGAAAAAGGGCGATATTCACCGTGCCGTCGTGGTCCGCACCGCCAAGGACATTCACCGTACGGACGGCTCCGCGATCCGCTTTGACCGCAACGCCGCCGTCCTGATCAATCCCCAGAACGAGCCTATCGGGACCCGTATTTTCGGCCCCGTGACGCGTGAGCTGCGGGCCAAGAGCCACATGAAAATCATTTCATTGGCGCCAGAGGTTATCTGATGGCGAAGAAATTCAAATTAAAAAAGGGCGACGACGTGGTTGTCGTCAGCGGCCGGGACAAGGGCAAGACGGGCTCTATCCTCCGTGTCCTGCGCGAAGATGACCGGGTTCTGGTCGATGGCGTCAACATGGTCAAGCGGCACACGCGGCCCAGCCAGACCCAGCCGGGTGGCATCGTCGCGAAAGAGGCGCCGATCCACATCTCCAACGTGGCCCTGGCGGACCCCAAGGACGGCAGCGCCACGCGGGTGGGCTACAAATTCCTCGAAGATGGCCGCAAGGTCCGCTTCGCCAAGCAGTCGGGGGAAGTGATCGATGTCTGATATGCCGCGATTGAAACAGCTGTACCGGGACGAGTTGCACGGCAAATTGAAATCCGAGTTTGATTTCACCAATGACCTGCAAGTGCCGCGTCTGGATAAGATTGTCCTGAACATGGGCGTGGGCGCGGGTACCGATGACCGCAAAAAAGTCGATGCCGCGTATGGCGACATGGTCAAGATTGCCGGGCAAAAACCGGTGATTACCAATGCCAAGCGCTCCGTCGCCGTGTTCAAACTTCGCGAGGGCATGCAAATCGGCTGCAAGGTGACCTTGCGTCGGGACCGTATGTTCGAATTCCTGGATCGGTTGATTACCGTGGCGATGCCGCGGATCCGGGATTTTCGCGGCGTATCGCCTAAAAGTTTCGATGGCCGGGGCAACTATGCTCTTGGTTTGACCGAGCAACTTATCTTTCCCGAGATCGCTTACGACGAGATCGATGAGGTGCGCGGCATGGACGTGGTGATCTGCACCACGGCGGCCAATAACGATCACGGCCGGGCTTTGCTGGCCGGCTTCAACATGCCTTTTCAAAGCTAACGTCCGCTAAGGGCAGACGCCGCGAAGTTAAGGATTTTCGGTGGAAGTTTCGTTTATCGGGATTTTCGCATCACGAAGGAAACCAAGGGGTTCCATACATGGCCAAGAAAAGCGCCATTGAAAAGAATAAGGCCCGGATCAAGTTGGCCGGGAAGTATCTTGCCAAGCGTAACCGTCTGAAGGCGATTGCCTCGGACAAAAGCATCGGCCAGGAAGAGCGTTTCGCGGCCCGCCTGAAACTGGCGGAATTGCCGCGTAATTCGGCACCGAACCGGGTTCGCAACCGCTGTGAATTGACCGGCCGCTCGCGCGGCTACTACCGGAAGTTCCAACTTTCCCGGATCGCCCTGCGCGAACTGGGATCGCTGGGACAAATTCCCGGTCTGACCAAGTCTAGCTGGTAAGGGAGGGCGTAACGATGTCGATGACCGATCCGATCGGCGATATGCTGACGCGCATCCGTAACGGCCAGCGCGCGGGCAAGGGTTCCATACTGTCGCCGGCCTCGCGCCTGCGGGAGCGGGTTCTCGAAGTGCTACAGCGTGAAGGCTATATTCGCGGTTATTCCCGTACGGACTATGACCGCGGCAAGGCGGAATTGTCCATCGAGTTGAAATACTATGAAGGGGAGCCGGTGATCCAACAGATCAAGCGGGTCTCCACGCCGGGCCGGCGGGTTTATTCCTCGGTCAAGCAGCTGCCGCGCGTGGCCAACGG
>JAPYUH010000454.1 GCA_029936195.1 Alphaproteobacteria bacterium
GAAATGCCGGCCAGCTTTGAATCGGAGGATTTCAAGGAAGGCGTGGCCCATTTCGTGGAACGCCGGGCGCCGAACTTTACCGGCCGGTAATTCAGCCGCCAGCAAGCCAATTCGATCTCTCTGCCCAAGGAAGCCGCATGCCAACTGTTCGCAAAGCCATATCCGATATGCAAACCCAACGTATCGGCGAGGTCTCCCGCATCGCCATCGGGGATCCGGATGTCATTCCCCTGTGGTTTGGGGAACCCGATCTGGACACCCCTGAATTCATCCGGCGGGCGGCCATCGATGCCATGCAGGCGGGGCACACCCGCTATGTGAACAAGCGCGGCATTCCGGAGTTGCGGCAAGCCATCCTGGACTACACCCGGACCCATTTCGGCCTGGATTTGGAGCCCGAACGCATCACCGTCACCGCGTCGGGCATGACGGCGATCCTCATGGCCACGGAAACCCTGGTGGACAACGGCGACAACGTGGTGATGGTCGCGCCCATCTGGCCCAACATTTTCTACTGCACCCAGACCATGGGCGGGGAAAGCCGTTACGTGCGCCTGGATTCGACGGAGACCGGCTGGCAACTGGACCTGGACAAGCTGTTCGATGCCTGCGACGAACGCACCAAGGCCATCTTCATCGCCTCGCCATCCAATCCCACCGGCTGGTTGATGGAGCCCGAACAACAGCAAGAGGTGCTGGATTTCTGCCGCAAGCGGGGCCTTTGGATTATCGCGGACGAGGTCTATCACCGCATTGTTTACGACCGCCCCGTGGCCCCGTCGTTCCTGTCCATCGCCGAACCGGACGATGCCCTGTACGTGGTCCATTCCATGTCCAAGGCCTGGTGCATGACCGGCTGGCGTTGTGGCTGGTTGGTGCATCCGGCGGAGCTGGGTGACAAAATGGGGGACCTCTCGGGCATCAACAACACCGGCGCCACGTCATTTGTGCAGCATGCCGCCGCCGTGGCCCTGCGGGACGGCGAGGAGTTCGTGGCGCACGGGGTGGAACGCTGCCGTCGGGGCCGGGATATCGTGCATCAGCGCCTGGGCGGCCACGACCGCATCACCCTGGCGGCGCCCAAGGCCGCCTTCTATGCCTTCCCAGAAATCGCCGGCCTAACGGACGATCTGGCATTCGCCAAGCAACTGGTCCGCGAGCACCGGGTCGGCGTGGCGCCCGGTTCGGCCTTCGGCCCCGGCAACGAAGGCTTCCTGCGGCTGTGCTTCGCCAAGTCCGAGGCGCAGTTGTCACAAGCCATGGACCGGATCGAGGCCGGTTTGGACAGGCTTTAGCCCCTTTTTCTTGGCCGTCAGCTTGCGGCCTTGATCGTAAATTAGCGAATGATTGCCGTGGCTTGGCTGGCTACCCTGTGTCCGTGGCCGTGTCCGGGCGGGCGGCCTTGTGATGCCGGTCACTTGTCTGGCGGCAAGTAAAACCAAAATGTCCTATAACGTCAGAAAGCGCTTGTTATCTATTCATTAACCATAAGTTGTGACAGCAATGAAAAAAAGA
>JAPYUH010000203.1 GCA_029936195.1 Alphaproteobacteria bacterium
CGTCTCGCCGCGATTATGGCAGCCGATGTCGTCGATTATTCGCGCCTGATGGGCGATGACGAGGAGGGCCCGCTTGCAGCCCTTTTGTCCTTGCGCGCGGATCTGTTTAATCCCACCGTGTCTGGTTATAAGGGCCGGGTAATAAAAAGTATGGGTGACGGCTGGCTGGCCGAGTTCCCGACGGTGGCGGGCGCGGTGAACTGCGCCATCGAAGTGCGGCAACAACTTGCGGGCCATGATATCATCAAGCTGCGCATGGGTATTGATATCGGGGATGTTGCCGTTGACGAAGAGGATGCGTACGGCATTTGCGTGAACGTGGCTGCCAGGCTTGAGACTTTCACCACGCCGGGCACGGTTGCGATATCCGATGCCGTCTACAGCAGCCTTGACGGTACCCTGAAGCCCGGCTTCGAAGACGCCGGCTTTCAGCAACTGAAAAATATCGATAGTCCTGTTCAGGTCTGGATACGTGCGGCGCATAGACCGGTCAATGAAATGGGCAGCCATGGATCCCAATCCGACGGAGCGACGCCGCTGGCCCGGCTACGACCCATCATATCTTTTGCGCCTGTTTCGTGCTCTGACAGCCGCAACGAAATACGGGAATTGACCGATGCCCTGACCAGCGATGTCAGTCGATATCTAAGGGGGATAAACTGGTTATCAACGACGGTTTCGAATGACCCCGGTATGGCAGAGTATATCGTCCGATCCATTTTACGCAGCCGCGGCGGCAAGTTGCTGCTCGAAACAAATCTGCGGACGGCTGACGGGGCCGAACTATGGTCCGATAAGTTCGATGGCGATCTGGAAGCTGCCTTTGATTGGCAGGACGAGGTTGGCGGCAAGATCGCTTCCATGATCCTCATGTCCATCGCCGAAATCCAAAAGCAATATCTTGACAACAGGCCGATTGTGGAAATGTCAGCGGAGGAGTGTGAGTTGCTCGCGCAGCTTAAGGTCGAGGACAATGATCTTTCGTCATTTGCGGAGGTGTTGCGATACGCTTCCGCGGCAATTGAAAAGGACCCGGAGTTTACCGATGCCTACGCGCTTGCAGTGTCCACTAATTTGGCGGCGATGCCGCTGGGATACGGCGCGGCTTTATCCGGCTATTCTGATCGGTTCGAACGCTGGGTTGCAACAGCGGACGGACTAAAAAACAAAAACCCGTTTCTCGAAATCGGGATTGGTGTCACCAAATTTCGAGCCGATCATAATGAAGTTGCGCTTTCGGGCATTTTGGCCCATGCGCTGCAAAGAGCGCCAAACGATGTCATGACCCTGGTTTTCGCATGCTGGTCTTACGTTTGGTTGGGGATGCCGCAAAATGCGTTGGACTGCGCGGAAAAATCCATCTCCATTGCCCGCTCACATCCCTGGACATTGCCTGCAATCGCCGGAGGCGCGGTCGCCAACGTCATGCTGCGGCGATATGGGAAAGCGATTGAAATGGCAAATATGGGGCTTGAGCAAAGCCAAAACTATCTAACGCTATTCAGTGGTTTGGCTTCGGCTTATGCCCATACGGGCCGGCTAGAGGAAGCCCATGGAGCCGTCGACAATATTCTTCGCATAGATCCGGGAAGAACTCTGGGATACATGTGGAACACAGGGAGTTTCATCAAGAATGAATTCACCTTGCACTATGCCGAAGGCCTGAAGCTTGCTGGAATGTCGGAATGAGCCTGATACCAAGGTAGGATGTTGCTGGTAAAATAGACATTGGCAGCGCAAGGCGGCACGGGTTAGATTCGCATCAACTGCACTTTGAATAGCCGCACGACACACAGGTCTCGCAGCCTTCCTGGCGGATCAGGCCAGGCGTGCCGCATTTGGGGCAGCCGCGCCCATGGGGAAATTGGGGGGTGGTCGCTTGCCCGCCCGACGCGGGCACGGCAATCGCCAGCACCTCGGCCTCAGGGTCCGCGTTGGGGTTGGCGATGAAGCCGATGGCGATCATGTGCCGCTCGATCACCTCGCCAATGGCCGCCAAGAGGGAGGGGATATAGCGCCCGTCGACCCAATAGCCCCCCCGCGGGTCGAACACGGCCTTCAATTCCTCCACCACGAAAGAGACATCGCCGCCCCGGCGGAAGACGGCCGAGATCATCCGGGTCAGGGCCACGGTCCAGGCGAAATGCTCGACATTCTTAGAGTTGATAAAGACTTCGAACGGACGCACGCGGGCGTCCTGGACGATGTCGTTGATGGTGATGTAAATACCGTGGTCGCTTTCCGGCCAGTTGATCTTATAGGTGCGGCCCTGAAGGGCGCCGGGCCGGGCCAGGGGCTGGGTCATATAGACCACGCCGCCCGCGTCCAGCTCGTCCCTGGGCCGGGCCTCGGGTGGTTCCAGGGGCAATTCCGGCTCGACGGGCAAAGAGGGCAGCAGCGGTTTGGCTTCTTCATCCGTCTCCAGCACGGCGCCCGTGACCTCGTTGGGGCGGTAGGTGGTGCAGCCCTTGCAGCCGCTATCGTAGGCCTGCATGTAGACATCTTTAAATGCCTCGAACGAGATATCCTCGGGCAGATTGATGGTCTTGGAGATGGAGGCGTCGATGTAGGTCTGGACGGCCGCCTGCATGCGCACGTGATCGGAGGGCGTCAGGGCCGCGGCGGTCGCGAAATAGTCCGGCAATTGCGCCGCCTCGCCGAATTCGGCGCGGAACCGCCGGTAGGCGTAGTCGGAGACGGCCTCCTCCCGCCGGCTGCCGTCGGGCATGGTGACGTGGCGGCGATAGGTAAAGGCAAAGACCGGCTCCAGGCCCGAAGAGACATTGTCGGCGAAGATGGAGATGGTGCCCGTTGGCGCGATGGAGGTTAGAAGGGCATTGCGGATGCCGTGTTCGCCAATGGCCGCGCGCACGTCTTCGTCCAGCTCCATGATGCTCTCGCCGGCCAAATAAGCCTCCCGCTCGAACAGGGGGAAAGCACCTTTTTCCTTGGCCAGTTCCACGCTGGCCAGATAGGCGGCCCGGCGGATCGCCGCCATCCAGGTTTGCACCAACGTCACCGCCCCGTCCGAGCCATAGCGCGTCCGGCAGAAAATCAAGGCATCCGCCAGACCGGTGACGCCCAGGCCGATGCGCCGCTTGGCCCGCGCCTCGTCGGCCTGCTGCGGCAGGGGAAAGCGGGAAACATCGATGGCATTATCCAGCATGCGGATGGCGGTGGTGACCAGATCCCGCAAGGCATCCAGATCCAGGGCGGCATCGGGGGCGAACGGTCGATCGACCAATTTGGCCAGATTAACCGAACCCAGCAGACAGGCCCCATAGGGCGGCAACGGTTGCTCTCCACATGGATTACTAGAATTAATATCTTCGCAATAATGTAAATTATTGCGCTGATTAATGCGGTCAATGAAGATCACGCCCGGTTCGGCGTAGGCGTAGGTGGCCCGCATGATGCTGTCCCACAGATCGCGGGCGCGAATGTTGTCGTATGTGCGACCGTTGAATTGCAATTCCCACGGGGCATCGTTCTTGACCGCCGCCATGAAGGCATCCGTCACCAATACGGACAGATTGAACATGCGCAGGCGGCCCGGGTCCTGCTTGGCCTTGATAAAGGCCTCGATATCGGGATGGTCGCAGCGCAGGGTGGCCATCATGGCGCCGCGCCGGTGGCCCGCCGACATGATGGTGCGGCACATGGCATCCCAGACATCCATGAAGGTCAACGGCCCGGAGGCATCCGCACCCACCCCCTCGACCCTGGCGCCATTCGGGCGCAGGGTGGAAAAATCATAGCCGATGCCGCCGCCCTGCTGCATGGTCAGGGCCGCCTCGCGCAGGTTTTCAAAAATTCCGGACATATCATCCGGGATCGTTCCCATGACGAAACAGTTAAACAGCGTGACATTGCGGCCCGCCCCCGCACCGGCCAGAATGCGTCCGGCGGGAAGGAATTGAAAATCGCTCAGGGCCTGAAAAAACGGCTGTTCCCAGGTTTCAGGTTGTGCTTCCGCCGCCGCCAGGGCCGCCGCGACACGGGCCCAGCTACCCTCGATGGTATTGTCCACGGCCTTGCCGTCGTCGCCGCGAAGGCGGTATTTCATGTCCCAAATCTGTTGGGATATCGGCGCGACAGTTGGCATGGAGACCTCTAAAAACAACAGGTTCGTAATTTTGTTCTTGTTATGTGCTATGCTTAAATTTGTGCCCTAATCCGTGTCATTTGTCAATATCAGCTTCCCTCTCAAGGGCCAACGTGGCGCCTTCGATGCGGGCCTGCAACAGGACGTCGAATGCCTTGCGCGGCAGGCCCGGGGGAATGGGCTCGAGGAACTCCAGAACGATGGTGCCGGGCCGGCGCAAGAACTGCCGCCGGGGCCAGAACAGACCGGAATTCAAGGCCACGGGCACCACGGGGACATCCAGGCCGCGATACAGGGCGGAGACGCCCGGCTGATAGGGGACATCGGCCACGGACGCGCCCGGCGCGGCGCGGGTGCCTTGGGGAAAGATCACGATGGGCCGGCCCAGATCGGTGGCCGCCTTGGCATCGGTCAGCATGGCGCGCAAGGCCTTGGTGCCGGCCTTGCGGTCCACGGAAATCATCCGGGTCTTGCGGCACATCCAGCCATAAATGGGGATCGACAATAGTTCCTTCTTCATGACCACGGCGGGGTCATCCAAAATATGGTGCCAGATCAGGGTGTCCCAGGCCGATTGATGCTTGGCGGCGACGATGGCGCCGTCCCCGGCCTTGCCTGTTGGCCGATATTCCAGGCCACGGAATTCCACCTGGATGCCGGCGCTTAGACCCATCAGCCAATTGACCCCCCTGGCCCATTGCCGTTGCCCCCAGACGGTGACCTGATAGGGCAGCAGCAAGGCCGGCGCAAACAGCACCACCATGCAAACCGACCAGACATAAAACAGCCCATTAAACAGAGTGGAACGTATCATGGCCATGGCTGTATCCTAACCCACCGGACCGATCAGGCGCACTTGGAGAAGGCTGAGCAGATATTTGCTGTATTCCACCGCCAGCAATCTCATGGTCCCGGGAAACAGCCACCATTGGGCCAGTTTCACATGCTTTGGGAAAACCGGTACGGGCCGCAGGGCGACATCCGGCATGGCCTGTTGAAACAATAACAGGCTGCGCGGCATGTGATAGGAGGCAGTGACCAGATGCAGGCTGTGAAAGCCGTGGCGGTCCATCCATAAAGTCGTCTCGATGGCGTTGCCCCGGGTATCATGGGCCTGATAGCCGAGGTCGATACAACAACTGAACAAACCCGCCGCCTCCGTTTGCCGGGTTTGCAGTTCCGTCGCCGAGATGCCTGTCTTTACACCCGATATCAGCATCCGTCCCCCCGGCCGCGCCGCCAATAATCGCAATCCCACCCGCAGCCGGCCGGTGCCGCCGGTCAAAACGACGATGGCATCACTACTCTCCAAACTGACGTCTGGCCCTTGGCTGTCTTGCCGGGGCAGTTGAGCGGCGAAATTCAGGAAGCCGCCCAGCCAGAGCAGAGCCAGCGCCAGCACCGTCAAGCCCAGCCTCGATAGCAACCGTGATCCCCCTGGCGTCATGGGCATCATGGTTCAGGGCATCCGCGACAATTCGCGCAGAACGGTGTAGCGCGCGGCCAGGGCGGTCAAAAGTGCCGCCACCAGGGGCAGACAGGCCAGCGCCAGCAAACCCAGCGGCGTCAGGGTCAGATTGCCGAACAATGGCCCTTCCAAATCGGCGGCCAGTCGCGACAGGGCGTACAAGGCCATGGCCGTCACGCCGAGACCGATCAAGCCGCCCTTCAGGCCCATGGTCAGGGCCCGCCACAGAAACAGCCGGGCGATATAGCCGTCCCGGGCGCCCATGACATGCAACAGCTTGACCACTTCCAGATGGGCGGTGAAGGCCGCCCGAGTACCAAAGATGACGACGGCGCAGGTGGCGAAACCGATCATCGCCAGACAGGCCAGCATCATCCATTGCAGGGACCGGCTAAGCCGAATCAACTTGCCCAGCCAGATCTGGTGGTCGTCAATGCGGATATCGGGCCCGATGGCGGCCAGCCGTTTCGCCAAGAGCGCCAGATCCGCCGGGTCATCGGGCGAGAGGTGAACATCGATCAAACGCGGCAAGGGCAGCTCATCAATCAAACCGCCGCCGCCCAGCCAGGGTTGCAGCAGCGCCGCGATCTCGGCCATCGCCAGGGGCCGCACCTGATCAATGCCGGCGGTCTGGCGCAGGGCCGTCGTAACGGCGGCGACCATTGCCTGGGCGCCGGATGGGGTTCCACCGGGTGGAATCTCTATGGTAATCGTGTTGGCCAGATCATTGCGCCACGTGCCCGTCGCCTGATGCAGGGCCAGCCCGGCGGCACCGGCCAGGGCGGCGAAGAACACCATTACCGCCACCACCCAGGGCAAGAAGCGCCCCGCCCCTTCCGAATCGGGTATCAGATCCGGCCCCGCCATGGCGTTCTATTTCTCCCGCCGTGAATTTGCCCCGGCGCCTTTTGCGGGAGCACCAGCGGCGCCTTTGGCGGGGGCGCCGCCGGCATGCAGCATGTTGTCCGCCAGGGTCAGCACCGGGTGCGAGAAACGCCGCACCAGGGAATCGTTATGGGTCGCCACCACCACCGCCGTGCCGGAACGGTGCAATTCCTCGAACAGACGCACCAGGCGGTAGGCGATGCGGTCATCCACGTTGCCCGTGGGCTCGTCCGCCAACAGCAGGCTGGGTTTCGAGATCACGGCCCGGGCAATGGCCACGCGCTGCTGTTCGCCCCCCGACAAAGTGTCGGGACTATCGTTCAGGCGGGCGCCCAGGCCGACCCAGTCCAGCAGTTCGGAAACATTGTTGCGGGTGCGTTTTTCATCGTCGCCCGCGATGCGCAGCGGCAGGGCCACATTGTCGAAAATGGACAAATTAGGCAGCAGGCGGAAATCCTGAAACACCACGCCGATGCGCCGCCGCAGGGCCGGCAATTTGCGCCGGTGGGTGCGCGCGATATCCTCGCCAAAGATCTGCATATAGCCGCGCGAGGGGAACAGGGCCAAATACATCAGCTTCAACAGCGAGGATTTGCCGGCGCCCGAGGCCCCAGTCAGAAAATAGAAACCGCCCGGCTCGATATGCAAATTAATATCGCGCAGTACTTCCGGCCCCACGCCATAGCGGACACCAACATTTTCGAAGCGAACCACCCTGCCGACACCCTTCTGCTACAGGTTCTGTTACGGGCCGGGGCCAAGATGCCACGTGC
>JAPYUH010000204.1:0-2769 GCA_029936195.1 Alphaproteobacteria bacterium
GGCGTGCGCACCGTGCCCGTGGTGGCCAAGGGCAAGGACTATGTCATGGGGCTGTCCCTGCGGGACGTCGGCGCATTCCTTGGCCTGGACGATCAGGGCCCCGGTATGTTGCCGCCGGAGGAATTGGTGCAACGCCTGGACTGGATCCTGAGTGCCGCGCAACGTTATCTGCGGCAACTGCCCGACAGTGAAATGCAGGCACAATTGCCCGGCCGCCCGCGCAGCTACCGCGATCTGACCTATCATTTGTTCCAGATCAGCCGCGCTTTTCTTGGTGTCGCCTCCGGCCAGGAATTAACCTACGAAAAGTTGGGGGAGAGCCCCGGCGATGACCTCGTCACTTTCGCCGATATTGCCGATGACGGCGAGGTGACGCGATCGAACCTCCTTGCCTGGTGGGAAACCACCGGCGGGAAGATGGATTTTACCGCGACCGTGTCGACGTATTACGGACCGCAATCCCTGCACGAGACGTTGGAGCGGACCACTTGGCATACCGGCCAGCATGTGCGGCAACTGCTGTTCATTCTCGACGGCATGGGGATCGTGGCCGATCAGCCCATCGGCGACCGCGAACTTGCCGGCCTGCCCTTGCCGAACGAGGTCTGGGACGGTTAAGCCGCTCGCACGGCGCGGGCGATTTCGCACCATTTGTCCATGTTGGCCGGGTTCTCACGGATACTTTCTTCCGCATGGTACATCACCAGGCGCGCCGCCTTACCCTTGTAGCGGGCGATGAGTTTGTCGGCCATGTCGTCCCAGCGGGCGGGCAGGGCAAACTGGTTCAGCATCTCGTCATCGATCAAGGCGACCAGGGCTTCCATGTCGCCGCTGCGCATGTGATCGCGCAAGGTGTCGCGCATGCCGTGATAGCCTAGGTCCTCGAACTGAAAGGCATAATTGGGAGTGGCCCCGTAAAAGCCGATCTGGGTTTTCGCCTTCAAGGTCGCGGTGGCCTGCTCTTCCAGGCTGTCGCCGGGGATGGCCATGACGGGGACGATCAGGTCGATCTCGGCGGGCGCGCGCCCCGCCTTGGCGGCGCCTTCCGCCAGGCCCGGCAGGACGCGGTTATCGATGTAGGGCATGGAATGCATGGGGTGGACGTGGATGCCATCGGCCAGCTCGCCCGCCACCTTGATCATGTAGGGGCCGACGGCGGAGATATCGATCTTCACGTCTTCATGGTCATGGCCCGATGGCGTCCATTGGTCGGGCAGCAGGCTGAGATTGTAGTATTCGCCTTCATGCTGCAGCGGCCCCTCCCGGCGGAAGGCCTTGAGGCAGGCGCGCACGGCTTTCAGATAATCCTTCATTTGCGGTGCGGGGCGGTCGAATTGCGAGGCGTAGCGGCGGACGATATGGGCCTTGACCTGGCTGCCCAGGCCGAGGCGAAAGCGGCCTTGTGTATTGCGGGCCAATTCCCAGGCGATCTGGGCCGACATCATGGGGCTGCGCGGAAAAGCCACGGCGATACCGGTGGAAAAATGCAAACTGGGCGCGGCCATGGCGGCCGCCGCGATAACCATCCAGGGTACCTGGCTGCCTTCCGTCATCAACATTCCGGAAAAACCCCCGGCTTCCAGGCGTTTGGCCAACTCGGCGGCGTCGGCCCAGGTCGATGCCCTGGCCATGATATCGAATTCCATGATATTTCCTCCCGACTTAGGTACATTTTGGCCATCATAGCATGTTTGCCGGGCCTGGGAAAAAACGGGCGCGGCTCGGCATTTTGTTTTGTTGCGGGATATATTCTGATCAATTTCGCAAATACGCTGTTCACTTGTTCCCGTGCAGCAGGCAACGTAAGGTGGGCCCATGGCGCGGATTATCCAAATTTTTTGTTTTATTGCCCTGTTAGTTGGCCTTCTCGGCACTGAAATCATGGCGCCGCGCGTGGCTGCGCAGACCATTGATCTGACCAGTGCGCACGGCGACTATGAAAAAGGTAATTTTGGCCGCGCCTACAGGAGCTTTCAAAAGGCTGGCGAAGCCGGCCTGGCGGAGGCTCAGTATTGGCTGGGCCTGCTTTATGACCGCGGTCAGGGCGTCAAGCGCGATCGCGGGGTGGCACTGGGCTGGTTCGGGAAAGCGGCGGCGCAGGGCCATGGCGAAGCACAGCGCGTCGTCGGCGTTTATTTCGAATTAGGCGAGGCTGTTGCACGGGATACAACAGCGGCGGCGGCTTGGTATCGGCGGGCGGCGGCGCAGGAAAATGCCAAGGCGATGCGCAATCTGGGCCAGCTTCATGTACGGGGGCGCGGCGTTGAGCGGGACTTCGCCGCGGCCGCCGATTTGTTCCGCCGCGCCGTGAATTTGGGCAATGCCAAGGCCATGCGCAACCTTGGCTACCTTTACTATTTCGGCAAGGGCGTAAAACAGGATCGGGTCCGGGCCTCTGAATTGTTCGCCCAGTCGGCGGCGGCGGGGCTGGACAAGGCAAAATACAGTCTGGGCTTTGTCTACTACCGCGGCGACGGCGTGGTCCGGGACCTGGCCACGTCGGCCTATCATTTTGGCCAGGCGGCGGAGGGGGGCAACGGCGATGCCCAGCTGATGCTATCGCGCATGTATCTGCTGGGCGAGGGGGTCGCGGCGGATCCGGCCAAGGCCTATTTCTGGGCCCTGCTGGGCGCGGTGCAGAACCCCGGGTTGGCAGAGTGGCATTTTGATAAACTGCGCGGTCAATTGTCGGTCCGCGACATGGACCGCATCCGCGCCCAAAGCCGGGCCTGGAATCCAAGGGGATGAACCCAAAGGCTTGAAACCAAG
>JAPYUH010000204.1:2869-7227 GCA_029936195.1 Alphaproteobacteria bacterium
GCTTGAAACCAAGGGGATAGGGTAATCATGGACCGTGATTTGATCCATATGAGCGCCGTGGATCTGCTGGCGGGGTACCGCGAGGGGCGGTTTTCCCCCGTGGAGGCGACACGGGCGGTGCTGGACCGCATTCACGCCGTCAATGACAAGATCAACGCCTTCATGATCATTGACGATGACGGCGCCCTGACGGCGGCCAAGGCATCCGAGGCGCGCTGGGCCAAGGGCGCCCCCCTGGGTCTGTTGGACGGCGTGCCAACCACATTGAAGGATCTGGTGCTGACCAAGGGCTGGCCCACCCTGAAGGGATCGTTGACCGTGGACCCAGCCGGGCCGTGGGATGAAGATGCGCCCTGCGTGGCCCGCCTGCGGGAGCATGGCGCCGTTTTCCTGGGCAAGACCACGACGCCGGAAGTTGGCTGGAAGGGCCTGACTGAAAGTGCCTTGAGCGGCATTACCCGCAACCCTTGGAACCTGGCGAAAACCCCCGGCGGCTCCTCTGGCGGTGCCTCAGCCGCCCTGGCCGCGTATATGGGGCCATTGGCGGTGGGCTCCGACGGCGGTGGTTCGATCCGCATACCCGCCGGTTTCACCGGGGTTTTTGGCATCAAGGCAAACTACGGCCGGGTGCCGGTCTATCCCGAGAGCGCCATGCGCACGCTCTCACATGTCGGCCCCATGACCCGCACCGTGGCCGATGCCGCCCTAATGCTGAATGTGCTGTCGGAACCCGACCATCGGGATCCTACCGCATTGCCCTATCAGGGCATCGATTTCACGCAAGGCCTGGATGATGGCATCAACGGTTTGAAGGTCGCCTTCAGCCCCGACCTGGGCTATGCGAAGGTGGACGACGAGTTGGCCCGAATTGTCGAAGAGGCGGTCGCCGCCTTCACCGAACTGGGCGCGGTGGTGGAACGGCGCGACCCTGGCATCGAAAACCCCAAGGCGATCTTCAAGGCTCATTGGTGGGCCGGTGCCGCCGGCGCTTTTGCCCATTTGGCAGACGACCAAAAAGCCAAGCTGGAACCGGAATTGGCGGAAATCGTCGCCGATGGTCAGAAACTCTCGATCCTGGACTATATGCGCGCGATGGACGGACGGACTGCCCTGTGTCTGCAATTGCGTCAATTTTTCCGGGATGTTGACTTGTTGCTGACCCCCAGCCTGGCGGTGCCGGCCTTTGACGTGGGGCATTTGCAGCCGCCGGGCCACCCCGCCGACGATACCTATTGGACCGATTGGACACCCTTCACCTTTCCCTTCAACCTCGGTCAGCAGCCGGCCTGCTCCATCCCCTGTGGGTTTACCGCCGCCGGCTTGCCCGTGGGCCTGCAAATCGTCGCCGATAACTTCCGCGAGGATCTTGTGCTGCGCGCCGCAAGGGCATTCGAGGCGGCCCGGCCGCAAGATCGCCGGCCCGACCTATAGCAGCCATGGCGGAGGTTCTATCTGTCAAGCAGATGTACGCCGCCGACCGGGCCGCCATTGCGCTGGGTATCAGCGGTGAAAGCCTGATGGAAGCGGCGGGACGGGAGGTGGCCCGGGCGATCCTGAATCAATTTGGCGTGCAGCCCACCGCGGTCCTGTGCGGCCCCGGTAACAATGGCGGCGATGGCTTTGTCATTGCCCGGCATCTGAAAAAAGCCGGCGCAAGGGTCAAGGTCGCGTTGCTGGGCAATCGCGCGGAATTGCCGGGTGATGCGGCCCTCATGGCGAAACGCTGGCGGGGCAGGGTCGTTCCCTTGGACGAAATGGCCCTCGACGGCGCGGCACTGGTGGTTGATGCGCTATTTGGGGCCGGCCTGTCGCGGGGTTTGGGCGGTGCCGCCCGCCAGATATTGCAAGCCGTCGAAGATCGCGGCCTTCCCATCGTTGCCGTTGATATGCCGTCCGGCGTTCAGGGCGACAGTGGCGAGGTCCTCTCCCATGCGCCGCAAGCCGCCCTGACGGTCACATTTTTTCGCCCGAAAAGCGGCCATCTGCTCTACCCCGGCCGGGGTCTGTGCGGCGCGTTGCGGGTTGTCGATATTGGCATACCCGACGCCGTGCTGAAAACTATCGGCCCTTGTATCCTGGAAAATAATCCCGGCCTTTGGCTGTCCGCCTGGCCGCCGCCCTCGCCCATGGGGCATAAATACAGCCGGGGCCATGCGGTGGTATTGAGTGGCGGCGCGGGCAAAACAGGTGCGGCGCGGCTTGCCGCCGGTGCGGCCCTGCGGGTCGGCGCGGGGCTGGTGACGGTGGCCTCGCCAAAATCCGCCGTGGCCGAAAACGCCGCCCATTTGACCGCCGTGATGATCGACCCCTGGCGCGATGGGAAGGATTTCCGCGCCCTGCTGAACGATCCCCGGCGCAATGCCGTCTGCCTCGGTCCCGGTGGTGGTGTGAACAAGGGGATGCGGGACAATGTCTTGGCGGCGTTGGCTCTGAAGAAATCAGTGGTGCTTGACGCCGATGCCATCACCGCATTCGCCAAGGCCCGCAAGGGCCTGTTTGCCAAATTGCACGAGAATTGCATTCTGACCCCCCACGAGGGAGAGTTCGGCCGCCTGTTCGAGGGCCAGGGCGACAAAGTGCGGCGGAGCCAACGGGCGGCCAGGGCATGCGGCGCCGTGGTTTTGTTGAAAGGTCCCGACACGGTTATCGCCGCACCCGATGGGCGCTGCGTGATCAACACGAATGGCCCGCCCGATTTGGCCACGGCGGGCTCGGGCGATGTTCTGGCGGGGCTTTGCACCGGGTTGTTGGCCCAGGGCGTTCCCGCCTTCGAGGCGGCGGCGGCGGCCTGCTGGCTGCACGGCGAGGCGGCCCGAAATTTCGGCCCCGGATTGACGGCGGAAGATCTGAGCCCCGGTTTGCCCGAGGTTCTGGTGCAATTACGGGCCTGAGGCAATTTGACCGGTTGCATAAATTGGTAAGACCCCCATGTCATCATCTGGTCACATAATTTTGGATTAACAATGCTGTATCGAGAAAGCCTGTTCGATCGAACCTTCGCGCCCCTGCGCCGGGCGCTGTTCGGCACTGCGCCGTCGGACGAAGCCGGCGTGGCGTTGAACGAGGCCGGCGTCGAAAAGCTGAAACAGCGCATTGAAGATTGCCTGGAGCGGCGCGGCGGCGAGGTCTCCGCCCGGGCCAGGGCCGCCGATCTCGGCCATTTTTATCTCAACCTGGACCCCGACGGCCGGCGCCGCTTTCTGGCCTTGCTGGCCACCGATTATGGCGTCGACCGGGCCCGCCTGGACGCGGCCATGGGTGCCTTTCAGGCCTTGGAACCCGGCGCGGACAGCGGCCGGGCGGAGCGGGAATTGCGCGCCGCGTTGATCCATCGACGTGTAACTTTATTAAAACAATTCAATGCATTATCTCAAGGTGTTAAGTTTTTAGTTGATATGCGGGCCGAAATTATTTCCCTACTGGGAGAGATGCCGGAACTGCGGCCCCTGAACGACGATCTGCGGGAACTGTTAACCTCGTGGTTTGATATCGGGTTCCTGAATTTGCGCCGCATCACCTGGGATGCGCCGGCGGTTTTGCTGGAAAAACTCATGGCCTACGAAGCGGTGCATGAAATCCGCAGTTGGGATGATCTGAAGAACCGGCTGGATTCGGACCGCCGCTGCTTTGCCTTTTTCCATCCCCGCATGCCCGACGAGCCGCTGATCTTTGTCGAGGTCGCCCTGGTCAGCGGCATGGCGGACAATGTCCAGGACCTATTGGATCTGCATGCACCGGAAGGCGATCCGGGCAAGGCGGATGCGGCAATCTTTTATTCCATCTCCAATGCCCAGGCCGGCCTGGCCCAGGTCAGTTTCGGTGATTTTCTGATCAAGCGGGTGGTCGATGAATTGCGCGCCGAACTGCCCAACCTGAAAACCTTCGCCACCCTATCGCCAGTGCCTGGGTTCCGCCGTTGGCTCGACAAAATGCTGGAGCAGATCGAAGTCGTGCCGTGGGAATTGGTCCAGGACGGTGCCTTGGCAGAAGCGGCGGGCACGGGCAGCGGGCGCGAGGGTCTGCGCAGCCTTCTGGCGCGTCATGATTGGCACCGGGACGAGGCTGCCGTTGCCGCCCTGCGCCCGGTGCTGGAACCCTTGGCGGCGCGGTATCTGTTGAACGAAAAGCGCGGCCAGCGGGCCCTGGATCCCGTGCAGAATTTTCATCTCTCCAATGGGGCGCGGTTGGAACGGATCAACTGGTTGGGCGATACCTCCGCCAACGGCATGGAGGGCGCGGCGGGTCTGATGGTCAATTATCTCTACAAGCTGGCCGATATCGAACAGAACCACGAAGACTACCGGGGCCGGGGCAAGGTCACCGCCGCCGCTCCCGTGCGCAAATTACTGAAGAGCTAG
>JAPYUH010000455.1 GCA_029936195.1 Alphaproteobacteria bacterium
GGGTCGGCGTGGTCATTGCCGGCCAAGTGGCGCCGCGTTATGGAGCCGCGGATCGACGCCACGATTTCTCACAAGCTGGAAAATTCGACCAACACCAGCGCTATGTGTGCCAAGAGCCGCTATTCGGCTCTGTGTATCATACACATGGTTTTCCTTGGCCCTTGGCGTAAAGCAAATCACCCGAGCAGAGGAACGACCTCTGTCATGAATCGCTCCGCGTTGGCGCTGCCTTCCGCCGCCGGACCAACAAAGTCGGCTATGAATTGACGGATACCGGCATCGCGCATATTGGCGATGTCGTTCGCCACGTCCGCTGGTCGCCCTGCGCGCGGCGGGTTTGCCGGAAGATTGAGCCATTACAGTGACGGCGAACCAACTACGTTGTCGGTTGAAGTTTTTCGCGTATCGAAATTCAACAGTCGTCATGTCTAATTTGGCAAACTTCCGGCATATTTCATATTGAAACAGCAGGTATTGGTTTTCGAGTTTCGGAACAATGCCGACCGAACAATACCAAACCTTGCCATAATCGCTCATGGCCGGCCATAATGGGGCAAAACGTTATTGAGGAACCTATCATGCAACCGACCATTACACCTCTTGACGCTACCGTTGGCGCAATTGTCACCGATGTTGATCTGGCCGATATGGACGCTGCGGCCTGGAACAGTGTCGAGGCGGCGTTTCATGAATATGCCGCCCTGGTCTTTCCCGGGCAGAACCTAAACGACGAGAGCCAGGTCGCCTTTGCCAACCGGTTCGGCGAGATCGAGCTGCTGCGCGACGACCCCAAGGCCAAGGCCGTCCATGTCAGCAACCAAAAGCCCGATGGTTCGATCATGCAGCCCGACGAGCATCGCTACAAATCCCTGCGCGGCAACGAAGGCTGGCATACGGACAGTTCCTACATGCCGCTCGCCGCCAAGGCTTCCATGTTGTCGGCCCTGACCGTGCCGTCCAGTGGCGGCGAGACGGCGGTGGCCGATATGCGGGCCGCCTACGATGATCTGGACCAAGCCATGAAAGACCGCATCGAGGGGCTGTCGGCCTATCATTCGCTGTATCAGTCACAGGCCAAGAACGGCTTTATCGTCCAGACCGGGGCCGGCTATGGCTTCCATACCAAGGGCGCGCCACTGCGGCCCCTGGTCAACACCCACCCGGTCACGGGGCGCAAGTCCCTGTTCATTGGCCGCCATGCCTATGCCATCCCCGGCATGGCCGATGACGAGGCCCAGGATTTGCTGGATGAACTGCTCGACTTCGCCTGCCAGCCGCCGCGCACCTATACGCATACCTGGTCGCCGGGCGATCTGTTCATGTGGGACAACCGCTGCTGCCTGCATGCCGCCCAACCCTATGATTACAACGAAGCCCGTGTTCTGCGGCATACCCGCGTCGCCGGCGACCCCGCCTCGGAACTGGTGGTCACCGGCCGCGATGACCGCGCCGCGGGGTTCGAGCCGACGGCATCCAACAGATAGACTTATACCAACGAGCGGTAATA
>JAPYUH010000205.1 GCA_029936195.1 Alphaproteobacteria bacterium
ATGTAGAGGAGAAGCGCGCGCCTTTGAACCTTTTTCACCACCAAGGATGTGGGTAAGGGCACGGGCCTTGGCCTCAGCATGGTCTATGGCTTCGCCCAGCAATCGGGTGGATTTGCCCATATCGAAAGTGAACCGGGTCAGGGAACCACCGTACGGCTGTACCTACCCCGCATGGCGCCGTCGGTGGAACGCCAATCTGGGACGGACCGCCCGCCGCAACCCGGCGGCGGCGAAATATCGCCTAAAGTCCGGGCGGATACGGATCGCAGCACGATTCTTCTGGTAGAGGATGATCCCGACATTCGCGACGCCTTGCGTGACCAGATCGTCGGTCTTGGTTACAATGTGGTGGTGGCCTCGGACGGCACCGAGGCCCTGTCACAATCCGAGCATGGCCAACGTATTGACTTATTGTTCACGGATATTGTCATGCCGGGCGATTGCGCCGTCGCCTGCCGACACTGAATGTTATCTACACAACCGGCTACAGCGACGAAATCGTGGCCCAAACAGGCCAGTTGGAAGATGGGGCGCTGGTGTTGCGCAAACCCTATGACGGCAACGCCCTGTCGGCGGCATTGTCGCGGTCGTTTGGTCATTAGGTGAGTATTTGCCGCGCCCTCTGGTCGTGCTAGGTTTGCCGATCATTTGCGCGGCATGTGGAATTTTCAATGGTGACGACTGACAACCTGCGGGACAATATTCCGGCTCGCGATCTGAATAACATCGATGTGAGCGATCCCGCCATCTACCAGGCGGATGCCTGGCGCGAAGTTTTTGCCCGCCTGCGCCGCGAGGCGCCGGTGAATTATTGCGCCGAAAGCCCCCATGGGCCCTATTGGTGTTTAAGCGGCTATGACGAGATCATGCAGGTTGAATTGGATCATGGCACCTATTCCTCCGCCTCCGACATGGGCGGTATCCGTATCGACGACCAGCCCGCCGGCGAAGAACTGCCGAATTTCATTCGCATGGATCCGCCCCGCCACACGGCCCAACGCAAGACCGTCGCCCCTATCGTGGCGCCGTCCAACTTGCGCAATATGGAAGATCTGATCCGCCAGCGCACGGTCGACGTTCTAGAAAACCTGCCCCGCGGCGAGACCTTCGATTGGGTTGATCTGGTCGCCACTGAACTGTCCGCCATGATGCTGGCCACCTTGTTCGATTTCCCGTTTGAGGACCGGCGCAAGTTGAGTTTTTGGTCCGACGTCGCCATCGCCGATATCGGCTCGGAGGATGCCGTGATCAAAAGCCAGGAAGAGCGCATGGGCCACCTGCACGAGATGGCGGCCTATTTCGGCGATCTGTGGAAGCAGCGCGAGGCGGCGGAACCGACCTTTGACCTGATTTCCATGATGGCCCATTCCGAGGCCACGGCCAACATGCCGCCGCGGGAATTCATCGGCAATATTGCCCTGCTGATCGTTGGCGGCAACGACACCACCCGCAATTCCATGAGCGGCGGTCTTTTGGCCTTTGCCGAGGCACCCGGCGAAATGGCAAAGCTTCGCGCCGACCACGATCTGGTCAAAAGCCTGGTGCCGGAAATTATCCGCTATCAGACGCCGGTCATTCACATGCGCCGCACCGCAATGAAGGATACCGAATTGTCGGGCCATAAAATCGCCAAGGGCGACCGGGTGGTGATGTGGTATCTATCGGGCAATTATGATGAAAGCGCCATACCGAATGCCGATCAATTCATCATCGACCGGCCCAAGGCGCGGCGTCATCTGTCCTTCGGGGCCGGCATCCATCGCTGCGTTGGCGACCGCCTGGCGGAATTGCAGCTGGAAATCCTGTGGCGGGAAATCCTCGACCTTGATTTGAAGATCGAGGTCATGGGCCCGCCCGTGCGGCTTTATTCAAACTTCATTCGCGGCATTCGGTCCCTGCCGGTGCGAATTCGCGCCAACTAGCACTACGACCGGCAATCAGCATTTGGCGGCGCGGCAGGAGCGTGGCATCATTGGGCAAAACTGCATAGGAGTGCCCGCGCCGTGAAAGCCGTCGAAGCCATTGTTGAAATTCTCAAGCGGGAAGGGGTCGATTGCATTATCGGCTACCCCGTCAATCATGTTCTGGAATATGCCGCGCGCTGGGATATTCGTCCCATAATCGTGCGCCAGGAACGGATCGGATTGCACATGGCCGATGCCATGTCGCGCATGAGTTCCGGCAAGAACATCGGCGTCTTTGCCATGCAACACGGACCCGGCGCCGAGAACGCCTATGGCGGCGTGGCGCAAGCCTTTGGCGAGGGGGTGCCGATCCTGGTGTTGCCCATGGGCTATGCCCGGCGCCTGGCCCATATCCGCCCCAACTTCAATTCCACTGAGGCCATGGCCGATGTGGCCAAGACCACCGAACCGGTAACTTCGGCCGACGAAGTGCCCAACATCATGCGCCGGGCCTTCACCCAATTGCGCAATGGCCGGGGCGGCCCTTGCGTGGTGGAGATCCCCACCGACGTGTTTCAAGAGGAAATGACGGTCGATCTGGACTACAACCCGGTCTCCGGTACCCGTTACGGACCCGATCCCGATGCGGTCGCGGCGGCGGCGGACCTGCTGGTGGCCGCCGAAAAGCCAGTGATCTGGGCCGGGCAGGGCATCCATTACGCCGAGGCCTGGCCGCAATTGCAGCAGCTTGCGGAAATGTTGGCGGTCCCCGTCGCCACCTCTTTGGGGGGCAAAAGCGCCTTTCCCGAGGATCACCCCCTATCGCTTGGTTCCGGCGGCCTGGCCTTTCCCAAACAGGTGCATCATTTTCTGCATGCTGCGGACGTTATCTTCGGCATCGGGTGCAGTTTCACCGAATCCAGTTTCGCCATCGCCATGCCCAAGGGCAAGCGCTTCATCCACGCCACCCTGGATCCCCTGGATCTGAACAAGGACATTGCGGCGGAAATTTGTTTGCTCGGCGATGCCGCCCTGACCCTGGACGCGCTGATCGCGGCGGTTGGCGAACGCCTGGACGGGCCCCGTGACCAGGCACCGGTCGCGGCCGAGATCGCCGCCATGCACGAGGAATGGCTGGCTGGGTGGATGCCCAAGCTGACCTCCGACCAGAACCCGCTGTCGCCCTACCGGGTGCTGTGGGATTTGCAGAACACCGTGGACAAGGACAACACCGTCATCACTCATGATGCCGGGTCTCCGCGCGATCAACTGACGCCGTTCTGGCGATCGACAAAGCCGCTCAGCTATATCGGTTGGGGCAAGACAACCCAGCTTGGTTACGGTCTCGGCCTGGCCATGGGGGCCAAGCTGGCCCGTCCACAGGCCCTGTGCATCAATGTATGGGGCGATGCGGCCATTGGCTTCACGGGCATGGATTTTGAAACGGCGGTGCGGGAACGCATTCCCATCCTGTCCATCCTGTTGAACAATTTCTCCATGGCCATCGAGCTGAAGATCATGGCGGTTTCAACCGAGAAATACCGCGCCACCGATATCTCCGGCAATTATGCCGACATGGCCAAGGCCTTTGGCGGTTACGGCGAACGGGTGACGGAGGTGGCGGAGATCATTCCCGCCATTCTGCGCGGCATTGTCCAGACCGAAGCGGGCATTCCCGCCCTGTTGGAATTCATCACCGACAAGGAAGTCGAAATTTCGAAATTCTAAGTGAAAGGGTTCCTTATGACATCACGCCCAATGACCGTCTCCGCCATTCAGATCACGGCGGTGGACGGGGAAAAAGACGCCACGGTGGAAAAAATGCTCGGCTTCCTGGACGTGGCCGGGCGCCGTGGTTCCGAACTGGTTGTGTTGCCGGAAATCTGGACCGGCACGGGGTTTTCATCCGACGAAGCATACCTGGATATCGCCGAGACCATACCAGGGCCCACCACCGACCTGCTGGCCGAAAAAGCCAGGGAGCACGGCATGTATATCGTCGGCTCCATGTACGAACGGGACGGCAATCAACACTATAATTCCTCGCCCCTGATCAACCCCAAAGGCGAGATCATGGGCAAATATTGGAAGACGCATCTGTTTGATGCTCCGAACCGGCCCGATATCAAGGGCGGCATCCGGGAATCCGATCACGTGGAGGCGGGGACCGAATTGCCGGTCTTTCAGACCGATCCGGCCAAGATCGGCGTTTCGGTCTGCTCCGATCTGCGCTTTCCGGAGGTCTATCGCGAATTGGCCCTGAAAGGTGCCGAGGTCATTGTCTGCGCCTCCGCCTTCCTCAGCCCCCGCTTTGACCATTGGGAATTTTTCCTCCGCGCCCGGGCGACGGAGAACCAATGCTGGGTGGTCGCCTCCGGCCAGTACGGCGTCGATCCCCTGACCGGCATCGGCTACGTGGGCCGCTCCATGGTGGTCGATCCCTGGGGCACCATCGTCGCCACAGCCTCCGATGAAGAGGGCATTATAACAACCGAGATCGACTTGAGCTTCGCCGACGAAGTGAAACGCCGCTATCCCCTGATGGATCAGCGGCGGCCGGATTTGTACAGTCATATCGGCAAACCCAAGGATCAGGTGCCGCTGTATAAGTAAGCCATGCCTGTTACCCCGGAATACCGCGCCTATATCGAAGACCTGGTCGAACCGTTGGGCCATGTCACATCCAGGCGCATGTTCGGTGGGTTGGGGGTGTTTTATCGCGGGCTTATGTTCGCCTTGATCGTCAATGACGTCCTGCACTTCAAAGTCGATGACGAAAACCGGCCCGACTATGAGGCCGACGGCATGGAACCGTTCAGCTATCTGCGTAAGGGCCAAAAGCGCGGCCTCAATTCCTATTGGACGGTACCGGTGGATGTGCTGGATAACGAGGATGAGTTCCTGGTCTGGTCCCGTAAGGCGGCGGACGCGGCACTGCGGGCGGATGCGGCCAAGCCACAAAACAAAAAGGGCGGCAAGCGGCGCGGCCCTTGACCGGAGGAACGATGCGGGAAATTATGGCGGACATGGCACCAGCAAAACAATCATTGGACGATTTCCTGGATCAGGAGCGCAATGCCCTGGTTTCGGACTGCACGTCGTGCGGCAAATGTGTGGAGGTTTGCCCGGTCACGCCCTTTACAAATATCAAATCCGGTGACGAGCCGGGCGTAATTGGCGGCATTCTGGGCTTGCTGCGTGATGGCACGCCGTTGGACGGCGCGGCCAAGGATTGGGCCGGGCAATGCAATGGCTGCGGGTTGTGTATCCCCGCCTGTCCCGAAGCCATCAATCCCCGCCGCATGCTGATGCTGGCCAATACGGTGGAAGCGGAACAGGACAGCCCCACGCCGCAACTGTTCAGGAAAATGTCCCGCTCCATCCGCATCATGGCGGCCATGCAACTGGCCCCGCCGGAGTTTGACAGGCTGCTGCGCAATCCCCGCGCCCACCCGGCGGACGTGGTGTTCTATACGGGCTGCAATCCGATCCGCACGCCGCATCTATTGTTCAACGCCATGGCCATCCTGGATGCCCTGGAAGTTGATTACGAGGTTGTGGGGGGGCCGGGGGCCTGCTGCGGCATTATCCAATCCAAGTGGGAGGGCGACCAGGACAGGGCGGAAAAAGTCGTCGACGGCACCATCAACCGCTTTGCCGGTTTTCAGCCCAAGTCCGTGTTGAGCTGGTGTCCTTCTTGCGTACTGCACCTTGGTGAAACCCTGTCCGGCTTCCGCCAGGCCAGTTTTGAGTTTGACCACGTGACCAACTATCTCATTGAACGCGCCAAAGGCCTGGCCGGCAAATTCATTCAACCAGTCAACAAGCGTGTCCTCCTGCACACCCACGACGGCATGGATAAAGTGGGGCAAAACGTCGCCGCCCTGCTGGCCGCCGTGCCGGGCCTGACCCTGGTCGATACGGTGTCGGAGCCTGGGTATACCTGTGGCGGTTCCGGTGCCGACCGCTCGCCGGGTCTGAAGGCAAAGGCGCGGGAGGCGACCATTGTGCGGGCGGCGGCGGACGATGTGGATGTCCTGGTCTCGCTCTATCACGGCTGCCACGGCCAGCTATCGGGGCTTGAGGCGGGCGGCGAATTCGAAGTCATGAACTGGACCGATATTCTGGTCCGCGCCCTGGGCCAGCAACCCCATGACGACGTCTCCAAACGCTACCGCATGCGGGACGATTGGGACATGGTGCTGGACGAGGGCGAGATCTATCTAAAAGCCAATGGCATTGATATGGACCGGGATTGGTTGAAAGGTCTGTTGCCGGACATCTTTGGGCAGACGGAATTCAAGGGTGGTCTGGATGAATTTGCCTGCGGGCGGGAGGCCGGGATATGAACGACAGTCTGTTGAACGAGCGCGTGGTCTATCTGAACGGCGAATATGTGCCGGAATCCCGCGCCACCATCCCCATATCCGACCGCGGCTTCATCTATGGCGATGCGGTGTTCGATACCGCGCGGACCTTTGGCGGTAAATGTTATCGGTTGGGGGAGCACGTGGATCGTCTGATGCGGTCCCTGCGCTATGTGCAAATCGATCCCGGCTTGAGCGCGGCCGAATTCACCGCCATCGCCGAACAGGTGATCGAACGAAACCTGCATTTGCTGGGTCCCAATGACGACTATTGGGTCTTTTTACGGGTGACGCGCGGGCCCAATAATCCCGAAGGCCCGGCCGACGCGGTCCCCACGGTGATCGTCACCTGCGTGCCGTTGCCGCTGGCCAAGCGGGCGAGTTTATTCCGCGATGGTATCGACGTGGTGGTCCCCTCCACCCGTCGCACCCCGCCCGAGGCCCTGAACCCGGCGGCCAAGACCCACAATTATCTGAACCTGATCGTCGCCGGCCTGGAAACCCAGAAAACCTCGCCCGATGCCTGGCCCGTATTGCTGGATACCCGCGGCTTCCTGACGGAGGGCAGCGGCAGCAATATCTTCCTGGTGCATGACGGCAAGGTGCGCACGCCCAAGGCGCAATACGTGCTGGCGGGCGTCAGCCGGGCGGTGACCATGGGTTTGTGCCGGGATCTTGGCATTGAAATCCAAGAGGACGATCTGGCCCCCTATGACGCGGCCACGGCGGACGAGGCCTTCATCACCTCAACCTCCCTTTGCCTCTGTCCCATGGGGCATTTTAACGGCGGTGTCATTGGTGACGGCGCGGTGCCGGGACCCATCACAGCGCGGCTGATGGAAGCCTACGGGGCGGAGGTCAAGACGGACTATGTGGCGCAATATTTGAGCCATCTGAGGTAAAGGGATATTCCG
>JAPYUH010000456.1 GCA_029936195.1 Alphaproteobacteria bacterium
AATGAATTCCAGGGCGCCGCTTTCCTGTGTCACCGGGTCGGGTGAAATCCAGAACGACACTACCTGGCGGCCCCGGATCGGCCAATAGGGTTGGTCGTTGTGCCAGCGGGTCGGGTTCGGCGTGCCGGGCTCCTTCACGAACATCTGGTCATAGAGCAGGTTGACATTGTCGCTGCCCAGAAACTTAGCAGCCAGTTCCGGCAAATTGGAGGTTAGGCAGAACGCGGCCAGCTCCGGATCGGTTTCCCAAATCCGCAGGTTGCCGTGAAATCGCCCGCTGCCCCCGTCCGCCGCCGCATAGCCATGCACAAAGGGCGCCGGGTCCGCGATGTCACGTTCGATGGCCTGGGCGATACGCTCCAGCCAAACGGGCGCGACCACATTGCGCAGCACCAACACGCCGTCGTCGGCAAAGGCCTGAACATCCCGTTCGCTCACCATGACGCACTCCTATTTAAGTAGTGCCAGCCAAGCCCGAATGCGGGCCTCGTTGACGCCTTGATCGCCGTGACCGTAGTGGGAGCGGCTATAGACCGCAAGGGTCGCCTGGCCGTCCTTAAGGGGGATGAAACGGACGGTAATGCTGTCGGGAAAACGTACAATCTCCGACCGTTGGATATAGTCATACTGCATTGCATCTTGGTCCGCCGCACCGGATTCGATCCGGGGCTGTTTGGCCAGCATGGCGAGCCAACGCTGTTTCAAATCCTCCACGCCCATGTTGAAGACGGGAGAGAGCAAATGGGCTTGCGCGGCGCAATAATCGGCTGGACACACCAGGAACTGGTTCGGTTTCGAGGTGAGTTTCAGGCTGGCGAAATCAATCGAGGCCAGTTTCATGGGCCCAAAGATAATCTCCAGGGTTTTCTCCCGCCCCGCCACGAACACCAGCAAACCGATGACCACGGCGATACCGGCGGCAACAGTGGCAATCAGTCTAAAACCTTGGAACATTCCCGACCCCTCCAAACCATCGCAATATCCCCGGGCAAGGGTATGTTCAGACACCGTGGCAATCAATGCCACGGTGTCCCGAGGTGATCCATTGGTGCAAGACAACCCCGTGCGGCAGCCGAAAGCGGCCGGTGCCGTATTGTGACCGAACCGCGCCGCAACGCAAGCATTGCCTATAATTTGGTCAGTCTGAAATTTGAGCATGCCCTGGATTTGCCTAATTATTAGGCAATATACGAGCGATGCCCGCCACGACGAATCCGGATTTCCTACATTATTTCAATAAGATCGGGGAAATTTTCAAGAAATTCAGAAACTGGCACGCTGTTTGCATTTCATTGTGTGGTGCAAGATAACCCCTATGGAGACAAACTGATGATTACCAGACGCAATGCCCTCAACACCCTGGCCGCCGCCGCTCTGGCGGTGGGCCTGGGCGCCTCGGCCATGACGGCCACATCACCCGCTTTGGCTGCCGAGGACACCATCAAGGTTGGTGTGCTGCATTCCCTGTCGGGAACCATGGCCATTTCCGAGACCACGTTG
>JAPYUH010000206.1:0-3329 GCA_029936195.1 Alphaproteobacteria bacterium
GCGGCCTCGAACGTGCGGGAGGCGACGATGGCGCGGCGGGGCTGTTTGACCAGCTTGGCATTCAGGCGCACGCGAATGGTGGGGACGCCGTCGGGGGTAAAATATTCCGCCTGAAATTCCCGCAACTCGGTGATCAGATTATAGTCGGAGCGCAGGCCGATGGCCTTTCGCCCGACAGCGACGATGGCGCCGCTGTTTTCGAAACTTTCCACCAACAGGGTCTGTACCATGCGCGGGGCCCGCTCTGTCCAGCGGGCGCGGGCGAAGTATTTCAATTCCGTGGCCGTGGCACGCAGCGCAATACGGTCCACGTTCAGGCCGCCGGACGCCAGGGGTTCCTCCACCACCAATTGCCACGGCACGCTGGGCAGGCCGGCGGCAAAAGTGTTCTTGGGCGTCAGGGTAAAGAGGTTTGCCGGCGGTCCGGCCAAGTTCGGTATCAGGCCCTCGCAGCCCGAAAGTCCCATGGCCAGCAGACCCAGGCCCAGAGCCGCCAGACCCCGCCGCCGCATCTTGTGAGGTCGAATTTTGTGGCGTCGAATTTTTTTGCTTACCATCATTCGGTCTCGAACCCTCCCTGTTGATCGCCAAAGAGGAAATGCGCTGGGTTGCTTTGCAGATCCTCCACCAGGCGCGAGGCGGAGGCGATCAGCACCCGCGCCTCTTCCAGGAACCGGGTCAATTCTAGCAGGCCGTCCGTGGTGAAGGCCGACAGCCCCTCGCGGTTTTCCGCCACCAGCACCTGCAGATCCTCGCCAAAGGCCGCGAAACGCCGCGATGCCGTCCGCAATTCCGCCAGGGTCTCGCGTGCATCACCCTCCATCAGATCATCCGCCGTGCTCAAGGTGCCCCGCGCCACGGACAGGGTAGCGTCCGCACTGTCGATCAGGCTGTTGAGCCGGCCCATCAGTTCATTGGAACGGGCCGCGATCTGTTGGAGATCTCCCAGCATCTGTTCCAGTTCCGGGCCGCGTTTGGCCAGCCGGGTGCTCAGGTCGTCCACATTGGCCAGGATGTGGCCAAAGGCGGCGCGGTTGTCCTCGTTCACCAACTTGGTCAGGGCGTCAACCAGGACAATGGCGTGATTGATCAATTCCGGCGCGCCGGCGAAAAAGGCCTGGATGGCGGAACGTTCCGAACGCAGCAGGGGCGGCCCGCCCGCCGGTCCGGGCTTCGCCAGGCCGGCGGCGGCAGTGCCGCCGCTCAATTGTACAAAGGCAACGCCGGTGATGCCCTGCAGCTCCAATTTGGCGACCGTATCCGCCTTGACCGGGGTGTCGCGAGCGACTTCCAACATCACCTGAACCCGGCCCGGATCGTTGCGGTCGATCTTGATCACCGTCACCGTGCCCACGGGGATGCCGTTGTAGCGGACGTCACCGCCGATGGAGAGGCCCGAGACCGCCTCGTCAAAGACCACGCGGTAGTGGTCGAACTGCTGATCGATCTCGATCTTGGCCAGCCACAGCACGAACCCGAACAAGCCGATCACCACGATCAGGACGAACGATCCGATCAGCACGTGGTTAGCTCTGGTTTCCATTTAGCCGCCGGCCTCTTGTTGTTTCGGCTGCGCCGCCCGGGCCCGGGGCCCGTGAAAATATTCCCGCAGCCAGGGATGTTCGTGGGCCAGCATATCGGCCATGGGCCCGACTACCAAGACCCGGCTATCCGCCAGCACGGCAATACGGTCACAGATCGCATGCAGGCTGTCCAGGTCATGGGTCACCATGAACACGGTCAGCCCTAGGTTCTCCTGCAACTGGCGGATCAATTGATCAAAGTTGGCGGCGCCGATGGGATCCAGCCCCGCCGTCGGCTCATCGAGAAATATCAGATCCGGATCCAGGGCCAGACTGCGGGCCAGCCCGGCCCGCTTGCGCATGCCCCCCGACAGCTCGGACGGGTATTTCGAGCCGGCCTCGGGCGGCAGCCCCACCATGGCGATCTTCAGGGCGGCGATTTCATCACGCAGGCGGGCCGGCATGCCCAGATGCTCCTTCATGGGCACTTCGATGTTCTGCGCCACGGTGAGGGAGGAGAACAACGCGCCGTCCTGAAACAACACGCCCCAGCGTTGCTCCAGGGCGATGCGCTCCGCCGCGCTCGCTTGCGCCAGGTCTTGACCAAAGACTTCGATCCGTCCGGCGCGCGGCTTGTTCAACCCGGTGATGGTCCGCAGCAGCACGGATTTGCCGGTGCCCGAGCCGCCGACAATGCCCAGGATTTCGCCCCGGTGGACGTCGAGGTCCAGGTCCTGGTGAATTACCTGATCACCGAACTGGTTCATCAGGCCGCGAATGGTGATGATTGCCTCGGCCACGCTCAGACCCCCACCGCGGCGAAAAAGATCGAGAACAGGGCATCCACCACGATCACCAGAAAAATCCCGGTGACCACCGACCGGGTGGTCTGCTGGCCGACGCTTTCGGCGCTGCGGGTCACGCGCAGGCCTTCCAGACAACCGACCATGGCAATCAAGAATGCGAACACAGGCGCCTTGATGATGCCGACCCAGAACGACCAGGGCGAGATCGCGCCCTGCAACCGCTCCAAATACAGGGCGGGGGAAATATCCAACGCGCCCCAGCACATCAACATGCCCCCGAACAGCCCCATCATGTCGGCGAAAAAGGCCAGCAGGGGCAGGGTGATGACCAAAGCCAGAACCCGTGGCAGCACCAGCACCTCGATCGGGTCGAGGCCCAGGGTGCGCATGGCGTCGACCTCTTCGTTCACCACCATGGAGCCGATCTCGGCCGTGAAGGCGCTGCCCGAACGGCCCGCCACGACGATGGCCGTCAACAGAATGGCGATCTCCCGCAGCACGGAAACGGCGATCAGATTGACCACGAAGATCTCGGCCCCGAAGCGTTGCAGCTGTGTCGCCCCCTGGAAGGCCAGGACCACCCCGATCAGGAACGAAATCAGGCCGACGATGGGCAGGGCGTTCAGTCCGACCTTTTCCATATGATGGACCAGGGGCACCAGGCGCAAACGACCCGGGTGGCGCAGGGTTCCCATGAAAGTTGCCAGGACCAGGCCAAGGAAGGCGATCTGCTGTTTTGCCTCCTCCGCCACATCCATGACGCCGCCGCCAATATGCTCCAGCAAGGCGACGAGGGCCGAGGATCGGGGCGGCTCGACCTCGCAGGGCTGATCATTGGCCGCCACGGTTTCCAGCATGGCGGCGTAGGCGGGTGTGAGGCCGGCGTATGCGGCTCCCCCGCCCGCCGCCCGACACTCCTTCAAGGTACGGTACAACAGCCAGGCGCCGGCGGTATCCAGACGCTCCACCGCCGCCAGATCCAGGGTCAGGTCCACTGTCG
>JAPYUH010000206.1:3429-7117 GCA_029936195.1 Alphaproteobacteria bacterium
TCCACTGTCGGAAGCAGGGTGGGTGGCGTTTGCAGACCGGTCGGCAGGCGGCGCAGTTCCTGGTCCAGGCGGGTGACGTTTCGGGCATCCCAGTGGCCGCCGGCTTGCAACAGGTGTCCGCCGCCTTCCCGCCCCGCAAATTTCAACCAACCTTTCGCCATGCGCCAAGGTGACATGGGGCGGCAAGGCAGGCAAGATGGCGGCGAATGAATTTGCCCATGAGTATAGGAATTCCATGCCAAAATTTGCCGCCAACCTGACCCTGATGTTCACGGAACATGACTATCCCGACCGTTTCGCCGCCGCCGCCCAGGCCGGCTTCGCGGGCGTGGAGAGCCTGCTGCCTTATGCCGAGAGCGCCGGGGACACCAGGGCCTGGCTGGATGCCAACAGTCTCGAGATGGTCTTGATCAACATGCCGGCGGGAGATTGGGAGAACGGCGAACGGGGCATTACCTGCCTGCCGGACCGCAAGGGCGAATACCGCGACAGCATTGGCCGCGCCATCGAATTCGCCCGGACCGTGGGCTGCGGGAACATCCATTCGGTGGCGGGCATTGCGCCCGAACCGGGGCCGGGGCGGGCGGCGTTCGAGGACACCTTTCGCGAAAACCTGGCCTGGGCGGCGGATCAATTGGCGACTTTTGATCTGAAACTGATGATCGAGCCCATCAACGGCAAGCGGGATGTCCCCGGCATGTTCCTGCAAACCACGACCCAGGCCCGCGGCATTATGGCGGAGCTGGGCAAGGCCAATCTTCGCCTGCAATTCGACGTCTATCACGTCCAGATCATGGAAGGCGACCTGGTGCGCCGGTTCGAGGATTGCCTGGACGATATCGGCCATGTGCAAATCGCCAATCCGCCCGACCGCCGGGAGCCCGACGAGGGGGAAATCAATTATCCCTATTTTTTTGTGGCCATGGACAGCGCCGGCTATGACGGCTGGGTCGGCTGCGAATATCATCCCCGCGCCGGCACCCGTGCCGGCCTGGGCTGGGGCGCGGCCCATGGTTTGACGGCCGGTTGAGGGCTTCGGTTGCCAAAATCGGTTGGTCGGTGGCCGGGCGGTGCCATGGATTACCGGGTCGTGGCCCGGTCATGACGTACCGTCGGGCGGGGGTTGCCGGCTGCGGGCTCTTTCGGGGGCGGTCAGATCGCCACTTTTAGTTCGGTGACTTCGCGAAACCGGATGCGCTTCGATAGCTTGGCCGGCGCCTCGAGGCGCAGGGAAGGGAAGCGGGTGAACAATTTTCCAAAGGCGATCTCCGCCTCGATCCGGGCCAGGGTGTTGCCGGCGCAGATGTGAATGCCAAGGCCAAAGGAAAGATGCCGGTTGGGTCGGCGGGCGATATCGAAAGTCTCGGGGGCTGGGAATTGCTCCGGGTCATGGTTCGCCGCGCCGATCATCAGATGCACGATGCTGCCCGCGGGGATGTGCCGGCCCGACAATTCCGTATCCCGGAGCGCCCGGCGGTTGTTGATCTGGATCGGTGCCTGAAAGCGCAAGACCTCCTCGGCCATGGTCTCGATGCAGCCGGGTTCGGCGCGCAACAAGGCGATCTGGGCCGGGTGGCGCAACATTTCATGCACGCCGTGAGAAAGCATGTTGGTTGAGGTTTCGTGACCGGCGTTCAACATAAAGATACATTGATGCAACAGTTCGATCTCGGTCAGCTTCTCGCCATCCTCCTCCGCCGCCACCAGGGCGGATAGAATTTCGCCCTCCCGCCGGGCCGAGGGATTATCTTTCAGCGCCTTGATTTGGTCGCGTAAATAGGCCTTGAAATTCTCCACCGCACGGCAGCCGTCCTTGAATTGCGCCTCGCTCAACACCGGCTCCAGGGCGCCGAGGATCAGCAGGGCCCAATCGCGTATCAGTTCCCGGTCATCGCCCGGAACGCCGAGCATGTCGCACACCACCTCCATCGGCAGCCGAAAGGAAAAATCGGCCACCACTTCCATGCCGCGCTGGTCTTCCAACCTGTCAAGGTAGCTGTCGACCAGGGCATGTATGCGCGGGGTCAAGGCCGCCAGCGCCTTGCGGGTAAAGGCGGCCTGGAACAATTTGCGAATGCGGGTGTGGTCGGGCGGATCACAAAACACCAGGCTGGTGGTGTGGTGTTCGTACAGCGGGGACGAGCCGAATTTCGGCCGGAAATCAATTTTCTTGTCGGAGCTCCAGACAGAAGTGTCCCGATAGGCAGTCACCAGGTCATCGTACCGTGTCAACAAAAAGGAGCCGTCGGAATTGCGATGCACGGGGCTGTTGGCGCGCAGCGCGGCGAAATATTCATAGGCCCGCGCGACGAAGTCATCGGGCAGGTTCAAAAGGTCAAAATCGGCGATATCCAGATCCACGCCACCCCCAGCCAGGCCATCAATCGCCGTGGTCATTTTGTTCACCTTCGCGTACCAGACAGAATGATCGACAGCCCTGATTATAACAACATTCAAAAAATTTGCCCCTTCCCTGATTTCAAGGGGCGAATTCGCGGAACAAAGGGGGGTGGAAGCAAAAAAATCGTACAATTTAACAATTTAGGCGTTGACGTAGCGGCCCCAACGCCCTTGTATTAGCCGTGAAAAGAAACCTAAGGGAAATGTTCCAGGGAGGCTATCGTGGGACTTAAAACTATACTTAAGCTATCTACGGCTGCTGTTGTGTCATTGACACTGGTTGCCGGTGCGACTTCATCCGCCAATGCTGTTGAAAAGCTGAAGTGGAAAATGCAAAGCGCGTTTGGCTCCAAGCTGTCGATTATCGGCGAAGTGGCCATCCGCTATGAACATATCGTCAGTGACATTTCCGGCGGCGCCATGAAGATTAAGTTCTTCGAGCCCGGCTCGTTGGTGCCGACCCTGCAGGGTTGGGACGCGGTCAAGGCCGGTTCGATTGACGCCATGTGGGGCACAGCCGGTTATCATGTTGGCAAATTCCCCGCTCTGTCGTTCTTCACCGCCGTGCCGTTTGGGCCCCGTAGTGGCGAATTCCTGGCTTGGTTGGGTTATGGCGGTGGTGATGAGATCTATAACCGCCTCTATCACGAAAATGGCGTGCATGGACTGCATTGCGCCACCATCGCGCCTGAGACTTCGGGCTGGTTCCGCAAGAGATACAATTCCATTTCCGAGTTGAAGGGCCTGAAAATGCGCTTCTTCGGACTGGGCGCGGTTGTTATGACCAAGCTTGGCGTCTCCACTCAGCTGTTGGCCGGTGCGGACATCTATCCCGCCCTGGAACGCGGCGTGATCGATGCGACGGAATTCTCAATGCCTTCGATCGATTATGACCTTGGCTTCTATCAAATCGCCAAGTTCAACTACTTTCCCGGTTGGCATCAGCAAAGCTCCATCGGCGAACTGTTGATGAATAAAGCGGGCTGGGATGGCCTTTCCAAGCAGCAACAGGCAATTATTTCCATAGCCTGTGGCGATTCCATCACCTGGTCGAACACCCGTTCGGAAGCCTTGCAGTTCGAGGCCATGAACAAATTGAAGGCCAAGGGCGTCACGTCCGTGCGTTGGTCTGATGCCGATCTGGACATCTTGAGAAAAACTTGGGAAGAAGTAATGGTGGAAATGTCCGCCAATGATCCCCTCTTCAAGGAAATAGCGGAAAGTTATTCTTCCTTCCGCGCCAAGTACAAAATCTGGAAAGATCACGGCTATCTCGATTGATAACCGG
>JAPYUH010000457.1 GCA_029936195.1 Alphaproteobacteria bacterium
GGGGTGGACGCCGTTCGATCCGGCACAGCACCAGGTGCTTGACGGCGTCATAGCCGATTGCGCCCAGGCGCAGGGCGTCCTTCACCGCGCCATGAAGCGCACTGAGCTCGAACGTCTCCAGAAGCCGCAGGACCTGCACGTATTCCCGCTTGCCGGCTTTGCCCATGCGGGCCTCCAGAAGGCGGCGCAAGGTCGCGAACGCGTCCGGAAGATCCCAGCCGACCAACGGCGCGGCCTGGTCAAGAGCGCCGATCTTCTTCTCCAGCAGAGCCAGGTAATGGATCGGGTCGAAGACCAGATCCTCGCGGTCGTACGAACGGGGGTGGCGGGCAATGATCTCGACCCCGCGGCCGATGACGACCTCGTGGACATAGCCCCGAATCCAGACCTCCTGATGGCCTTGGGCGACGGGCACCGAGTAGTCGTTGCTCCGGTAACGCACAAGAGACAGGGAGCTGACCCGCGTGCCCTGCTTGTCGCAGGCATCGAACGGCGCCGGCGGTAATGCCATCAACGCCTCCCGATCACGCTCGAGGCGCTCGCCGATGGTCTCGCGGTGGCCGCGCACAACATCGCCTTGACGGTTGCGGCACTGACCCTCCAGATTCGTATTAAAGCCATCCCAGCTCTCGAACCGGGGAAGTAGCACCATGAAGTTCTGCCGGACGTAGCCAACGCCTCCCTCCACATTGCCCTTGTCGTTGCCCTTGCCGGGACGGCCATAGCGGTCCGCGAAAAGGTAATGCGATTGAAGCCCGCTGAACGCCCGCGTTCGTTGCCGCGCGCCGTCCGCCAGGATGCGCCCCACCAGGCATTTGTCATTGTCATACAGGACCGATTGCGGAACACCGCCGAAGAAGGCGAAGGCCCTGTTGTGACCATCCAGCCAGGCCTCCGTCGTCGCCGCCGGGTAGGCCGAAACGAAACAGGCATCGCTGTAACGTCATGATGAAAAAATGCGCCCGAAGCTTGACCCCGGCGATGATCGCATCCGCCTCGCCAAAATCCGCCTGGGCCTGCCCCGGTGGATGGGATAGCGGCACGAACATCTCACGCTGACCATGGCGCCGTTCGCGAACGTAATCCTTGACGATAGTTTCCTTGCCCGCGAAGCCATGTTCGTCGCGAAGACGCTCGAAGATCCGCTTCGCCGTGTGCCGCTGCTTGTGGTGAACCGTGCGGTCTTCTAACAGAATACGGTCGATGATATCCGTGAAAGGATCCAGCTTCGGGCGCTTCGGTGCTTGCCTCCGCCGATATCCTGGTGGTTCCGCATGACGCAGCATCTTGCGAACCGTCTCGCGTGCAATCCCAAACCGACGTGCAGCCTCTCGCTCGCTCAGACCGTCAACATGGCACGCCAGCCGAACGCGTAAATAAAGATCCACGGTGTACATCCTCACGCCTTCCATCCAACAAAGGATCAAAGGCTACAAATGGCAGAGTTTTAATCCGCCCGCAGCACAGGACAAATCCGGCCGCTTCCGTGGTCT
>JAPYUH010000207.1 GCA_029936195.1 Alphaproteobacteria bacterium
TCCGCCGAGGCTTTCCTCGAAAACCTTCAAATTGCACTTGAGATGTGAATCCAGCCTCTTCAGGATCGAAAGACCACAAGTATCATAAGATACGGGTAGCGAACCAAATAGAAGCTACCTTCTGTTTGTTATGCACCTAGAGGACCTTGATCTGCATGCCCCATTGGATAGCATGGCGTTCACGGACGGCACATAGCCATGAACAGCGACAACATGTTTCAAAGGTTTGGCCCGGCTTATCGCTGGCTGGTCACCCTGACTGTCATGACCGGAACCATGGCGCTGGGGCTGGCCTCCTCCATGGTGAACGTTGCGGTGCCTTCGGTGATTGGGGCCTACGGGATTGGGCTGGATCAGGCGCAATGGATGGCGACCGGTTTCCTCGCCACCATGGCGGCGGTCATGCTTGTCAGCGCCTGGCTGATCGAAGTGCTGGGGCAGCGCATCACATTTGCCGCAACAATGGCCGTGTTCGGGGCCGGCTCGATCTTGAGCGCGACGGCGCCAAATTTCGACATCCTGATCCTCGGCCGCGTGCTGCAGGGCGCCGCCACCGGCGTGGGGTATCCGCTTGCCATGTTCTGCTTGTTCACGGTATTTCCACCGGAACGCCGCGGCACCGCCCTTGGCATATTCGGCTTGATCAGCGTTCTGTCGCCGACCTTCGGCCCGGTCATGGGCGGTGTTGTGATTGACGCAATCAGTTGGCGCTATCTGTTCTACCTGCCCTTGCCGTTCTGTGCGCCGGCCCTGTTGCTGGGTCTGATCTTCCTGCCCGGCAAGAAGCTCGTCAGGCCGTTGCCACCCTTTGATTGGATCGGCTTGGCACTGGCCTTGATCATCCTGTTCAGTGTGCTCGGCGGGCTCGCCAATGGTCCACGCATGGGCTGGAACGACATTACCATTTTGATGCGCCTGTCGGGCGGTGTGGTCACGGCCGTAATTTTCATCATTTGGGAACTACGCGCGCCATATCCCCTCCTAGATCTCAGCCTGTTCCGCAGCCGGCGATTCTGCTTGACCATGGTGTCGAGCTTCGTTTTCGGCGCTGGTCTCTACGCGTCCATCTATTTCATTCCGGTTTTCGTACAGACCATTCAGAATTACAGCGCCACCCGGGCGGGGTTGCTGCTCGCGGCAAGCGGTGTGGTGATGATGGTGTTTTTCCCCATCGGGGGCCGCATCACCGATTCAATCTCTGCCCATATCCCCATCGCCGTGGGTCTGTTGATTTTCTCGGCCGGCTTCTTCCTGATCCAGGCGGTGGACGTCAACACGGCATTTTGGGTCATGTTCGCCTACACGGCGGTCAATCGCGTGGGTCTCAGCGTAGCCATTCCCGCGCTCAGCGCCGCCGCGCTGCGGGCCGTGCCGACCGACAAACTGGCGCGCGGCACCTCCAGCTCAAACTTCTTCCTCACCTTGGGCGGCGGCTTTGGCGTTACTCTGTTGACGGCTTTCTTTCAGCTCCGAACGCGGTTTCACGGCGAGGCTATTGTCGCGACACAGACCCCGGCCAACAAGACGACCCTGGAACTTCTGGACGGTATACAACAGTTGCTGGCGGGCACGGGCATGACCGATCTGGCGCAAGCAAGGGGCGCCTTGGACTACTTATCGCAAGTGGTTCTGGCACAGGCAAGCACACTGGGCTTCAAGGATACCTTCCTCGCCATCGCCGTGGTGACGCTGTTGGCGGTGGGGCCGGCGTGGCTGATCGGCCACGCGGCGCCAAACCGGCAGCGCGGAGTTTAACGCCGGCCGGATCCACCGGTTCGCGAACCATAAGCCAGCATCCGAAATCCCCGAACCTTTACAACAATCTATACTTCAGAATCACTCGTGATGAACCCGGGCTAGCTATCGTGTCTTGGTGGCCTGGCCAGCCAGATAAAGGGGATCGGCAGAACGGATAAAATCGTGAATAGCTTAAAGGCGTTGATATAGCCGATCATGGTCGCCTGCCGCCGGATTTCGCTGCCCGCCAGAGCTAGGCTGTTGATATCACCAAAATCGAGCGGTCCGGTCACGCTGGGAAAAATCAATGATTTGTTGAACAGCGAGATGAACTCATTCAGGGCCATGGTGTTAATAAAGGTCGAACGCACGACGATGGCGATACTGATCGAGATGAAAAGGCTGGCGGCGAAGTTCCTCAACATGTGAAAGACCGCCGAAGCTTCATCCAGGCGTTCCGGCTTGACGTTCGAGAACATGATCAAAGTCAGCGGCACCCATGACATGCCGATGCCGAAGCCCTGCAAGGTGCTGGTCCAAGCGATGTCCCAGTAGGTCATATTGATGTCGAATTGCGACATCGCATAACCGGACAGGGCCTGACAGGCGAAGCCCATGGAGAGCGCCATCCGCGGATCCCAGTTGGAAAGACGGACGACGACCAGCACCGCGGCTATACTACCGATACCCCGGGTCGCCAGCAGCATGCCGATGACCGAATCTGGATAGCCTCGCAGATCCTGCAACATGGTCGGTGTCAGCACCATCGGCGTGAAGTTCAGCATGCCGAAAATGAAGGCCAGACAAATGCCGACTGAATAGTTTCGGTTGTGAAACAGGCTGAAGCTGATAAACGGCTGCTTGCTGGTCAGGGAATGGATCACGAACAGGTAGATGGCGCAGGCGGCAAGCACGGCTTCAATGATCGTTTCCGTCGATTCGAACCAGGAATTACGCTCGCCGCGGCCGAACATCAACTGCATCGCGGCCAGGGCTATCGCCAAGGCGAGAAAGCCGGTCCAATCCAAGGCCCGCGGGGGTTCGGTGCCCTTTCGATCCCGGACAAACAGAAATATTCCCAGCACCGTCAGTAGCGCAAAGGGCACAATCAGAAAGAAGGCCCAGCGCCAATTTTGCGCTTCGGCGACCGCGCCGCCTACGGTGGGGCCGATGATCGGCCCCAGGACCACGCCAAAGCCAAACAAGGCGGTAGCCATGCCATGCTGTTCCCGGGGAAATGTGTCGAGCAAGGTGGACTGGGCGATCGGCACCAACGGTGCCCCGAACGCGCCTTGGGCGATGCGGTAAAACACGATGGCTTCCAACGACTCGGCCAGACCGCAAAATATCGTTGCAATTGTGAAACCCAGGGCCGAGACCAGCATCACCTTGCGCCGGCCAAAGCGGTTGGCCAACCAGCCGGAGATCGGGGTGACGACGGCTGTTGCCACCAGGTTGAAGGTCACGACCCAAGCGATTTCTTCGGACGAAGCGGAAAAGGCACCGCGCATCTGTGGCAGCACGACATTGGCAATGGTCAAGGTCATGGCATAGAGCATCGTAGCCGACGACACCGTGGCCAGGATCATATAGCGCTGGCCGGGCGATATCTCGGCCTCGGCCACATCTGCGATCGCCATGGCGGCACTATAGCGGGCCGGCGTTGGTTTTGGCGAAACCTAAATTTCCGGCTAAACTGCTCGCCAACAACAAAGTTGGAAGGTCGCGGGGTGCCGAAACGTTTGTCCGAAGGACCGATGGCGCTTGGTGTAGTCGGCTGTAGAGGCGTCGAATATCGTCTGTACTAGAGTTTTGCTCGAGCGTGATGGTGTTCTCCAGGGCGCGATACCTACACCCTGTCCCCTACCTCATGCCCGCTTGCGGTGGCGAAGAGCATTTCTTGCGGGGCGCGGGCGTCACCGACGAGGATGACCTCGATGCCGGCGGCCTGCAGCGGCGCAGTCAGCGCAGCGTTCGGTGCGCGCGGACTGGCATAAGTCAGCAGGGCGAGGTCCTCGATCACATGTTCGTTGTCGGTGTAGATGTTGACGAGGTGCAGCCGTCCTTCGGCGCAGGCATCGCTCCAGCGCGGTTCGGACAGGGTGACGATCTCGATCCGCTGTTCCGCCATGCGCCGCAGGATGCCCTGGCGCGTGACCATGGGCACGTCGGTGGCGATGGTGTCGCGCGGCGTGACGATAACTGTGCGGGCGAAGCGGGCGCGGAGCGCCTCGACGGCGGCGTAGGTGGCTTCGGTGTGGTCGGTGTCAACCAGCACCGCTGTGCCGGCCTGTTGGGCTTCAAAGCGCAATACATCCGGCATCGTCTCACGCAGGTCGGCGACCCAGCCTTCCGTACGCACGGCTTCGGGCAGCCAGTCGGGCGGGATCATCGTGGAGCCGGTCGCCAGAATCACCGTGTCGGGCCCTAGCGCGATGACCTCTTCCGCTGTGACGCGTCGTCCGAGCAGCAGGCGCGCGCCGGCGCGGCGCGCCGCAACCGTCTGATAGTCGTAGATCGACGAAACGGTTTCGCCGCCCGGTAGTTGTTCTCGCAGCCGGGCCTTGCCGCCGATTGCGTCGGAGGCGCCGAAGACTGTGACCTCGTGGCCGCGCGCGGCGGCGATCCAGGCGGCCTCCATCCCGGCAATACCGGCGCCGACCACGGCGATCCGTTTCGGATTGTCCGTCCGCGACGGCCAGAAATCGACCTCGTCGGAGCGGGCGACGCGCGGGTTGTTCACACAGGCGATCGGCACCTGCTGCGTTACGATCGCACCCCAGCAGGTATTGCAGGACAGACAATAGCGGATGTCCCAGGTGCGGCCCCGTCTGGCCTTTGTTGGCCAGGTCGGGTCGGCGAGCAGCGTGCGGCCGAGGCCGATCAGTTGCGCCTCGCCGCGAGCAAGAATGCCGTCCGCCTCAGCCGGGTCGGTGATCCGGCCGAGCGCCATCAGAGGCACGCCGTTCAAGCTGTGGCGCAGCTCCTTGATGTAAGGCATGTAAGGCATGGTTGGGCCGTGCCGATCCGGCGTGTGCATTTCTAGAGTGCGGGCATGGGCGCCGGCGGCGAAGCTGACATAGTCCACGTCGCGCTTTTCCGTCAGGCGGTCGGCGACGATGCCGGCCTCCTGCGGGCCAATACTGCCGTGTATCCCGTCGTCGCCGGGTAGTTTCAGGCCAATGATGAAATCCGCCCCGCAGGCCGCGCGTAGCGCCGCCACGAGGTCGGCGACGATGCGTGTGCGGCCGGTCCAGTCGCCGCCATATCCGTCCTCCCGGCGGTTCGACCAAGGGGAGAGAAACTGGTGGAACAGGTGGCCGTGCCCGGCGGAGATCTCCACACCGGAGAAGCCGCAGTCCTGGAGGTGCGCGGCGGATTCCGCGATTTGTTCGATCAGGTTGCGGATCTCAGCCGGCGTAAGGGTTCGAGGCACGGTCCACGAGAGATCGTCGGGCAGCGCCGAGGCGCCGATCGCCTCTGGATTGCGCCCGGGGTAATGACGTCCGCGCCCGGCATCCTGGATCTGGCCGAGCAAGCGGCAATCCCGGCTTTCCACAGCGTCGGCAAAGCGTTTCAACCCGTCGGCATCGTCGCGCTGCCAGACCTGCACCCTAGGCATCCGGTCCTGGTGGCGCATCATGCCGAGCGGCTCCGTCACGCTCAGCGCGGCCCCGCCAGCGGCCCGATTGGCGTGATACTGGATTAGGCGGTCCGTCATCCGCCCCTGCGGCGTGGACAGCGTTGCCATCGAGGCATGGGCAATTCGATTGCGCAGGGTCTTGCCCGCCAGGGTGAAGGGCGTGAAGAGCGCGGTGAAATCATCGCCTTCGGTCATGTGAGTGCATCCTTTTCGATGCCAGTTGCCGAATGTTCCTCGGGCTGTCGTCGGGGAACTTCCGGGGCCTTCTCGATCATGAGAACATGTTGCGCGTCTCCATACCTGGGGCCCGACTATAGCGCAGTAGTGGAGGCGCGTAGTGGGAGGTTGCGGCCACCATCCCCTACAGCGCTCCCTTGCTGGGTCGGAAGGTGCCGCCTAGATTGCCCTGAGAGTCCAGGAGAGGGTCCTCAGTGGCGGATTTGCTAGCCGGTAGCAAATAGGGCCAGAATAGCTCAAGAGGCCCAGGTGAGTCTCTCATGGACTCTCAGGCTAGCCGGATCATCCAGCAATGCTCGATGCTGTGGGGTGAAGCAGAAACGGCCCCCAGGCAGCCTTATGTCTGAAGAGTGCCGGGAGTCGCCGTTCCGCTCCGTATCAGAAAGCGCAGCTTGCGCGCTTCCTGGACGAGGTAGCGCCGTTGCTATGATCGCTGGTCTAGCCGGGACCAGGAAGCTGCCACGCGCTCGCGGCCTTCAATCGCGGAAGCTGCTGGATTGGCCTCCTCAACCGTCTTGCGTCGGTGGCGGAGTCAGGCCGCCCGGTACCATGGCGCTCAGGGCCTGCGTGATTCTGTCAGGTCTCGTGCCGGCGTCCTCTAGTCGGGTTCGGCGCTTGACTGCGGCACTGACGATTTTGGAACCGAGGTAGCGAACGGGCTCCGGCGGCAAAAATGCATTCGGTTTTTCGCGCAGTACCAGCGGGGTATTCGACCATTCGTCGTTTCGGTCCAGCGCCAGGGAAGCGAGGATGCGCCCGCCGGTGTAGGCAGGCCCGACGCCGTTGCCGTTATAGCCGTGGCCGTAGACGATCCTCGGGCAGTCATGCAGCCGGCCAAAATAGGGCATGCCGTTGGCGGTCCGGCTAGCGGGCCCTTGCCAGGCAGCGGCGATCGGGACGCCTTTGAGCTCGGGGTACAGACGAACGAGGCGGTCTTGGACTTCTCGGCTTCTTTCACTTTCCGTATCGAAGCGATCGCCAACCCGGCCGGCAAACGGGATTTTGCCGCCGCCCTTGCCCAGGCTCAGGCGCCCGTCCGGCGTGGTGCGGTAATAGTCCACGGCCAGTCGAGAATCCGAGACCGCCAAACCGTTGCTATAACCGATGCGTGCGAGCAGCTCGGGGACCGGCTCGGTGATTACCGCATCGACGCCGATCGGCAATAACGACCGGCGGAAGTCCGGCAGCTCGTGCGCCCAGGCATTGAGCGCGAGCACGACGCTCGAAGCCTTGACCGATCCGCGCGCGGTGCGAACCACCGGCTCGGGGCTCCGGACTAGCTCGGTCATGGGGCTTTGCTCGTGGATGACGACGCCCCGCTCGACCGCGACGCGGGCCAGCCCGCGCGCGAGCTTCGCAGGCTGAAGCGTGGCGATGCCGGCTTCGAAGAGGCCGCTCAGATGCAGCTTGGACCCGGAGCGCTGCTGAACTTCTTCGCGCGGCAGCGCTTCGAAGGGATGCAGAC
>JAPYUH010000208.1 GCA_029936195.1 Alphaproteobacteria bacterium
GGCGGCCCGGCGCACCCAACCGGCCCCACGGGCCGGGTTGGCCGGGCGCCCAGGCCCCGCATCAGCAGGCGCCCAAAGGCATTTTGCGCCCGTGGCAGACCGCCCTTGGCCGCCCGGCGGTACCATTGATAGGCGCGGCCAGGGTTTTTTAGCCGGCCCAAACCATATTCATTGACCCGGCCCATGACATATTGCGCCGCTACCTGGTTAAACCTGGCCACTTCGCCGCAGTTCCTGTCAATCTCCGGCCAGGCCGATGCGGCATGGGCCAGCAGACAGAATACCGTCGCATCGCTATCGATCCTGTCCCGCGGTTTGTTGGCCGCCAGGCGTTCGGGCAGATCACGGGCCAGTTTGGCGATCAGTTCGTGGGAGTCTTTGAAATTCTGCCGCCAGGATTTGCCGATCCACTCAAACGCCTCGTACAGCAGCAAGGGGTGGGCAAGGTCCGTCAACTCCAGCTCGCCCAGTTGGAACTGCGATGGGGCGATGCCCGTGGCCGCCGCCCGTTGCAGCCAGAACCGGCCTTCGCGAAAATCCACCTCTCCCGCCAGGCCCTGGATATGAAACATCGCCAGATCGTGCTGCGCCTTGGCATGACCGCCTCGGGCCGCCTGGTCATAATACTTCCGGGCCGCGTTCAGATCCTTGTCCAACCCGCGGCCAAAATGATAGCGCCGGCCCAGGTCGTATTGCGCCTCCCCATCGCCGGCCATCGCGGCCCGCTGGATCCATTCAAGGGCGCCGTCGGGGTCCGGCTCCGTTGCAATGCCGGCGCTGATATACTGGCCCAGACGCCGTTGCGCCTGGGGGATGCCCCGGGCCGCCGCGAACCGGAAATGTTTCAACGCCGCATGATAGTCCAAGGCCACGCCCAGGCCCCGGTCATGGTGCCTCCCGAGGTAATAGCGCGCCAGGGCACTGTCCGAATTGGCCGCCGAAAGGGCCCAACGCAACGCCTCCTGGTAATCCCGTGACAGGTCCTGGCCGGTGAACAGCATCTGCGCCAGATCCAACTGCGCCAGACGCAAACCCCCGTTCGCCGACTGGCGCAGCCAGGCCAGGCCGGTGTCCGGTTCCGCCTTCACGCCGGTGCCATGCACTAGCATCAGGCCCAGGCGGTAGTGCGCCATGGCCCTGTTTTCGCCCTTCGCGGCTTCCCATTGGGACCGTGCGCCGGCAAAATCCCCGGCTCCATAGGCTTTCAGGCCACGGGAGAAATCCGCCCCCGCCGCATCGGCTAACATCATCGCGACGGCGCATATCAAGGCGGGATTTACCATCCGACGGCCCTTAGTCACGGTCAGCTCCGGCCCCAGATTCAGCTCCAGATCCGGCCAGGGGATAGTCCGCTTCGACGGTATAGATCGCCCCTTCCCGGGACAGATGCGAGGAAAACAGGGAATATCGATCCACCAAAAAGGGTGGCGATTGGTATTCGCCGTGGCGCGCGGCGTAACCCTCCGCTTCCATCGGGTCAATACCGCCCAGGCGGGCCAGGGTGACGTGGGGGTGATAGCGGCGATGTTCCGGTTCCAAGCCGATGGCCGCCAAACCGTGCTGGATCTTGGCATGCAGCTTTCGCAAGGGCGCATCATCCCCGACCCCGGCCCAGAGCACCCGCGCCAACTTGCGCTCGTTGAAAAAACCCGTTCTCCGCAGGTGCAATTCAAAGGCCGGCATGGCGATGTGCGCCAGCACGTCGTCAATGTCCCGGGCCATGGCGCCATCAATCTCGCCCAGAAAACGCACGGTCAGGTGCAGTTGCGCCCGGTCCCGCCATCGGGCGCCGTCAACCCCGCCGCAGAGCGCGGTCAGGGTGTCTTTGATCCGGTCCGGAATTTCGATAGCCACAAACAGGCGCACGTTGTTCGCCCCTAAGTTAACGGTCCAGCAGGTCTAACACATACGGCGTCATGGCGGCGACAATGACCTTCACCCCCGCCTTGTTGGGGTGCAGGCCGTCGTGTTGGTTCAGCCCAGGCTTGGCCGCCACGCCGTCGAGAAAAAACGGGTACAGCGTGATCCCATGGCGGCGGGCAAGTTCGGGATAGATGGCGTTGAAGGCTTTGCCGTATTCCGGACCCAGATTGGGCGGCGCCAGCATGCCGGCCAGCAGCACGGGGATCCGGGCCTGGTTTAGCGCGGCCAACATGGCGTCCAGATTGGCCCTGGTGACGGCTGGATCAACGCCGCGCAGGCCGTCGTTGGCACCCAGTTCCAGAATGACCAGATCGACCCGTCCCGACAGGGTCCAGGCCAGCCGCGCCCGCCCTCCGGATGTGGTATCGCCCGAGACGCTGCCGTTCCTGACCAGGACCTGGCGGCCCCGCTTGCTCAGCGCTGCCTGCAATTGCGCCACGAAGCCGTCGGCGGCGGGCAGGCCGTACCCGGCCGTCAGACTGTCGCCCAGGGTCATGACGACTTTCTCCCCCGCCCAGGTGGCGGGCGCGTGGAGAAACAGCAGCAATGCCAAAATCATGATCTTGACATGGCGCGGGCCGACGCCATGTGGCATGCATGGCCCTTGCAGCCGGGGAGCGTCTGATTTGAATACCGATGGCAACATGATTGACCTGAACGATGTGCATTTGACCTTGCCCAGCGAGGCCGGGCCGGTGGACATCTTACGCGGGGTTGGCCTGTCTGTCGCCAAGGGCGAGGCGGTGGGCCTGGTCGGGCCGTCGGGTTCGGGCAAGTCCACGCTGATGGCGATCATGGCGGGGCTGGAACGGCCCAGCAGCGGCGGGGTCCGCGTCGACGGGCACAGCTTGGAGACTTTGAGCGAGGATGACTTGGCCCGCTTCCGCCGGGACCATATGGGCATCGTCTTTCAGTCCTTTCATCTGATCCCCACCATGACGGCGTTGGAAAACGTCGCCATGCCCCTGGAATTCGCCGGTCTGGACGACGCCTTCGACCGGGCCGAGGCGGCCTTGGGTGAAGTGGCGCTGGAACATCGGCTGACCCATTATCCATCGCAACTGTCGGGCGGCGAGCAGCAGCGGGTCGCCCTGGCCCGCGCCGTGGTGGGCCGGCCGGGCCTGCTGTTGGCGGATGAACCCACGGGCAATCTGGACGGGGCCACGGGCGCGGCGATCATTGAATTGATGTTCGGCCTGCACCGGGTGGCAAATTCAACGCTGATCCTGATCACCCATGACCCTGCCCTGGCGCAACGCTGCGACCGTATCGTGCACATGCGCGACGGCCGCTTGGATGACACCCTACAAATGGCAGCCGACTAGCATGAGCGCCCGCCTCGCCTTGACCATTGCCCGGCGGGAGTTGCGCGGCGGCCTGGGCGGCTTTCGCATATTTCTGCTGTGCGTGACCCTCGGCGTCAGCGCCATTGCCGGGGTTGGCTCCTTATCCGATGCCCTGGTCGACGGCATGCGCCGGGACGGGCGCAAGCTGATCGGCGGGGATGTGGAACTGCGCCTCTCCCACCAAGCCGCCAACCAGGCGCAATTGGCGTATTTGCGGGCCTCGGGCCAGGTCAGCCGGATAGTCGAGATGCGGTCCATGGCCCTGCGTCCCGACGGCGCCCAACGCGGCCTGGTGGAACTAAAGGGCGTCGATGGGGCCTATCCCCTGTTCGGCCGCATGAAGCTTGATCCGGGCCAGGATTTGGCGGCCGCCTTGGCAACGGCGGGCGGCCTGCCCGGTGCGGTGGCCGAAGCGGTCCTGCTGCAGCGGCTGAAATTGAAGGTCGGCGATCCGGTCAAGGTGGGTGCCGCGACCTACCGCATCACGGCGGCGATTGTGCGGGAACCGGACCGGGGCGCGGATTCCTTCGTTCTGGGCCCCCGCCTGATGGTGTCCAGGGACAGCCTGGCGGCGACCAAACTGATCCGCGAGGGATCGCAGATCAAGTACCGCTACCGCATCGCCCTACCCCAGGGCAGCGACGTACTGGCCTGGATCGAGGACCTGAAGAACCGTTTCCCCGATGCCGGCTGGCGCATTCGCGATACCCGCAACGGCGCGCCCGGCCTGCGCCGCTTCATTGACCGCATGCGCCTGTTTTTGACCCTGGTGGGATTGACCGCCCTGCTGGTGGGCGGCCTGGGCATCGGCAATGCGGTGCGCAGCTTCCTGGAAGGCAAAAGCGGCACCATCGCGACCTTGAAATGTCTTGGCGCCCCGGCCCGGTTGATCTTCCAGACCTACCTGTTGTTGGTCCTGGTGATCACCGCCCTGGGCGTCGCGGCCGGGTTGGTGATCGGCACCGGCACGCCTATTTTGTTATCGGGATTGATGGCAGATTTATTGCCGTTTCGGGTGCAATTTAGTCTCCACCCCCTGCCCCTGTTGCTGGCGGCGGCCTATGGCTTCCTCACGGCCCTAGCCTTTGCCATCTGGCCCCTTGCCCGCGCCCAGGGTGTGTCCGCGGGAGCCTTGTTCCGGGACCTGGCCGCCCCCATGGCGGCCCGGCCGCCCTGGCGCTATATCGCTCTTGCCGCGTTGGCCTTCGCCGCCCTGGCGGGCCTGGCCATTTGGACGGCCGAGGAACGCCGCTTTGCCGTCTGGTTTGTCGGCGGCGCGGGGGTTGCCATGGCGGTGTTCCTTGGTGCCGGGTTGGCCATCACCGATCTGGCCCGCCGCCTGCCCCGGCCACGCCGGGCCATCCTGCGCCTGGCCCTGACAAACCTGTACCGCCCCGGTGCGGCGACCGTGCCGGTGGTGCAATCCTTCGGCTTGGGCCTCTCGGTGCTGGTTGCGGTCATCGGCGTCGAAGGCAACATGAACCTGCAAGTGACCGAGCGCCTGCCCGAACGCGCGCCGGCGTTCTTTTTTATCGATATCCTGCCCGACCAGGCCGAGAACTTCGATCACCTGGCCATGGCCGTCGAAGGCGTCGAGGAGGTCGAGCGGGTGCCGGCCCTGCGCGGACGCATCGTTAGGATCAACGGCGTGGACGCGGCCAAGGTTGCCGTCGCGCCTGGGGCCCGCTGGGCCGTGCGCGGCGACCGCGGCCTGACCTACACCGGGCCGCCGCCCCCCGATGCCCACGTGGTGGCCGGCCGTTGGTGGCCGGCGGATTATGCGGGGCCGCCGTTGATTTCGCTGGATGTGAATATTGCCAGGGGCATGAACGTCGGGCTGGGCGATAGTCTGACGGTGAATGTCCTGGGCCGGGAGATCACGAGCAAGATTCACAACCTTCGCCGCATTGATTGGTCCACCCTGGGCATCAATTTTGTCATCGTCTTTGCCCCCGGCGCCCTGGAAGGCGCCCCCCATACCTTTATCGCCACGGCTAAATCCACCGAGGCCGCCGAATTGCCCCTGCAACGGGCGGTGACGGACGCCTACCCCAACATCACCGCCATCCGCATCCGGGAGGCGTTGGAGGCGGTCAACCAGATCCTGCGCAATATCGGCATTGCCGTGCGCTCCACCGCCGCCGTCACCCTTGCCGCCGGTATCCTGGTGCTGGCCGGCGCTATCGCCGCCAATCACCGCCGCCGGGTCTATGACGCCGTGGTCTTGAAGGTTCTGGGCGCCACGCGGGGCCGGGTTCTGGCCACTTATTTCCTGGAATACGCCCTATTGGGCCTGATCACCGCCCTGTTGGCGGTTCTTGTGGGCACGGCCGCCGCCTATGGCGTGGTGGCGCAGATCATGGGTATGCCCTGGTATTGGCTGCCCGGCGGCGCCGTGATGACCACGGCGATTTGCCTGGTGGTGACCATCGGCGCGGGTATGTTGGGCACCTGGCTGGCCCTGAGCCAGAAACCGGCGCCCCTGCTGCGCAACGAATAGGGCTCATTTCCGGGCCGTCCGGAATTGTCTTGCAAAACTTCGCATTTGCGCTAAATCCCTTGAAATCTAGCCTCTTTTCAACAATATTGAGGCTACAAGTTTCCACTTTGATATGTTTTTACAATAAGGGGTTGGATCAATGGCAATGGATCCTAGAAGTTCGGTGTTCGGCCAGCAAAGAATGGGTGTGGCCGATCAGGCGCAGATCGATGAAGGTTTGCGCGCTTATATGCTCAAGGTCTACAACTACATGGGCTCGGCCCTGCTGCTCAGCGGCATCGTCGCCTATGCGGTGGCCCATACGCCGGCCTTGATGAACGCCATATTCGGCACGCCGCTGATGTGGGTGGTGATGCTGGCGCCGCTGGGCATGGTATTTTTCCTCTCCGCCCGCATCAACAAGATGAGCGCCGGCGCGGCCCAGGCCACGTTCTGGATTTTTGCCGCCCTGATGGGGGCTTCACTGGCCTCGATCTTCGTGATCTACACCCAGACATCCATTGTCCGCGTGTTCATGATCACCTCCGTGACCTTTGGCGCCATGAGCTTGTGGGGCTACACCACCAAGAAGGATCTGTCCGGCATGGGCAGCTTCCTGATGATGGGCCTGATCGGCATCATCGTCGCCTCCGTGGTCAATATGTTCCTGCAGTCCTCCATGATGATGTGGATGATTTCGGTGATCGGCGTGCTGGTCTTTGTCGGCCTGACTGCCTACGACACCCAGAAGATCAAGAACAATTATCTGGAAAGCGACGGCACGGAAGTCATGGGCAAAAAGGCCATCATGGGCGCCCTGACCCTGTATCTGGATTTCATCAATCTGTTCCTGATGCTGCTGCACCTGTTCGGCAACCGCGAATAGATCCCGAAGCCATTACCAGGAAACGCCCGGTCCCATGGCGGGCGTTTTCTTTTGTACTATGCTGTCGTCCTTGATTCGATAATACCGGGGAGGAACCATCATGCGCATTGTCATGGCCATGATGAAGCATGAAACCAACACTTTTTCCCCGGTGCCCACGCCCTGGCCCCGGTTCGAGGAATGGAGCGCCACCTTCGGCGAAGACGTGATCCGCGCCTACGAACCCACTAACATGACCCTGGCCGCCTACATAAAGCTGGCCAGGGCGGCGGATGCGGAGATCATCTCCCCCATCGCGGCCGAGGCCATGCCGTCCGGCCCCGTGGCCGATGATGCCTACGCCCGCATGTCCGAGAGCATACTGGAGGCCGTGGCCAAGGGCTGTGACGCCATCATGCTGGATCTGCATGGCGCCATGGTGACGGAAAGCAGCCCCGACGGCGA
>JAPYUH010000209.1 GCA_029936195.1 Alphaproteobacteria bacterium
GCCCCGCCGGCTTCGTCGGCCCCATCGACTTTCGTGCCCTGTTCTTCGGCATCGTCCGCCTCGATCAGGTTGACGCCCATTTCAGACAGCAGGGTCATGAAATCTTCGATCTGTTCCGAGGAAACCTGTTCCTGGGGCAACGCTTCGTTCAATTCATCATAGGTGATGTAACCGCGCTCCTTACCCAGCGCGATCAGCTTTTTCAGGTTCGCTTCAGCCTGACTATCGATCAACGGCCGGTCGCCGCTTTCTTCCCGTTCGGTTTTTTCCGCCGTCTGTGCTTTCGCCATGAATATCCGCCTAATTTACACGCCGGGCCGCAAATTTACATTTGCGCCCGCGTTATTTCGCCACCAATAATTTCCCAAGCCCTGTTACAAGCCCTGTTAGAATTTTCGCGCGCCGTGTTTTGACATCGAAATGCAGCGGAAAAGTCTCTTATTCGCCCGCTATTAATCTTCGAAACTGGCTGCTTCCGCCGTTGCTTCATCGACCGCCGCCTTTAAAGCCAGAAAACGAGTTTGCTTCTCGTCAGTCATTTCGCGACCGAAATCATCCTCTGCCTGCCTCAAATCCTGGCGCAGATCTTCCAGTCGGTGCCTTCGAAAAACGCTCGTCCAGTCCTTTTTTGCCCGTGGCAACGTTGCATCCGGTCGCGCGAACGGCTCTAGCTGTGCAATACCTGGGCCCGTCAATTCCACAATTAAACGGTTGGAGGCGTTTGCCGTTCCACCGAATTGTAGATTGTCTTTAAGGCCTTCAAGGTCAAGGGGCACGCCGGAAGTGGCCTTTTCTATTATCGCACGGCGGATGTTGTCAAGTTCCGGTGATTTTAAATGCAGCTCGCCAACATCTTCAAATACTTCATGAATAAGATCGGGGTGGTTCAACAGGGCGGCAATCAATTGCCGTTCCCGCGGCAAGGTGTCGGCATCTCGGCCCCGCCCCAATCCCTTGTGGGCTGGAATGGGCGGTGCATAGAGCGGCCTTTGCCCCCAAGGCGGGCGGTTTCGGCCGCCGAAATTGGCTCTTCTGGGCGCCGCATTGGGGCCCGTATATGATTGCGTGGGGGCAAAGGCTGTTTCCAGCCGTTGCTTGAAATGTTCGCCGTAGTAGGCCTTTACCGTGCCGTCGCCGATTTGATTGACCAGATCCCGCATATCCTTGCGCAGGCCCGCCCATTGTTCGGGCGTATCCAGTTTGCGCGCCTGCACCTGCATGCGCCACAGCATCTCGGACAGGGGCACGCCCTGGGCTACTAATTGGCCGACCACGTCCCTGCCCTTGGCGCGGACCAGGCTGTCGGGGTCCTCCCCCTCGGGCAATTCAACAAAGCGCAGGGAATGACCCGGTTTTAGCAATGGAAGGGCGCGAAGGGCGGCCCGTTGCGCGGCCCGATGGCCGGCGGCATCGCCGTCGAAACATAGGCTTGGTTCCGCCACCAGGCGCCACATGGCCTGCATCTGCTGTTCCGTCACCGCCGTGCCCAGGGGAGCAACGGCGTGGGGCAGGCCGGCCTGATCCAGGGCGATGACGTCCATGTAGCCTTCCACCACGACCAAGGCATTGCCGTCCCGGGCGGGCTTGCGGGCATTGGCCAGATTGTAGAGCAGATTGCCTTTGTGAAAGATCGGTGTTTCCGGCGAATTGAGATACTTGGCGCGTTGATCGCCCAGGGCCCGGCCGCCAAAGGCCACGATGCGACCCTGGGCATCGGCAATGGGAAACATCAGACGGTTGCGGAAACGGTCGTAGCTGTCGCCGCCGTCCTCGGGCTTGATCAACAGGCCGCCTTCGATCAATTGATCTTCGGTGATATTGCGGGTCAGCAAGGTCTGTTTCATGCGGTCGCGGCCGTCGGGGGCCAGACCAAGGCGAAAGCGGGCAATGGTTGGGCTATTGAGGCCCCTGCCCTGCAAATAGTCCCGCGCGCCCTGCCCCGCCATGCCCACCAATTGCCCCTCGAACCATTCGGCGGCGATCTGCATGACTGCGTAAAGGTCCTTGCGCCGGGCCTCTGCTTCTTGGTCACGGGGCGTGGAACGGGGCACTTCCATGCCGGCCTCCACCGCCAGGCGCTCCACCGCCTCGGGGAACGACAAACCTTCCGTATTCATGACAAAGTTGATGGCATTGCCGTGGGCCGAACAGCCGAAACAATGATAAAAATCCTTGTCCTCGTTGACCGTGAAGGAGGGTGATTTCTCGTTATGAAAGGGGCACAACCCGGTGTATTCCCGGCCCCGCTTGACCAGTTTGACCCGCCGGCCGATCAGATCGGCCAGGCCAATGCGGCCGCGCAGTTCGACAAGGAAATGTTCAGGGATCGCCACGGCCGGTCAGTTCAACCGCTCAGCCGGCTTTTGACCAAACCCGCCGCCTGGGCGAAATCCATGCGCCCGGCATAGCGTTCCTTTAGTTGCGCCATGACCCCACCCATGTCCTTCAGGCTGGCGGCGCCCATTTCCGCAACGATGTCGGCCACGGCGGCCGCCAATTCCTCCGCCTCGACCTGTTCGGGAAGGAATTCTCCGATGATGGCAATTTCTTCCTCTTCCTGGGCCGCCAGTTCCAAGCGGCCGCCTTCGAGGTACAAAGTGGTCGATTCGCGCCGTTGCTTGACCATTTTTTGCAGGATGGCGAGGATTTCATCGTCGCCGACGCCGCTCCCCCGGCCCTCCGCGCGGACGGCGATATCCCGGTCCTTGATAGCGGCCAAGATCAAGCGCACCGTGGCAACGCGGCGCTTTTCCCCGGCTTTCAACGAGGTGGTCAACATGGTCTTCAGTTGCTCTCGCACCGATCCGCTCCCCGGATTTTGGCAGGGCTATGGGCAGGGGGACAAGAATAGAGGATAATGGTCCGGATGGCAATGGTCTCCGGATTAACCTGTATTTCATAAGCCTTTGTTTTTATTTGTATAATTAGGCTAAGCCAAAGCTTGACGGGAACCCGTTGTTGGCCTAATTTCCGCGCCAATTTGCCCGCCACCCCATCCCCTTCCGTGGCGCGAACGGAGCCGAATGCGTCATGAATGCCTTGAAAAACAGCGAACCATCCGACCCCGAATCCGCGGCCGGCGAGGCCCCGGACTGGGCCACGGCGGCACTTGTTCTGGGGAATGGAAAGGTTTTTTGGGGTCGGGGTATCGGCGCCGCGAGCGGGTCGGTGGGCGAGGTTTGTTTCAATACTTCCCTGACCGGCTATCAGGAAATTTTGACCGATCCCAGCTACGCCGGGCAGATCATCACCTTCACTTTTCCTCACATCGGCAACGTGGGCGTCAATGACGAGGATATCGAAACCCTGACACCCGCCGCCCGCGGCCTGGTGCTGCGCGCCGATATTACCCAGCCCTCGAACCACCGCGCCATGAGCCATCTGGACGCCTGGCTGGTGAAACACGATTTGCCGGGCATTTGCGGCATCGACACCCGGGCCCTGACCCGCCATATTCGCGACGGCGGGGCGCCCACGGGGCTGCTCCGTCACAGCCCCGATGGCCGTTTTGACATCGCTGCCATGCAAGGGGAAAGCAGCGCCTGGCCCGGCCTGGAGGGCATGGACCTGGCGGCGGAAGTCACCTGTACGGAGAATTATACCTGGGACGAAACCCAGTGGCGGCTTGGCATTGGCCATGGCCGGCTGACACAGCCCCGGTATCATGTGGTGGCCATGGATTTCGGCGTCAAACGCAATATTCTGCGCTGCCTGGCCACGGCCGGCTGCCGGGTCACCGTGGTGCCCGCCTCGGCGACGGCGGATGATATTCTGTCCCTGGACCCCGACGGCATCTTCCTCTCCAACGGCCCCGGCGATCCGGCCGCCACGGGGCGCTATGCGGTACCCGCGATCCAGGGCCTGCTTAAATCCGGCAAACCGATTTTCGGCATCTGCCTGGGCCACCAGATCCTGGCCCTGGCGCTGGGCGCCACAACGGAAAAAATGCATCGTGGCCACCGGGGCGCCAACCAGCCGGTCAAGGATCTGGCCACGGGCAAGGTGGAAATCACCTCGCAAAACCACGGCTTCGTGGTGCAACGGGACAGCCTGCCGGCCGGCGTGGTGGAGACCCATACCTCGCTGTTCGATGGCTCCCTGGAAGGTATCCGCGTCGAGGGTCAGCCGGTCTTTTCGGTGCAGTATCATCCCGAGGCCTCGCCCGGCCCCCAGGACAGCCATTACCTGTTTCAACGTTTCATCGATCTGATGGCGGACTAGGAAATGCCCGATCTGATCATCCGCAACGGCACGGTTATCGACGGCGCGGGCGGCGCGCGGGTCAGGGCGGATGTGGCGGTCACCGCCGATCGGATCACGGATGTGGGCGACCTTGGCGGCGCCACGGCAACGGCCGAGATTGACGCCGCCGATCAGGTCGTGGCGCCGGGCTTCATCGATGTGCATACCCATGACGACCGTTATCTGTTCACCAACCCGGACATGGCGCCGAAGGCCAGCCAGGGCGTGACCTCCGTGGTGGTGGGCAATTGCGGTTTCTCGTTGGCGCCGTGGAAGAATGCGGGCGAGGAACAATTTCCCATGTCCCTGTGGCGGGACCGGGAGGATTTGATGTTTCCCACCGCCGGCGATTATCTGGAAGGTTTGGAGCGTACGCCTCCCGCCCTGAACGCCGCAATGCTGGTGGGCCATTCATCCCTGCGTTACGGTGCCATGGATGATGTGCATCGCCCGGCCACGGACAGTGAAATCGCCGCCATGCAGGACAGCTTGCGGGATTGCATTGATCAGGGCGCCATCGGCATGTCGTCGGGCCTGTTCTATCCCCCGGCCCAGGCCGCCAAGACCGAGGAGGTCGCGGCGGTGGCCGAAGTCATGGCGGCCAGGGACGGCATCTACACAGCCCACATCCGCGATGAAGCCGAGCATGTCATGGAGGCGTTGGAAGAAGTTGCCCAGATTGGCCGCGCGGCGGGCGTGCAGGTCGTGGTCTCGCACCACAAGGCGGCGGGACTGCAAAATTTCGGCAAGACCAAGGAAACCCTGCCCCTGATCGAGAAATTCCAGAGCCAGCAACGCCTGACCCTGGATGTCTATCCCTATCATGCATCATCAACCATGATCCTGCCGCATCTGGTATCGCGCTGCCGCAAGGTGCTGATCACCTGGTCGGAACCCCGCCCCGACGTGCGCGGCCGGGACCTGGCGGAGCTGGCGGCGGAAATGGAGATGACGGCGGAGGAAGCGGCCAAGGCGCTGTCGCCGGGCGGGGCGATCTATTTTCAGTTGGACGAGGAAGATGTACAGCGCGTGCTGTCCTATCCCGGCGCCATGATCGGCTCCGACGGCATCCCCGACGACCTCCACCCCCATCCCCGCCTGTGGGGCACCTTTCCCCGGGTGCTGGGCCATTACGCCCGCGACCTGGGCCTGATGACCTTGGAAGCGGCGGTGCACCGCATGACCGGCCTGCCGGCGGCACAGTTTGGTTTCACCGACCGTGGCGCAATCCGGACCGGCGCCTATGCGGACATGGTCATCTTCAACCCCAAGACCGTGCTCGATGGCGCCACCTTTGATGAACCGACGACGCCGGCCATCGGCATCGACAGCGTCTTTGTCAACGGCCTCGCCGTCTGGCAACAGGGCAAGGCCACGGGCGAGCGGCCCGGCCGGCCCATACGCCTTGGCGATACCAGCCGGGGCCGCTAAGCTGAACAAAATAGATATTGAGGAGAGCGTTATGATCACCAAAGGCGTCAAGGAACTCTGCGCCCACGCGGAAGGTATTATCGAAACCTGGACAGTCGAGCAGGCCATGGAGGCCTACGGCAACGACGACGTGGTCTTCGTGGACATCCGGGATATCCGCGAATTGTGGCGCGAGGGCGCCATTCCCGGCGCCATGCATTCCCCCCGCGGCATGTTGGAATTCTGGGTCGACCCCGACAGCCCCTACGCCAAGGAAGATTTCCAATCCGGCAAACGGTTCTGCTTCTTCTGCGCCGGCGGTCTGCGCTCCGCCCTGGCCGCCCTGGCGGTGCATGAAATGGGCTTGGCGCCGGTCTGCCACATGGAAGGCGGCTATGGCGCCTGGCGCGAGGCCGGCGGCGCCACGGAAGAAAAGAAACAGCGCCCGCCGAAAGCATCATAAGACGGCGGCGTGAGCAGCCGCACCTACGGCTGGGCTGACCCGAGGCAAACGGCCGAAGCCAGCCAAACCATGGCGGGGATCGATTTTCTGCGCGCCATGATGAACGGCCAGTTGGCCCAGTGCGCCTATCAACAGACCATGGATTATGATCTGGTGGAAGTCGGGGACGGTCGCGTGGTGTTCGCCGGCAAGGCGGCGGAATATATGCTGAACCCCCTCGGATCGGTGCATGGCGGGTACTACGCCGGGATGCTGGACAGCGCCCTTGGCTGCGCCATCCACTCCCGCCTGCCCGCCGGCCAGACCTATACCACCCTGGAATTCAAGCTGAACATGGTCCGCGCCATACCCACCGATGGCCGGGTCATCCGAGCCATTGGCGAGGTCGTCCATCCCGGCCGCAAGATCGCCACGTCGGAGGCCCGCCTGGAAGACGACGGCGGCAAGCTCTATGCCCACGCCACCTGTTCCTGCATGATCTTCAGCGCATAGCCTCAGCCAATAGCCTCAGCGAATTGCAGTTATGACATGGCCGCTGATCTTGCCTTCCACGGGGCAATTGGCGGAACCATCGCCGAATTTTTTGCCGATGGCCTGGGCGGCAAGGTCCGTGACCAGGTCAAGCCTGGCGCCATCACGCGCCTCGATCTCGTTGCGCAAGGGCGTGCCCATGCAATAGGCAACGGCGGCGTCGCGCGCCGTGGCCGTCCGGCTCACTTCTTGCAGGGTGGTGATGGTGATATCCGAATACCCCGCCTGTATCAGATCCCGCCGCACTTGTCCGGTGTCGTGATAGCCGTGCGGCGTGCGGGCCAGGAATTGCGGCGGGTCATCGGGAAACACCTCCGCCGCCGTCCGCGTCACCAGATCGGAAAACTCATTGGCCTCGATCCGGTCCCAG
>JAPYUH010000458.1 GCA_029936195.1 Alphaproteobacteria bacterium
AAAAATGATGGTTTTTCGGTCGTAGGTTTAATTATTTGGTGTCTCGCGAGGCCTGCTATGGGTCAAATCTGGCCGGTTGGAGATTTCTAATAATACAGTCGCTGCTGAAGGCTATGCAGATATCGCATCGGTCGTCAGGGGGTAGAAGGCTCTGCGTTCCATTTTGCACCCGGTCAAGATAGGCCACCAAAGAATGGATATTGGTACACAGCACTGGTACACGCCACGGAATACCCGGAAAAAAGCGCGAAAAACGAGTAATTATGGGCAGCGGGTAAATATCCAGGCGCGCCCAACATTTTCCGCCGTTCCGCAAATTTCCTGTCTTCCCCATTGCCTCACGGTCCAAAAGACGGCTATCTCACCCCAATTGACGCCAGCCGTGCATGTTGTTGCAGGGGTATTGTTTCACCGGGAAAGGCCCACGGCCATGGCCAACATTCTCAGCCTTACATCGCATGTGGTCCATGGCCACGTCGGCGGCCAGGCCTCGGGGCCGGCGTGGCAGGCCATGGGGCACGAGGGGTGGCATCTGCCGACCGTGTTGTTTTCCAACCATCCCGGTCATGGCGGTCATGGCGGCGGGCCCGTGGCGGTGGGGTTGCAGAACCAGTTGCTGGACGGGCTGATGGCGCGGGATTTTCTGGCCGGTTGTGGCGCCTTGCATACGGGTTATCTGGGCCAGGCGGGCAGTGTGGACGTGGCCTTGCGCGCCATGGACGGGATTGAGGGTCTAGTGCTGTGTGATCCGGTTCTGGGCGATGCCGCGTTTGGCGATGCGGGGCAGTTATATGTGGCGGAGGAACTGGCGGAGGCAATGCGCGACCGCCTTGTGCCCCGCGCCGATCTGGTGACGCCAAACCGGTTCGAGCTGGCCTGGCTGACCGGGCGGGAGATCGTGGACCTCGACGGCGCGGTGGCCGCCGCCCGGGCCTTGCGCGTGATGGGCCCCGGCATGGTGGTCTGCACCTCGGCCGCGCGGACCGATGGCTGGCTGTGCAATATCGCCGTGGGTCCGGAACATATTCATCTGGTCCGGGTACCGTTCGAGGCCGACCCCAATTTGGTGCCAAAGGGGACGGGCGATGCCTTCGCGGCCATACTGCTGGGCCATTATCTCAATCACAACAACATCGCCGCCGCCCTGGCCTGGGCTTCGGCCGCCCTGCACGGTTTGATCAAGGCCAGCATCGATCTGGGTCTGGACGAGCTGGCCATGGTCGCCGGCCGCGACCAAATCACCGCGCCGGAGCGGATGTTCCCTGTCGAGCGTCTGGACTAAGACTTTTCAAGCTTGGTCCGCACCACCCACTCCCCCCCCCGGCCACCCATGGAATCATAATTAGTCGGCTGTTAAGAAGCCGTTCTGAGCGCTGAGAACGGCAGCATCGCAGCCCATATTGCGGCGATGATTTTGCATAACAAAGCCCTGAACCACTTGAGGATGAGGCGGAAGTTGTAGCCGACGGCGCTCA
>JAPYUH010000014.1:0-6274 GCA_029936195.1 Alphaproteobacteria bacterium
TGCCGGACCCGTTCCTGGAAGTGGTGACGGACCAGAGTGAGATTTACATACTGCCAAAAATCGGTGGCGGCTGACAACGTCCCGCTCGTTTTCAAACAATCAAGGACGGCTCTTCTCGAGCCGCCCTTTCTTGTGGCGTTCCAACAACGGCGTCGTATGTTCCAATACGGTGACGTAATATTTATATCAATCCACGGACTTCACTAATTACTTGGATCCTTCAACGATATAAGTAATACGTTACCGTATTAAATCGCCACCGGCACTGGATGCTTGGCAGTTAATCCCGCCCCGTGGGCAGATCACGGAAGGCGCCTTCCTTGTCCAGGCGCACATCTTGCGGCAGGCCCAGAACCCTCTCGGCGATAATGTTACGCAGGATTTCGTCGGTGCCCCCCGCTATGCGGTAACCCGGCGATGACAGCACGCCGGTCTGGAACAGGCCATCCATGGCGGCGATCTCCGGATCGGTGATGATCCCCGCCATCTCCTGCATGTCGGTGCCGAAAAACGAGATGTCCTGATATTTCACCGCCGAGACAACCTTGTTGATGGAAGATTCGGGGCCCGGCGTGCCGCCCTTCGACAGCGCGGTCATGGTGCGGAAATGGGCGTTGCGCAGCCCCTGCTGGCGCACATACCAATCGGCCAGGCGGTCGCGGACCAGGGCATTGTCCAGGGCGGGGCCGTCCTCCAATTCGGTATCGCGAACCAAGTCGAAGACCTCTTCGAAATCCGGCGCCGGCGCGATGCCCACGGCAAAGCGTTCGTTCATCAGCGTGGTCAACGAAACCTTCCAGCCCTCGCCCACCGCGCCCAGGCGCTGGCTATCGGGGATGCGCACATCGGTGAAATAGACTTCGTTGAAATTGGCGGCGCCTGAAACCTGTTTGATGGGCCGTATCTCTATACCCGGTGATTTCATGGACAGGAAGAAGAACGTCAGGCCCTTGTGCTTGGGCACATCAAAATCACTGCGCGCGACCAGGATGGCATAGTCCGAAAACTGCGCCCCCGAGGTCCAGATCTTTTGGCCGTTGATAACCCAATTAGCGTCATCGGCATTGCCGTCCCGCTCGGCCCGGGTCCGCAGACCGGCCAGGTCGGAGCCGCCGGCGGGTTCCGAGAATAATTGGCACCAAATCTCTTCGCCGCGCAGCGCCGGCTTGGCAAAGCGTTGTTTCTGCGCCTCCGTGGCGTAGGCGAACATGGTGGGAATGCACATGCCCAGGCCGATTTCGTAAACCCCCCGGGGGGTGACGTAATCGGCTTCCTCCTGGTGGTAAATCACTTGCATGATGGGGGAGAGGCCCTGCCCGCCGTATTCGGTGGGCATGGTCAGACCGGCGAAACCGGCGTCGAATTTCTTGGCCTGCCAAAGCTGGGCGGCGGCCAAGGCTTCATCCTTGTTCCAGCCCGTGCCGTTCGTGCGTTTGGCGTTGGCCTTGTTTTCGGCATTTTCGGCAAGAAAGCTGCGGGCTTTTTCGCGAAACGCGGTTTCGTCTTGGGTATCGGCAAAATCCATTACATTATTCCTTAAGCTGCACGATTTACGCGGTTCTATTTACGCAGGTCTATGCGGCGTTGCGCCGTTCAAGGGCGCGGATCAAACGGTCTTTCCAGCGGCGCTGGCTGCCAAGAGCCAAAGCCAAGTTCCGCGAGCGGCGGTAATACAAATGGCAATTGAACTCCCAGGTGAAGCCCATGCCGCCGTGGATCTGGATGTTTTCCTTGGATGCGAAATGATAGGCCTCCGTGGCCGAGACCCGGGCCGTGGCTGCCGCCACCGCTAGTTCGGCGGCATCCGTGGACAGCGCCCAGGCGCCGTAATAACAGTTCGAACGGGCCAGTTCGGTTTGGATATACATATCCGCCAGGCGATGCTTGATGGCCTGATAGCCGGCAATGGGGCGGCCAAAGGCATAGCGCCCCATGGCATATTCCTTGGCCATTTCCATGGCCACCTCGGCTCCGCCGACTTGCTCGAACGCCATCAACACGGCGGCCCGATCCTGGATCCGCTCCAGCAGGGGCCAGCCTTCATCACCCAGTTTCTCGGCCGGGGCATCCCGGAACACCAAACGGGCCTGCGACCGTGTCGGGTCAACGCTATCCACCGTCGTCCGTTCCACGCCGGCACCATTCAGATCAACGATATAAAGTCCGGCCAAGGCGCCATCCGCGGCGCCGTCCTTGGCGACGACGATGGCCCGGTCGGCAATGTCACCATCGGCCACGGGCAGTTTTTCACCGGATAATTTGCCGTCCGATACGCTTGTGGTGATATTTTTCTCCGTCGCCGGGCGGGGACCTTCCGACAGTGCGAGGCACCAGATCGCCGCGCCGGTGGCGATATCGGGTAAATAGCTTTGTTTCTGTTCTTCACTGCCCGCCGTCATCAAGGCTTCGGCGCCGAGATAGATGGAGGAGGCAAAGGGCGTTGGCGCCAGGGCGCGTCCCAGTTCCTCGGCGATCACGCACAATTCCAGATGCCCCAGGCCCGAGCCGCCATAAACTTCAGGAATGGCGGCGCCCAGCCAGCCCATTTCGCCGAACTGGCGCCACAAATCCTTGTCATAGGCCTGGTCTGTCTCCAGCGTCTCGCGGACCACTGCGGGAGGGGACTTATCCAGCAGAAAGCGCCGAGCCTGATCGCGCAACATGCGCTGGTCGTCATTAAACTCAAAATTCATTCTACGCGTCCAATTCACGGGTTCTGGTCGACGGGTTTTAGCGTCACCTCGGATTTCCCGCCATCAAATCGGAGCCGCGCCCAGCCGTCAAGCGCCATTGCGGCCGGAATGCTTTTAGATTGGTTAACCATACGGGCCTATAAGAATGTCATGGAACGGATTGATCCAGCCGCCGAATTCGAGGGCGGTAACAGCGCCCTGGCCGAGGGACGGGCCGGCGATGCGGTGCGGCATTACCGCCGGGCCTTGCGCGTGGCCCCGGACGTGGCCGAAGTGCACCACAATCTGGCCGCCGCCCTGGCACGGCTGTCCCGGCGGGAGGAAGCGGTGGAAGCGGCACGGCGGGGCCTGGCCAGCCGGCCGGATTTCGCCCCGTTGCAGGTGGCGCTGGCAAATCTGTTGAGCGAGGCCGGTCAGTTTGATGCGGCCCGAACCCATTTCCAGGCCGCGCTGCGTCAGGATGACAAACTGGCCGCCGCCTGGTCCGGCCTGGCCGGGGTGGCGATGGCGCAGGGTGCATACGAAGAGGCATCCGGAAACTACCAAGAATCGCTACGGCTCAGCCCGAAGAACCCGGTGGCCATGAACAATCTGGCGATCTGCCAACAGCGTTTGGGCCATGCCCATGAAGCGCTGGCCCTATACCGTGATTTGGCGGTCTTGAACCCGGAACTGGGCCAGGTTCAGAACAATCTGGGTCAGGTGCTACAGGGCCTGGGCCGGCATGACGAGGCGGTGGCGGCTTTCCGCCGCGCCCTGGAATTGGCACAACGGTTGGATGAACGGATCGACAATGTCGCGCCGTTCCTGATGCAGTCATTGATGTATCAATGCGCCTGGGATGATCTGGCGGCGGTTAGGCAACAGGTGTTGGATGAAACCAGGCGGCGTCTTGACGGCGGTCTGCCCATTACAGTGCAGCCGTTCTCTCTGGCCGGCACGGATGCGGATGGGGCCCTGCGCCTGGCGGCGGCGCGGTCTTATTCGGCCCATTGCGCCGGCCAGGTTGCCCCTCTGCGGGACCGGCTGGCGTTCCGCCATGGCCCATCGCAAGCGCCGGCCTTGCGCATCGGATATATTTCACCGGATTTCCGCCAGCATAGTGTCGCCGAGGCCTTCAAGGACCTGATCAAGACCCATGCCAGGGATCGCATCACTTGGTTCGGCTATGCCATTGGCGGCGGTGGACGGGATCATGTGACGGACTATTTCCGGGATCAGTTCGATCAATTCAGGGATCTGAAAGACCTGGACCTGGAGGCGGCCGGCCGCCTGGTTCACGGCGACCAATTGGACCTTTTGGTGGACCTGTCCGGATTTACCCGTCATTCCGCCCTGGATCTGCTGGAGCTTCGCCCCGCGCCCGTGCAGGCCCACTATCTAGGCTATGGCGTCACCTTGGGAACCGACTGCATTGCTTATCTGTTGACGGACCTCGTGCATACGCCGCCCGAACTGGCATCCCATTGTTCCGAGCATCTGGTCTATCTGCCCGACAGTTTCATGGCCACCTCGCGCCCCAAAGTCGACGCCAGCCAGCCTGACCGAATGAGCCAGGGCCTGCCGGAAGACGGCGTGGTTTTCGCCAATTTTAATGCTCATTACAAATTCGACCCGGATACATTTAACGTTTGGATGGCATTGCTGGCCCAGGTGCCGGACAGTGTCCTGTGGCTGTTGCGGGGCAGCGACCGGGCCATGGCCAACTTGTGCGCCACCGCCCGGGCCCAGGGCATTGACCCCCGCCGCCTGATCTTCGCCGACAAGGCGCCGCATGGGGTGCACCTGGCGCGCCATTCGTTGGCGGATATTGGCCTGGACTGCCGCCATCATACGGGCGGGGTTTCCACCTTGGATGCTTTATGGGTGTCGGTTCCGGTCATTTCCACGGCGGGGAGCAACCATTCCGCCCGTACCGGCGCCTCGATCCTGCACGCGGCCGGTCTAGGGGAGCTGGCGGTGGCGGACATGGCGGCCTACCACGGCAAGGCCCTGCATCTGGCGCAAAATCCCAATGCCCTGGCCGATCTGAAATCACGCCTTCGGACCAATCAGTCCGCCGCGCCCTTGTTTGACACGCCGCGCCTGGCGCGTCATCTGGAGGCTGCATATGGTGAAATGATCCGCCGCCACAGGGCCGGCGCGGCGCCTGGTTCCTTTGCCGCCGCCGAGGTCCTATGATGCACCCAACACAGGTTTGGAGGCATCGTGATGGATTTGACGGAACGGCTGGAAAATCTATACGCCAGCGCGGTCTATGACGTGATGAACGCCATGGGGCACGACAAATGCGTCCTGCCCCACCAACTCAAGGCCCTGGATCCGGGCCACCGCCTGGCCGGCCAGATCGAAACCATGAACGGCGACTACGCGGAGGGCAAGGATGCGGGCGAAACCCTGCTGGCCTGGGCCACGGTGCTATCCAAGGCGCCGTCGGGCAAGGTTCTGATCTGCCAGCCGAATACTTTTGAAGTGGCGCTGATGGGCGAGCTGTCCGCCGAAACCCTGAATTACCGCGGCGTGCGCGGCTATATCGTCGACGGCGGTTGCCGCGACGTGCCGTTTCTATTGAAAAACGACTTCCCTGTGTTCTGCCGCTTCAACACCCCCAAGGACATTTGCAAGCGCTGGGTGGCTGAAAGCATGGGGGAGCCCATCGATATCGGCGGTGTCACCATCTCACGCGGGGATTATGTATTGGCCGATATCGACGGCGTAGTGATCATTCCCCAAGACATGGCCGAGGCCGTGGTGGCGGAGACCGAAGCGGTCGCGGTGACCGAGACGGACATGCGGGATGCCATCCTCGGCGGCATGGACCCCGTCGATGCCTACAAGAAATTCGATACTTTTTAGAACGGATTGCCTAGTGGATGATTTTTCACTGTCACTTGGAATAATTGGCAGTGTCAAAAAATGCGGAAAGGCCGATGTCCCGTAGCCAGGCGGCGGCGGTCTCACGCTCCGCGGCGGTCAAACTGTTGTCGAGCCTTTCGACAATCATTTTGCGTGCTTGCTCGGGATAAGATCGGGAGAGGTAGCTTACGGTTTCGCCGTAGATGTCCGCCGTAAACGCCTTGTCGCCGTTTTCTTGGGCACGCGCGTTGGCCATCATGAATGGCAAATAAGTGGTCGGCATTTCCGCCAGCACATGTTGGGTGAAGCCGGTCGAATGCGGGAACGGCGCCAGGTCGCCGGTGCCGTCCCAAGTATCGGCACCGCCTTCCGCCCACGCCACGACCTTGGGGAACGCGGTTAGAATTTTTTTCGGGTCCGGGTCAAAGTTGATATGCGCCCGCAAGCCGCCCAGAAAAATGCAATCCACCGCTGTCGGCCGGTCGCCCATCAGATACCGGGTCTCGGCCAACTGCTTTTCTGCCGCCTCAAGACAACGAATATATTCAGCTTCCGCGGCCTTTTGTTGGGCCACCGTTTCGGTGCCAGTCGCCCGGCAGGCCCGTGGTCCCCATTTCAGAATGGCGGCGGCGGCGTTTGGGTCACCTTCGGCGATGATTTGCGAGACGAAGGCGGCGCTGTCCGGGTAATGCCAGCGATAGTGCACCATTACGCGCGATACCCAT
>JAPYUH010000014.1:6374-26025 GCA_029936195.1 Alphaproteobacteria bacterium
GGCGGCGCTGTCCGGGTAATGCCAGCGATAGTGCACCATTACGCGCGATACCCATTCGTCGAAGAAATCCTCGACCAAATGGGTCAGCAAACCCAACAGGCCGTCTGGAAAAAGCCGCCGTTCCGGGTAACGCCCGTCTAGCAGGGCAATGAGTGGCGTGGTGTCGGCGATCAGCCAGTTTTCCGGCGTCTGCAACACCGGTACTTGATGGGTGCCGGCGCGGCTTTCGATTTCGCCAATGTTTTGCTGCGCACGTTTGCTTTTAAGCTCGACCGGTAACCCGTAAAAAATCGCTGCCGCTTCAAGCTTACGAGTGAACAAACTAGCTTGACTGCCGTAGATCACTTACATGGAAACCCCATAAAAATCAAAATTCAGGCCCGATAAACCGACAGCCCGTCCCAGTCGAATTCAACGCCGTGGCCGGGCCGTTCGGGCGCGAGGGCATGGCCGGTGTCGTTCAGGGTCATCGGGTTGGCGATGAAGCGCTCCAGGCCGAAACCATGCACTTCCAGATAGGACTTATTAGGCACGGCGGCCAGCAGGTGGACGTGGATGTCGTGCACTCCATGAGAGGTCACGGGCAGGTTGTTGGCTTCGGCCAGATGGGCCACCTTCATCCAGACCGTGATGCCGCCACAGTTGGAGACATCGGGTTCGGGGAAGTCGACGCCGCCGGCATTGATCAGGTTGCGGAATTCATACAGCGTATGCAGGTTTTCGCCGGCCGCGATGGGCACCCCACCCAACTGGGCGATCCTGGCGTGACCTTGGGGGTCGTCGGGGATGGTGGGTTCTTCCAGCCAGACCAGGCCGAATTCGGTCAAGTCCCGGGCCGCGCGGATCGCTTGATCCACCCGCCAGCGCATGTTGGCGTCCACCATCAGGGGGAAATCACGGCCCAGAAAGTCCCGCATGGCGGCAACACGTTCCAAATCCTCGCTCAGGCGGTCACGGCCCACCTTCATCTTGATGGCGTGGAATCCCTTGTCCAGATTGCCCTGGGTCTGGGCCAGAAGTTTTTCCAGCGGGAAGAACAAATCGATGCCGCCGGCGTAGGCCATGACGGCTGGATCGTGTCCGCCTAGAAGGCGCCACAAGGGTTGCCCTGCCCTTTTTGCCTTTAGATCCCAGAGCGCGATATCAATGGCGGAAAGGGCAAATGAAGTTGGCCCGCCGCGCCCGGCGTAGTGCAGATGCCACCATAATTTCTGCCACAGATGCTCGATCCGGCCGGCCTCCGCGCCGATCAATAGGGGGCTCATATCGTTGCGGATTAGGCTCAGTATGGCATCGGCCGCCGTGCCGACGGTATAGGTATAGCCCAAACCCTCGGCCCCATCGTGATCGCGTATCCGCACGGTGATCAGTTCAAAATGGCTCATCTCGCCGTGGGTCGAATCCGACAGGGTTTCAGGCAGGGGGATGGAGAAACGGTCGGCCTGGACGGTCGCGATGGTCATGACGGCTCCATTGTTGCCAGGGTGATGGCGGATATCTGCCGGCCATAGTCGGCCTCGTCCCGGTGACAGGAACGGCGGTAGCTGTAAAAGGCTTGCGCGTCGGCATAGGTATCAAGGGCCAGATCATGATGGGCGCCGAGGCCCAGTTTGGCCAAACGATGCATGACGAACCCGGCCAGATCAAACTGATGATGGCCGTCGCGCACCGAAGGTTGGAAAAATTCGCCGTGGCCGGCGGAGCAGTCCATGAAAGCAGCTTTGAACTCCGGCCCCACTTCGTAGGATGCCTGGGCGATACAAGGGCCGACAACAGCCGTGATCCGCCGCCGCGCCGCACCCAGGTCCGCCATCGCCCCCACCGTGGCCTCCAATACCCCGTCAAGGGCGCCGCGCCATCCGGCATGGGCCGCGCCGATCACCCCGGCCCGCGTATCGGCGAACAGCACCGGCGTGCAATCGGCGGTCAGAATGCCCAGGGCGATGCCCGGCGTATTGCTGACCATGGCATCGCCACGGGGCGCTTCGCCCCTTTTCCAAGCTGTCGTCACGGGGATGACATCGGCGCTGTGAATTTGATGCACCGTCACCAAGTTATCTGCGTTGACGGACAGCGCGGCCGCCACCCGTTGGCGGTTCCGGCTGACCGCCTCGGTTTTATCATCTGATCCGAAACCGCAATTCAGGCCGGCATGGATACCCTTCGACACGCCGCCTCGCCGGGTAAAGAAGCCGTGACGGACGCCTATGTCCGAATAAGTCAGGGGGGTAGGTTGCATCAGACGTCCTCTAATCCGGGAGGGGCTGGGCTGTCCGGGGTGGTGACCGCCATGACCTTGAACAATTGGCCCATTTGATCCCGGGCGGTCAGGCGATGCAAGGCCCCGTCGATATCCTTGACTTGGTCTTCCGTGGCTCGGACCTTGAGCCGGTCGGCCCTGGCGCCGATGCCCAGCTGTTCGAGGAAACGGCCTTGGCAGATCGGTCCATGGGCCTGGGCACCGGCAGCGTCGGCGGCGGCGGCCAAGGCCTGGAAGTCCACATGCGCGGTCAAATCCGCCGCGCCGGGGTCCTGGAACGGATCGGTGTATTCATGCGCCCGCATAGCCTGCAAGGTATCGCCAACGGCACTGGCGCCATGGCCATAGTCGATGATCAGCGCCGCCCCGCCGTGGCCGGCAATATGGTGGCCCACCGCCGCGAGGGCCGCCGCGCGGGCCGGCGAAACTTCGAATACCGCATCCGCCGCCGCCTCGGGAAAGTCCATGCCCGGGACCGCCAGCGGGTTTAGAACCGGGATGAAGGCATCGTTGCGAACATCCACCATGCGTTCGTGCCAGCCCTGCCGCCCCCGTTGGAACTGGCGGATGGGCAGAGCGTCGAAAAATTCGTTGGCGATGACCAGGATGGGACCATGGGGCAGATCGGCGATACGGTCGTGCCAGGCCACGGCGCGGCCCGTCAGGGCGTTTTCCTGGGCGCCGCGTAGGACCGGACTGGTTTCCACCAAATGGATGTCGGCCGCATCGAGAAAGCCGGGCAGGGCGCCGCCCGCGCGTAGGGCATCCGCCATCAGGGTACCCCGGCCGGGCCCCAGTTCCGCCAAAATGAAATGTCCAGGCCGGCCCATGAACTGCCAGCGGTCGGCGCACCAAAGCCCGATCAGTTCGCCGAACATCTGGCTGATCTCCGGCGCCGTGGTGAAATCCCCGGCCCGGCCTAAGGGGTCGCGCGACGTGTAGTAGCCCCATTTGGGATGCCCCAGGGCGGCCGCCATATATACGGCGATGGAGAGGGGGCCAGATAGGCGAATGCGGTCCGCCAAATGACGTCCTAGTTGGTTCATTGCGGACGGTTCATTGCGTACAATTCATTGCACGGATGGTTGGCGCGACCGCCAGATCAGATACAGCCCCCCCAGCAGCATCGGCAGTGACAGCCATTGCCCCATGGTGGTGCCTAGCGGCAGCAGACCGATCTGGGCGTCGGGCTGGCGCACCAATTCAACCAACGCCCGAGCCAGGGCATAACCAAGCAAATAGGTCCCGGTCAGCAGGCCCGGTTTTGCCAATGCCTGCTCGCGCCAGGCCAGCCAGGCCAGCAACGCGAACAATACCAGGCCCTCCAAGGCTGCCTCATAAAGTTGGCTGGGATGGCGGGGCAAGGGCCCGCCGTGGGGAAATACAAAGGCCCAGGGCAGATCCGTGGCCCGGCCATAGAGTTCTCCGTTGATGAAGTTGGCGATCCGGCCGAAAAATAATCCCAACGGCACGGCGCAGGAAACCAGATCGCTGAGGCGCAGCAAGGCCAACCCCCTGCGGCGGGCGAACCAGATCATCGCCACCATGACCCCCAGCAAACCGCCATGAAACGACATGCCGCCCTGCCAGACCGCCAGCGCGCTGAGGGGATTGGCGGCATAATAGGGCAAATTGTAGAACAGCACATAACCGATGCGCCCGCCCAGGATGACGCCGATGATGGCCCAGACCAGCAGATCGTCGATCACTTCCGTTGTTGTCAGCTCCGCGCGGCGGCTGTTCAACACCAGCATGTAGCGCCAGCCCAGCAATAGGCCCGCGATGTAGGCCAGGGCATACCAGCGGATGGCAATGGGCCCCAGTTGCAAAAGAACCGGGTCAATTTGCGGAAACGTCAGAACGGCGAGCGGCGCGGCGGTGAACATGCCTTCGATATAACCGGGGCGCGGGCAGTGTGCAAGATGCAGGGGGGCAAGATGCCTTGCCAGCGTACCCCGCCATCGCCATAGTGGCTGCCGCAAGGGAGTTTCGAACTGATGTCAGCAAACCGCCGTATCCTCGATGACGTTGCCAAGTTGGCCACCTCCGCCGCCGGTCTGGTTCAAGGTGCCGGGCGCGAGGCGGAGACACTCCTGCGTCAGCGGTTGGAGCGGTTGCTGGACCGCATGGAGCTGGTTACCCGGGAAGAGTTCGACGTGGTCAAGGCGATGGCCGCCAAGGCGCGGATGGAAAACGAAGCTTTGGCCAAGCGTCTGGCGGCATTGGAAAAGGTGATTCAGCCCGGCGATGCCAAAGCCAACCCCCGCGCCGCCGCCGCCCGCCAGCCAAAGGCTGCCGCCAAGACCAAGGCCAAACCCGCCGCCAAGGCGAAAATATCCCAAAAAACAGCCAAATAACAGACGCCGCCCCAAGATTTTTCCGGCCCGCGCGCCGGTTTCCCAGCTTCTCCTTGCGCCAAACCAACCCTTCTGCAAGATTACTCTACATGGTGTGTTTACGCGACATTGCCACAAGATGTGGGGCTTCAAAGTTATGAGCATGGTTGCGGATGAATTCGTTACGTCAGCGGATAATCCCTTGGATCTGGTCGAAGATATCGTCGCCGCCAATCAATGGCCGTTTGAACGTAACTGTGACGAGGAATTGTCGGTTACCGTTGCCGGTACCTGGTGCGATTATCATCTGGGCTTTTCCTTCAACTCGGCCCAGGGCGGATTGCAGCTGGCCGCCGCGTACGACATGCGGGTGCCGGGCAAACGCCAAGACGACGTGCATGGCCTTTTGGCCATGGTCAACGAACGCATGTGGCTGGGGCATTTTGATCTGTGGATTGAAGACGGCGTACCGATGTTCCGGCACGCCGTCCTGACCCGGGGCGGCGGCGGCATGAATGCCAGCCAGATGGAAGAGCTGATCGAAATTGCCATAACCGAGTGCGAACGCTTCTATCCCGCCTTTCAATTTGTTATATGGGGCGGGAAGTCTCCGGCGGAGGCCATTGCCGCCGCCATGTTGGAGACCATGGGAGAGGCCTAAAAAATGTCTGACATGACTGGTGCGAAGGCTCCGATTCTGGGCCCAATTCTGTTGGTGGGTTGTGGCAAGATGGGCGGCGCCCTGTTGGGGGGCTGGCTGGATCAAGGCGTCGCCGCCGATCAGGTGCTGGTGGTGGAACCCGCCCTCGACGCTGATCGCAGTGCCGTGCCGGCGGGCGTCACGGTGTTGGCGGATGCGGCCGGTATTCCGGCGGATTTCGCCCCGGCCGTGGTGATCTTCGCAGTCAAGCCGCAAGTCATGGGAGAGGTAGTGCCCAACTATGGCCGCTTCGTGGCGGGGGGGGCGGTGTTCCTGTCCATCGCCGCCGGCACGCCCATTGGTTTTTTTGAGGAAAATTTGGGCGCCGGCGCCGCCGTTGTCCGGGTCATGCCAAACACACCGGCGGCGGTACGCCGGGGCATGTCCGTCTTGTGTCCCAACGCCCATGCGGATCAGGCCCAGCAGGACCTGTGCGCCGGTTTGATGGCGGCGGTGGGGGACACGGCCTGGCTGGCGGACGAAGGATTGATGGACGCGGTCACCGCCGTCAGCGGCAGCGGCCCGGCTTATGTCTTTCACCTGATCGAATGTCTGGCCCAGGCGGCCGTGGATGTGGGCCTGGAGCCGGACCTGGCTGCCCGTCTGGCCTTGCAAACGGTTTCCGGTTCCGGTGAATTGGCCCGGCTATCCGATGATGACGCCGCGCAACTGCGTATCAACGTCACCTCGCCGGGCGGCACCACCCAGGCGGCGCTGGAAGTTCTCATGGGCGATGGCGGATTGCAGCCCTTGATGACGGCGGCGGTCAGGGCGGCGGAAAAACGAGGCCGCGAACTGGGCGCTTAGGTGGCGATTGATTGTCCTTGCCCGGCGACGGCGAGTACGATTTCAATTACGGCTACAACATTGCCCTACGGCAGATCGACTAGTTCAGCCCCCTCTATGGACAGCCGCCCGGCCCCCTGCTACATAGCGGCCATGTTCACCACCGCGCGCCATGGTCCCTATCTGGGCCGCATCATACGAATTATTGGCCCGGCCCCAATCTAGGGCCGGGAACCTGTTCGACCGTCCTGTTGGCAGCGCACACCACCGTGGACATCCATAGGCGTATCATTAAATTCTTGTTTTTAGCTGAGGGGGCCAAGACCCCCAATGGCGGATAAAATGACCACCGATTACAAAGCCACACTGTTTTTGCCGCGGACCGATTTTGCCATGCGCGGCGGCCTACCGAAGTTGGAGCCCAATTTGCTGGCCCATTGGGACCAGATCGATTTGTTTCAGCGTCAGCGCGAGGATGCCAAGGGCCGTGAAAAATTCATCCTGCACGACGGACCGCCCTACGCCAACGGCAACATTCATATCGGCCATGCTCTGAACAAGATCCTCAAGGACATCATCAACCGTAGCCAGCAAATGCAGGGCAAGGACGCGAATTACGTTCCCGGCTGGGATTGCCACGGCCTGCCTATCGAATGGCAGATCGAGGAGCAATACCGCAAGGCGGGGAAGAACAAGGACGATATTCCCATTGATGAATTCCGCAAGGAATGCCGCGCCTCGGCCGATAAATGGATCGCCGTGCAAACCGAAGAATTCAAGCGCCTTGGTGTCATCGGCGATTGGAAAAATCCGTACACCACCATGGCCTATGAAGCGGAGGCGCAGATTGTTGCCGAATGCCTGAAGTTTCTCATGAACGGGTCGCTCTATCGCGGCTCGAAACCGGTGATGTGGTCGGTGGTGGAAAAGACCGCTCTGGCCGAGGCGGAGGTCGAATACCACGACCATACCTCCACCACCGTTCATGTGCGTTTTCCCATTGTCTCGGGGGGCGATGAACGGCTGGCGGATGCCTCCGTGATGATCTGGACCACGACGCCCTGGACCATGCCCGGCAACCGGGCCATCTGTTACGGCCCTAAACTGGACTATTCCCTGATCCGGGTCGACGGGGTGGCCGAAGGCTCACTGGCCAACAGCGGCGAAAAACTGGTGCTGGCCAACAGCCTTGTTGCGGCCGTCTGCACCGAGGCCGGGATCACTTCGCACACGGTGTTGGACGGGATCGGCCATGACGTCCTGGGCTCGGTCATTTGCGCCCACCCCTGGCGGGGCAAGGGCTATGACTTCGATGTGGGCCTCTATCCCGGCGATCACGTCACCGACGACACCGGCACCGGCTTTGTCCATACCGCGCCCGGCCATGGTGCCGAGGATTTCGAGGTCGGCATGGCCCATGGCCTGGAAGCGCCGCAAACCGTGAACGGCGACGGCCTGTTCTTTGATCACGTGCCCTTGCTGGCCGGCCACCATGTCTTCAAGGCCGATGCCAAGGTGGTCGAGGAACTGACGGCTGTGGATGCTCTGCTGTGCCATGGCAAACTGGTGCACAGCTATCCCCATTCCTGGCGCTCCAAGGCGCCGTTGATTTTCCGCAATACACCGCAATGGTTCATCTCCATGTCCAACACGGGCCTGCGCGAGGCGGCCTTGACGGGCATCGACAATGTGCGCTGGGTGCCAAGATCCGGCCGCAACCGTATTCATGCCATGATCGCCGACCGGCCCGATTGGGTGCTCTCCCGCCAGCGGGCCTGGGGCGTGCCCATTTCGTTGTTCGTGAACAAGAAAACCGGCGAGCCATTGCGGGACGAGGCGGTCAACGAACGCATCATCGCCGCCGTCAAGGCGGCGGGCGCGGATGCCTGGTTCAATGCCGCGCCGGCCGATCTGCTGGGCCCGGATTATGACGCGGACGATTTCGAAAAGATCGACGACATCCTGGACGTCTGGTTCGATTCCGGTTCCACCCATTCCTACGTCCTGGAACAGCGTCCGGAACTGCAATGGCCGGCGTCACTGTATCTGGAAGGTTCCGACCAACATCGCGGCTGGTTTCATTCCTCTCTGTTGGAAGCCTGCGGCACCCGTGGCCGCCCGCCATACGAGGCGGTGCTAACCCATGGCTTCACTCAGGACGACAAGGGCCGCAAGATGTCGAAATCCCTGGGCAACGTGACCGCGCCGCAAAAGATCTGCGACCAGTTTGGGGCTGATATTTTGCGCCTTTGGGTGGTCAGTTCCGACTATGCGGTCGACCAGCGCATTGGCAACGAGATCATCAAGGCTCAGGTGGACGCCTACCGCCGCCTGCGCAACACCCTGCGTTTTCTACTGGGCAATCTGGCCGGCTTTGACGAGGGGGAGCGCCTGCCCATCGACGAGATGCCGGAGTTGGAGCAATGGGTGCTGCACCGGCTGTCGGAACTGGACGAGCTGACCAGGAAATCCTGCGCCGATTTTGATTTCCACCGCCTGTACGTGGCCCTGGGCAATTTCTGCACCAATGACCTGTCCGCCTTCTACATGGATATCCGCAAGGACGCGCTGTACTGCGATGACCGCGCCTCGATCCGCCGGCGGGCCGCCCGCACGGTGCTGGACCAGGTATTCTCCTGCCTGACCGCCTGGCTGGCGCCCATTCTCTGCTTCACGGCGGAGGAGGCCTGGCGGGCCCGTTTCCCCGACGATACTAGCGTTCACTTGCGGCAATTCCCCGAAATCCCCGGCCAATGGCGGAACCAGGCGGTCGCGGAGCGCTGGGCCAAGGTGCGCGCGTTGCGCCGGGTGGTGACTGGTGCCTTGGAAGTGGAGCGCCGGGAAAAACGCATCGGCGCCTCGCTGCAGGGGCATCCCACGGTCTATGCGCCGGGTGAATATTTGGCCGCCTTGGAAGGTTTGGACGCAGCGGAAATCTGCATCACCTCCGCCACCACCCTGGTCGATGGCGCGGCGCCGGAGGGCGCCTTCGAGCTCGAGGATATCGCCGATATCGGTGTCGTCGTCGCATTGGCCGAGGGAGACAAATGTGCCCGCTGCTGGCAAATTCTGCCCGAGGTGACGGCGGACGATGACGGCGACGATGGCGTTTGCGGACGTTGCGCCACGGCCGTGGCGGCCCATCAGGCGGCTTAGAGTCGTATTCATGGCATCCATGGGGGCGCTGCGTCTAAGGGGGCTGGCCCTGGCCGGGGTCATTCTTGTGCTGGATCAGGTCAGTAAATATTGGCTGATCGCCTGGATGGGGGATCAGGGCGGCTGGCAGCAATTGACCGGGTTCTTCAATCTGGTCATGGTCTGGAACCGGGGCATCAGTTTCGGGATGTTCCAGTCCGGTGAAACCGGCCGCTGGCTGCTGGTGTTGTTTTCCGGCCTCGTCTGCATGGGCTTGGCAATTTGGCTATGGCGGCAAAACCGTCAATGGCCGTCCCTGGCGCTGGGCGCCGTGATTGGCGGTGCCCTGGGCAACATTGTCGATCGTGTGTGGCGCGGGGCCGTGGCGGATTTTTTCGATGTCCACTTTATGGGTTATCATTGGCCGGCCTTTAATATCGCCGACAGTGCCATTACAATCGGTGTGGGTATGTTATTATTCGATAGTTTTCGTGCCCATGCGGACGGTGGCGACGGCAGCGAAAGCAACGGGGCGTAAAGGACAGTTAGCAGGATGTCACGATCATATTTTAGCTGGGCGATCACTGCTGGGCTGGCGCTGGGGGTCTCGGCTTGCGATACCCTGAAGGAGCAGGCCGGGCTGACCAAAAAGGTACCGGACGAGTTCACTATCATTACCAAGGCGCCCTTGGTAATGCCGCCTGATTTCTCATTGCGTCCACCCCGCCCCGGCGCCAAGGGGCCGCGGGATGTGCAGCCAAGAGATCAGGCCCGCGCAGCCGTTTTTCAGACCGATAAAGCCGGACGGGCCACCGCCGAACAGGCCCGCCAGGCGGGCCAGAATACCCTGGCCGGCGCGGCGGGGAGCCCATCCACGGCCAAGGCCGCCGGCGCCGAATTGCGAATTTTGCAAAAGGCCGGTGCCGATGGGGTTGATTCGTCGATCCGCAATATCATCAACCGGGAAACTTCCGTTCTGGCGGAAAAAGATTCCAACTTCACCGACCGCCTGATTTTCTGGCAGGACAAAGAGCCATTTGGGTCCACCGTCGATGCGGGCAGGGAGGCCAAGCGCCTGCGTGAGGCGGCCGCGGCGGGGAAGGCCCCCAACAAGAGCGAGACACCGATTATAAATCGGCGCAAGCGCGGTTGGCTGGAAGGTATTTTTTAGCGTCTTCACAATAGCTTGACGCTGTCGGCGGATTGAAACTTTGCGTTGCCGCGCCCAGTAATCATATCTGTGATCATATCTGGGCAGAGATATCCGAGGAGGTTGCGACGGACCATGAAACAGTTAATCCCCGCTCTCGCCATTTCGTTCATCGCCGCACTATCCGCACAATCCGCCCAGGCGGCGCTGTTTCACCCAAAAACCCATACCCTTGCCAACGGCATGGAAATCGTGGTGATCGAGGATCATCGTGCGCCCGTCGTGGCCCATATGGTCTGGTACAAGGTGGGTGCGGCGGACGAGCCGCCCGGCAAATCCGGCATCGCCCATTTCTTGGAGCATTTGTTGTTCAAGGGCACGGAAAAGGTGCCGTCGGGACAATTTTCCAAAATCGTGGCCCGCAACGGCGGCCGCGACAACGCCTTCACGTCCTACGATTACACCGGCTACTACCAGAATGTGGCCAAGGATAAGCTGGACCTGGTCATGGGCTTGGAAGCCGACCGCATGGTCAATTTGAAATTGACCACCGCGGACGTCATTACCGAACGGGCCGTTATTCTGGAAGAGCGCCGTTCCCGCACGGATAACAATCCCGCTGCCCAAATGCGCGAGGCCATGAACGCCGCGCAATACATGGCCCATCCCTATGGCATCCCAGTGATCGGCTGGAAGCACGAGATGGAAAAGCTGGAACTGGCCGATGCCGTGTCCTTCTACCGCCGTTATTACGCCCCCAACAACGCCGTTTTGATCGTCGCCGGCGATGTCGAGGCCAGCGCGGTTTTCGCCATGGCGGAGCGCCATTACGGGCCCCTTGAACGGGCCCAAACGCCACCCCGCCGCCGGCCGCAGGAGCCGCCGCAATTAGCCGCGCGGCGGGTCATCTTCAAGGATGCCCGCGTCACCCAGGCGGATTGGCGGCGCGGCTATTTAGCCCCGACCCGTACCGCTGGTGAGCGCCAGCACGCCATACCCCTGTCCATGTTCGCCGATCTGCTGGGCGGCGGCAGTACCTCGCGGCTGTACCAGGCCCTGGTGGTGGAGGGCAAGGTGGCGGCCAGCGCAGGGGCCTATTACAGCGCCACGGGCCTGGACATGGGCCGCTTCGTCCTCTACGCGACGCCGTCTCCCGGGGTCTCCGTGGCGGTACTGGAAACGGCCATGGACAAGGCCCTGGCGGCCGCCCTTAAGGACGGCTTCACGGGGAAGGCCTTGGAGCGGTCGCGCACCGGTTTGCTGGCGGCGGCCGTCTATGCCCGTGACAACCTTTTCACTTCGCCGCGGATATTTGGCGACGCCCTGACATCGGGGCTCAGCGTCGAAGAAGTGGAGGCCTGGCCGAACGAGGTGCGCGTGGTCACAATGGAACAGATCATGGCCGCTGGCCGGTCGGTGCTGGTTCCCCGCCGCTCGGTGACCGGTTTGCTGTTGCCGGCGGGGGGAGAGGGGAAATGATGGTGCCTGCCATGCGAACACTGGCTTTGGCGCTGGTTCTTTGCCTGCCCCTTGCCGCCCACGCCACCAAAATTCAATCCGTGCGCAGCCCTGGCGGCATTACCGCCTGGTTGGTGCAGGAGCGGACCATTCCGCTGTTGAGTATCAATTTCTCCTTCGCCGGCGGCGCCACCCTTGACGATCCCGCCCGCAAGGGGACCGGCAACATGGCCTCCGTCCTGCTGGATGAAGGCGCGGGCCCGTACAATTCCCTGGCTTTTCAAACCAAGTTGGAAGAACTGGCCGTGCGTATGAGTTTCAGTGCCGATCGGAACAGCTTCTCCGGCAATATGCGGACCCTCACCGCCAACCGCGACGCGGCGTTTGAGCTGTTGCGCCTGGCCCTGAACGAACCCCGTTTCGAGGCCGAGGCGGTGGAGCGCATGCGCCGGCAGATCATCACCGGCCTGATCGAGGACAAGGAGGATCCCAATACAATTGGCGGCCGCCTGTGGTTTAAGACAGCCTTCCCCGGCCATCCCTATGGGCCATCCAGCAAGGGCAGCGTCGAAACCGTCACGGCGATTACGTCGGATGACTTGCGCGGGTTTTTGGTTAAGGCCTTGGCCAGGGACCGCCTGACCATCGGGGTCGTCGGCGATATTTCGGCCGATGAACTGGGACCGCTGCTGGATCGGACCTTTGGCGCCCTGGTCCCCGGCGCCGATTTCAAACCGGTGCCCGAAATTATGCCCCAGGGCGCGGGCGTCTTGAAAGTGGTGCAACGGGACATTCCCCAAAGCCGGGTCATTTTTGGTGGACCTGGCCTGAAACGGAACGATCCGGATTGGTATGCGGCCTATGTGCTGAATTACGTCCTGGGCGGGGGTGGTTTTTCCTCGCGCCTGAACGAGGAGGTGCGGGAAAAACGCGGCCTGGCATATTCGGTTTACAGCTATCTCTACCCCCTGGATCATGCCGCCATTCACATGGGTGGTGTCGGCACCCAGAACGGCCGGGTGGCGGACGCCCTAAAAGTTATCATGGCGCAGTTGGCCCTGGCCCGGGACAAAGGCATCACGGCGGTGGAATTGGCCAACGCCAAGCAGTTCCTGAATGGCTCCTTTCCCCTTCGCCTGACCTCTTCGGGCCGAATCGCCCGGTTGTTATTGGCCATTCAGCGGGAAAACCTTGGCATCGATTATTTGGACCGGCGCGCGGACTTGATCAACGGGGTGACATTGGACGCGGTCGCCCGGGTCGCAAAACGGCTGTTACAACCGGATAATCTGCTCATTGTCGTGGTCGGCAAACCGGTTGGCCTGACCAGCAGAGAATAGCCCGTTCAGCCGTCTTCTCGGCATCCAAAAGCTCTGCTAGCTTGCTGCCATGACGGATATCTTGAAGCAGGACATCAGCGGTTGCTTCCCCGCCTCGGTGGGGCTGAACCAGGCTGGTCTGGCCGCACTATTGCACCAATGCGAAGCGGCCCGGCGTCGTATTGCCGGGGAGTTGGAGGCCGGACAATTGGCCCCCCTCGCCATCGCGCGGGGCGTGGACGATTTATCGGTCTTGCAGCCCATCGCGGACGATTGGCGCCAACGCTTCAAGCGGGTGGTGTTGATTGGTATCGGTGGGTCTTCCTTGGGCGCGCGCGCACTGGCGGTGCTCGCGGCGGACCCGGACCTTAAATTGCCGAGCCTTGAATTAGTTGTGCCGGACAATCTTGATGCGGACTTGATGGCATCTGTATTAAGGACGGATGATCTGGCCCACACCGGGTTTTTACTGGTGTCCAAGTCCGGCGGCACGGTCGAACCGCTGGCACAGGCCATTGCAGCGGTTTCCGCCGTGCGGGCGCATCTGGGCGGGGCGGCCACGGCACGGCATTTTCTGGCCATAACGGAACAGGGGGATGGCGCCTTGCGCCGCCTGGCATCCCGGATCAATGCACCGGTGCTTGATCATGACCCGGATATCGGTGGTCGGTTCTCCGTTTTGTCCCTGGTTGGAATGCTGCCCGCGATGATGCTTGGCCTGGATGCGGGTGCTGTTCGTGCTGGCGCGGGAGAGGTTTTGGAACAGGCGATGGCCACGACGAACAGCTCGCCGGCCATGGGCGCGGCCGTGCAGGTTGCCCTGCAACGCCTGGGATTGGGGCAATCCGTCCTGCTGTCCTATGGCGAGGCGTTTCAGCCCTTTGCCTTGTGGTATCGCCAGATGTGGGCAGAGAGCCTGGGCAAGCAGGGCCAGGGGACGACGCCCATAGCCGCCCTGGGCCCAGTGGACCAGCACAGTCAGTTGCAACTTTATCTACAAGGCCCGTTGGACAAATTTTTTACCGTTCTGACCGTGCGCCAGGCTGGCCGCGGCCCAACCGTGGATGCCAATCTGGCAGAAGACCTGGGCCTGGATTACATGGCCGGACGGACCATTGGCGATCTGGTCGGCGCCATGCAGTCGGCCACGGCGGATACCCTGATCAAGCATGGCCGTCCCCTGCGCCGCCTCTCCGCCGAACGTCTGGACGAACGCACTTTGGGCGCCCTGTTCATGCATTTCATGCTGGAGACGCTGTTTGCAGCCGATCTGATGGGCGTCGACCCGTTTGGCCAGCCGGCGGTGGAGGAAAGTAAGATCCTCGCCCGCCAGTATCTGCGGGACAGTGCATCATGAGCCCCACCGCGAACCTATTGCGCCGCCTGCCGGAGGTTACCGTCAACCGCATTGCCGCCGGCGAAGTGGTGGAGCGGCCCGCCTCGGCCCTGAAGGAGTTGGTGGAAAATGCCATTGATGCGGGCGCGGGGCAGATCGAAATTGTCCTGCTCGATGGCGGGCGGGAATTGATCTCCGTCACCGACGACGGCCGCGGCATGAGCCGGGACGAATTGTCACTGGCGGTGGAGCGCCATGCCACCTCGAAACTGCCCGACGAGGATCTCCTGGAGATCCAATGGCTCGGGTTCCGGGGCGAGGCGCTACCGTCCATTGGTGCCGTGGCGCGCCTGTCGATTGCCTCCCGGGCCCATGATAGTGAAGATGCCTGGCGGATCGAAGTGGATGGCGGCCGGGTCGGGGATGTCACCCCGGCGGCGCAGGCCAGGGGCAGCCGGGTCGAGGTGCGGGATCTGTTCCATGCCACGCCGGCGCGGTTGAAATTCCTCAAGACGCCCCGCACCGAGTTCCAGCATGCCGTCGACGTGGTCAAGCGTCTGGCCATGGTGCGCCCCGATATCGGTTTCACCCTGTCGGATGGGGAACGGCGCAGCCTGGATCTTCGGCCCAATTTGATGTCTGGCGGCGATTTGTTCGATGCCCGGCTGGCCCGCCTGGGCGCCGTCATGGGGCGGGAGTTCGCCGACAACGCCCTGGTGATCAATGCGGAGCGGGAGGGCATCCGCCTGACCGGTTATGCCGGATTGCCGACCTTGAACCGGGCCAATAACCGCATGCAATATCTGTTCGTCAACGGCCGTCCCGTGCGGGACCGGGTTTTGGCCGGCGCCCTGCGGGCCGGTTATATGGAAGTTCTGGCCAGCAACCGCCATGCCATGGCGGCGCTGTTTCTCGAGGTGCCGGCGGCTGAAGTTGACGTCAATGTTCACCCCATGAAGGCGGAGGTGCGATTTCGCGATGCCGGCATCGTCCGCGGCCTGTTGGTCTCCGCCCTGCGCCACGCCATGGCCGCGGCCGGTCACCGCAGTGCGACCACGGTCAGCACCGCCGCCCTGGGCCGGGTGCGGGAGGGTGGCTTCGATCTATCCTACCGGCAGCCGCAATATCGGGGCAACACGGGTTTGATGGAGGCTGCCGCCGCTTTCCAAGCACCGTTCCAGGCACCTTTTGCCGCCACGGCGGAGCCGTCCGCCCGCGTGGAAGCGGAAGAAAACGTTATCCCCGTTGGCGACTATCCCCTAGGCGTGGCCCGGGGCCAGCTGCACGAGACTTATATCGTGGCGCAGACGGAAAACGGCATCGTCATTGTCGACCAACATGCCGCCCACGAACGTCTGGTCATGGAACGTATCAAGGCACAACTTTCCGGCCAGGGCGTGGCAAGGCAAATGCTGCTGCTGCCGGAAGTGGTGGAATTGGACGAGGCCGGCGCCCAGCGTATTGTTGACCGGGCGGGGGAACTGGCCGAACTGGGTCTGGTGGTGGAGGCCTTCGGCACCGGCACAATCGTGGTGCGGGAATTCCCCGCCGTTTTGGGGGAGAGCAACATCCAAGGTCTGATCCAGGACCTGGCCGATGAACTGGCCGAGATGGATCAGGCCCTGGCCCTGAAAGAGCGGCTGGATGATGTTTGCGCCTCCATGGCCTGCCACGGCAGTGTCCGCGCCGGCCGTCGCCTTACGGTGGCGGAAATGAATGCCCTGCTGCGCGAGATGGAACGTACGCCGCGTTCCGGCCAATGCAGTCACGGCCGCCCCACCTATGTGGAGCTAAAACTGGGCGATATTGAAAGCCTGTTCGGGCGTAAGTAGTCACCGCACATTGGTACTACGCGCTCCAACGCAGAATGATGATCCGCGCGGCGCCGTATGTCCGCTCGTCCAGCATGGTGAAGCTGGCCCCGGCCTGAAAATGTTCCTTCCTGGCCAGCTCCACGCAACAGGTGCAACCGTTTGCGAGCCAGCCGCCTTCGGCCAGCGCCAACAGGCTCGGCTCCGACTGTCCCGTGCGATAGGGGGCGTCCAACAATACAAGGTCAAAGGTGTTGGGGGCCGCGCCGGGTTGGGTTGCATCGCGGTGAAGGACCTGGACCTGTTCGCCAAGTTCCTCGGCCATATCCCGAATGCGGCGAACGGCAAGTTTGTTGCGTTCGATGAAGCAAACCCCCGCCGCGCCCCGCGAGAGGGCCTCGAAACCCAGGGCGCCGGTGCCCGCGAAAGAATCAAGTACCATTTTGCCCGCGGGCAGGCCGCCGTAATCACCGTGGGAGAGGATATTGAACAAAGCCTCCCGTGCCCGGTCCGAGGTCGGGCGGATATCCAGACCTTCCGGCGGGCTAAGGCGCCGGCCCTTGTGCTTGCCGCCGACGATGCGCATGGCCGCTACTTTTTCGGTTTCCGTGGCGATTTTTTGCGGGCATCGCCCTCTGTTTCGCCTAAACCAAAGGCGTCGGCGTGGCGGCCGAGCTGGTCGCGCAGGATACGCCGGGGCACGGCGGCGATTTCGCCCCGCGGCAAATCGCCGAGTTGGAAGGGACCGTAGGAGAGGCGGATCAGGCGCGTGACCTGTAATTCCATATGCTCCATGACCCGGCGGATTTCCCGGTTCTTGCCTTCCTTCAAGGACAGGCTAAGCCAAGCGTTGCCCCGTTGGCGGCTATCCAGCTTGGCCTCGATGGCGCCATAGGACACGCCCTCGATCCGTATGCCACTCGCCAGGCGCTCCAGGGCTTTCTCATTTACCGCGCCATGCACCCGCACCCGGTAGCGCCGCCGCCAGCCCGTGCTGGGTAGCTCCAGATGGCGGGCCAAGGCGCCGTCGTTGGTCAGCAGCAACAGCCCCTCGGTATTCAGGTCCAGGCGGCCGACCGAGACCACACGCGGCAATGACACCGGCAAATGCTGGAACACGGTTTCCCGTCCCTCGGGGTCATTGTTTGTAGTCAGCAGGCCCCTGGGCTTGTGATGGCGCCATAGTTTCGTTGGCTCGGCCTTGGCCAGGGCCTTGCCGTCGACTTCGATCCGGCTGTTCGCCGTGACGACGCAGGCGGGCGTTTCCAGCACTTTGCCGTCCACGCACACCCGGCCGGCGGTGATCCAACGCTCCGCCTCGCGCCGGGAACATAATCCCGCCCGCGCTAGGCGTTTGGCGATACGTTCGCCGGTAATACCGCTGCTGATACCGCTTTCGGCATTGGCGTTTTGCGGCTTGACCCTGTCCGGCTTGCTGCTCATGTTGGCCACCATGCCCATTGCGACGACGAAATCAACCTTCATGAACCTGGCTCTTGATCAAGCCCGCCAGGCCGCCGCCCGTGGCGAAGTTCCCATCGGCGCCGTCCTGGTCGATCATACGGGAGAAATTCTGGCCTCGGCAGGCAACCGCACCGAGGCCGCCGCCGATCCCACGGCCCATGCCGAGATGGAAGTGATCCGTCAGGCTTGTACCCTACGTGGGGCGCCCAGATTGCCCGATTGCGATCTTTACGTGACCCTGGAGCCCTGTCCCATGTGCGCTACGGCCATATCATTTGCCCGTATCCGGCGCCTCTATTATGCCATCCCCGATGCTAAGGGGGGCGGTGTGGAGCATGGCCCGCGTATCTTCCATCAGCCTACCTGCCATCATGCGCCGGACCTCTACCCCGCCATCGGCGAAGAAGAAGCCGCCACTCTGCTCCGAACCTTCTTCGCGGACCGCCGCTAGAAGGCATATTTTTTTGGTGACGGAATACTTATTTTTCCTATTGAAATACATATCTTAATGAAAATATGACATTTATATAAGTATTACGTCATCGTAAAAAATCTGCTTTCATATGGTTCCGGCGGATTTGAAGGCGGTGATTTCGTCTTCGTTGTAGCCAGCCTCGGCCAGGACTTCCTCGGCATGTTCCCCGGGGGGGACGGGGGCGGTTTCGATGCTGCCGCCGCCGTGGGCGAGGCGGAAGCCAGAACCGATCAGGCTCAGTTCGCCATGGGGGCTGTCCACGGATTGGCGCACGTCCCGGTGATCCAGCTGCGGGTGGCGGTAGGCCTCGGCAATGGTGCGGACCTGGCTGGCCGGCGCGCCGGCTTCGGCCAGGCGATCCTCCCACTCGGTGATGGTGCCGGTCGCGAAGGCGCCTTCGATGATTTCGCGCAAGGCGCTTTCATGTTCCGTTCGGCCGTGCCAGTCAGCAAAGCGCGGATCGTCCAGCAATTCCGGCCGGCCAATGGCCGCCATCAAGGCCTTGAACTGTTTTTCCGTGTTCACGGCCAGCAGCAGGTTGTCCTCGCCCACCTTGAACAGGTTTGCGGTCGGGCGGCGGGAGATGGCCTGATTGCCGTATTGGCCGTGAATATGCCCCGTGGTGGTGTGTTCGCTGACCAGGGGCGAGAGGAAGGCCAGGGTCGAATCCAGCATGGATACATCAATACACTGGCCCTTGCCCGTGTGGGTCCGTTGGAACAGGGCGGAGGCGATGGCGAAGGCGGAGGTCATGCCGCCAATGGCATCGCAAACCGCGAAACCGGCCCGTGTCGGTCCCGTGCCTTCATGCCCGGTGATGGACATGATGCCCGAGACTGCCTGGATGCGGCCGTCGTATGAGGGCGTGTTGCGTTCCGGGCCGTTCTGGCCGAAGCCGGAGACGGCGCAATAGATCAGGCCGGGATTGATGGCGGAGAGTGCTTCGTAGCCGATGCCCAGGCGCTCCATAACCCCGGGGCGGTAGTTTTCCGTAACGATATCGGCCTTGGCCGCCAGTCGCTTAACAATTTCGATCGCCGAAGGGTCTTTTAAATCCAGGGCGATGTTGCGCTTGTTCGCGTTAATGGCAAGCCAGCCCGGCGCCATGCCCCGGTCGGACCATTCCTTGGACAAGGGGCCGTTGCGCATTTCCTCGCCACCCGGCCGTTCCACCTTGATCACATCAGCGCCCAGGAGGGCCAGTTGGAAGGTGCCAAATGGCCCCGCGAAGACTTGTGTAAAATCGAGCACGCGTATGCCCGCAAAAGGTTTAGTCATAATGCTTGGTCATCATGCATGGTCATTGTGCTTAATCATTTACACTTACTCCGCTGCGTCCCGCTGTTGTTTGGCGACCCGCTTAACCTCGTCAAAATCGGCCCGGCGGCGGGCAATTTCCTCGGCCGGGATGCGCTCCACAT
>JAPYUH010000014.1:26125-39395 GCA_029936195.1 Alphaproteobacteria bacterium
TCGTCAAAATCGGCCCGGCGGCGGGCAATTTCCTCGGCCGGGATGCGCTCCACATTCTGGAAGTCCAGCTTCCATTCCCCATCGGCATTCCACCGTTGTGGTGATTGCACGGTACTGCGGGGACCGACGGCGTGTTCGAGCAGGTCCAGGGTCAAGGCCAAGGTCTGGCGCTGGCTGTCGGGGTCGTGGGGCTTACCGGCCGAATTGCCCAGGGGGAAATCACTGAACAGGAAGCGGGGCACGCCGGCCTGTTCGACGATATCCTTGGCACAGCCCATGATCACTGTTGGGATGCCCCTTGCTTCGAGGTAGCGTGCGGTCAGACTCACGGTCTGGTGGCACACTGGTCAAGCCGCGACAATGACGGCGGCCTCGGCCCCATCCTCCCGCAGACCTTGCAGCACATCAACACAATCCTGTTCGATCGTGGTGATCTGGCTGCGGTTCGTGGGGGTGCCCTGAAAGTGTTCCGCCAGGCCGCCAATGCGTCCCTCGTTGGCAGCGGCCTTCAACTGCGCCAGGGGGAAGTAGGAATTGATATCGGCGGCGGTGGTGTATTTGCGGTCATAGCCCAGGTGGGAAATGCGCACGTCCGGTTTGCCCCCGATGCCGCCCGCATAGACCCGGTAAAACTTGGCGGCGGCATTGTAGGCGGCACCAGGGCCCTGGTCGCCCTTGTCCGGTTGATAGGGCGCGGAAGTGACCACCAAACCCACCTTGGTCTCGCGCAATGGTTTTTTCAGCTCGGTAAAGGGGACGTCCGTGTACTGGGCCCAGCGGTAGGGATTGCCGTAGCCCAGGGCCAGATAATAGTTCCGCAGCCGTTGCATGTAGGGGACGGGCAGGTCATGGGGTGCCGCGAAACCCAGGCCTTCGTCTTCGTCTGATCGTTCAGGCATACTTTTGCACCTTCTATTGCAAATCTGCTTTGCGACAACATAACACACTCCAACCCGCTATCTCATAAGAGACTCGATAAGCCGTTTTCACACAATCGCGCCCGGAACGGCCAGTTGGCGCCGCGCCGCTGGAGCGCAGCGTGTAATAGGTTTGACGATAGGGGCGGGGCCGGTGTATGGGGGCTCCGCCCCATTTTGTTTGGGTAGGTTCAATTACAGGGGACAAGGTAATGGCAATCGATGATTGGTTCTCGGCCAGTTACGGCGAGGCTCGGGCGAAATTCCTCGACGCGGCAGGGGCGGCGGGCGCCACCCGGCAATCCTATCCCCATCCCCTGAAAGGTCCGGACGGCGGCGATCTGGCGACTGATCTGGCCTATCTCGGCCCCGATGACGCCCCGCGCGTCATGGTGGTATCGTCGGCCACCCATGGCGTGGAAGGGTTCTGCGGTTCGGGTTGCCAGGTCGGTTTCCTCGAAAGCGGCCTGCATGACGAGCTGCCCGATGGCATGGCGGTGATGTATGTGCATGCCCATAACCCCCATGGCTTCGCCCATCAGCGTCGGGTAACGGAAGACAATGTGGATCTGAACCGGAATTTCGCCGACTTCGATGCCCCCTTGCCGGCCAACCCGGCCTATGACGAGGTGCATCCCTGGCTGGTGCCGTCCGATTGGGACGGCCCGGCGCGGCAAGCAGCGGATGAGGCCATCGCCGCCTATATTGAGCGGAACGGCATGGTGGCCTTTCAGGCAGCGGTCAGTGTCGGCCAGCACGGCCATCCCGATGGCGTATTCTATGCCGGACGGAAACCAACCTGGTCGCGGCAAACCATCGAGACACTGGCCCATGAACATCTGTCGGGCCGTAGCCATATGGCGTTGATCGATATTCACACCGGCCTGGGACCCCGGGGCCATGGCGAGTTGATCTCGGTCGACCAGAAGGGCGGCGCCGAGCATCTGCGTACCGTGGCCTGGTATGGCGATGAAGTGACCACGCCCGCTTCGGGCGACAGTGTTTCCGCCGATGTTCAGGGCACCATCGAGGGCGGCTACAGCGTCTTGTTGGAGGGTACGGAGTGCACAACCATTGCCATTGAATACGGCACTCTGCCGGCGGAACAGGTGCTCCAAGCCCTGCGGGCGGACAACTGGCTCTATCTGCATGGCGACGTCGCCTCGCCCGAGGGGCAGGTGATCAAGGGCGAGGTGCGGGCCGCCTTCTATGGCGAGGACAGCCAATGGAACAGCGATGTCTGGCATCGGGGCCTGGACATCGCCCGCAAGACCATTGCCGGCTTGGCAGACAGTTGAGCAGCCATTTTCGGTCTGACTACGCCGCCTGCCGGGATTACTTCCTGGAATTGGCGGCGGCATCGGCCGGCAAGCTGTGCCGTGCCGAAAACCCGGCGCCCGGGCCCGGCGGCCTGGCGTTGAGCACGGAGTTTTTGCGCCTGGGGCCCGAAGATGCCGGCCGCGCCCTGATCATGGTTTCGGGCACCCATGGGGCCGAGGGGTTCGCCGGCTCCGCCATTCAATGCGCCTGGCTGGCCAGCCGGCCCCATCTGCCGGACGATATGGCCGTGTTGCTGGTGCATGGATTGAACGCCTTTGGCTTCGCCCATTTGCGCCGGGTCAATGAAAACAATGTGGATCTGAACCGCAATTTCATCGATCACGAAGATAATCATCCCGAAAACGAGGGCTACGCCAAGATCGGCGGCGCAATGGCGGCGGCGGACCTGGATGGCCCCGGCCGCGCGGCGGCGGACACAGCGTTGGCGAGGTTGCAAAAGGAGATGGGAGCCCTCAACGTCATGCGCGCCATCGGCGGGCAATACGATGCGCCCCAGGGCATGTTCTACGGCGGCCGCATGCCGGTTTGGTCCAACCGCGCCCTGCGGGAATATCTGCCGTCGCTGCTGCCGAATGTGCGGCGGGCGGCCTACGTGGATATCCACACCGGCCTGGGGCCCTCGGGCCACGGCAGCCGTTATAGCTATCACGGCAAGGGCACGGCTGAACACGACTTGGGCCGCCTTTGGTGGGGCAAGGAAATGACCCCCGCCGCGGCCAAGATCAACCACGGCAAAACCGGCCACGGCGCCATGGAAGCCTTGGCCCCGGCCCAGGTCGTTTGTCTGACCCTGGAATTCGGTACCCTGCCGTTTGACGGTGTATTGGCGGCGCTGCGGGATGAGCATGCCCTTTGGTGGCACGGCGGAGATCGTGACGGCCAGGCGGTCAAGTCGGCCTTCAAGGCCGCTTTTTGCCGCGCCGACAAAGACTGGCGGGACCGGGTGGTGGAACAAGGCCTGGAGATTGCCGCCGATACACTGGTTGGTCTGGCGGCGGGTTGACTAAATTTCGTGTCGGTGCCCGGTATAATGGGATTTTCCGGCCTGGGAAAATCGGCTGGGATGCGGTGTTCATGTCAGTCCACGTCGTGCAATATTAGGGGGAGTGCCAGGATGCCTATGCGCCGCTGGTTCCATATGTCGGCCGAGACCTTCGAGAAGGCAAGGCAGTCTTGTGAGGAATTGCACGCGGCCCAGGGCATCAAGACGGAATTGCGCATCATCTGGAACGACGGGCATACCGCCTGTCTTGTCTGCCTCGACGGCGCCTCGAAGGATTGGCGCCGGCCACAGCAATGGATAGAGGATTGTGACGACGTCCATTGCCGGACGTCCTATCCCGGCCTGCTGCAAATCCCGGTCGTCGGCAGTTGGCAAAATCCGGCGGAAGAGCCCGTCGAGAGCGAGGCGGGCGGCGAAACCTTCTGGGACGGCGGCGTCTGGTCCGATCGTTGATCAACCGCGCCCATCGCGCCCATTGCGTACATCGACTACTTCGCGTCCATGGGCTTGCCAAAAATCAATCTCCGGCCCGGCGGGCACTACTTGGGTATTGTTGACGGCGGCGATGGTGTAGTAGCCCGCCTTCATGCGCATCAGGTCGATGGTGCCGGCGATGCCGGGCATTTGATACAACTCCCGGGTATATCCCCACAGGTTCGGATAATCCTGAACCCGCCGAATATTGCATTTGAAGTTGCCATGGTAAGCCAGATCAAAGCGCAACAATGTGGGAAACAGGCGCCAATCCGCTTCCGTCAATTCATCGCCCAGCAAATAACGGCCCTCGCCCAAGCGGGCATCGAGCCAGTCCAGGGTTTCGAACAGGGGATAGACGGCTTCATCGTAGGCCTTTTGATTGGTGGCGAAACCGGCGCGGTAAACACCGTTGTTGACATTGTGGTAGATGCGCCCGTTCAAGGCATCGATTTCATCGCGCCGCGCCTCCGGGTAAAGATCCGGCCCGGTGGCGCCCGCCTGATCAAAGGCCGAATTGAACATGCGGATGATCTCGGACGATTCGTTGTTGACGATGGTATCCTTCTCCCGGTCCCAGAGCGCCGGCACGGTGACCCGGCCGGAATAGTTCGGCTCCGCCTTGGTATAGATTTCGTGCACATGGGTGGCGCCGTTGACGGAATCGGGGATCAGGCCGTCGCCCTCGTGAAAGTGCCAGCCCTGGGGGTGCTTCACCGCATCGGCGATGGAAATGGATATAATATCTTCCAGACCCTTGAGCTTGCGGTATATCAAGGTGCGATGGGCCCAGGGGCAGGAATCCGCCACATACAGATGATAGCGGCCCGCTTCCGCCCGAAAGCCGCCTCCGCCACGAGGGCCGGGCCCGCCGTCGGGGGTGATCCAATTACGGAAGGTGGATTCGAAACGTTCAAATCGGCCGCCGGATTTCTCCGTGTCGTACCAGTCCTCGTGCCAGATACCATCGACGAGCAAACCCATTATCTTAGCCTTTTTGGATAAATTCTCAATATGCGGAGCGGATCAGTGCACCGCGCTTGTATGAATGAAGACCCAGTTAGATACCAGCCTTTAGGCGAGAATTAAGAAAATCTTAGCGTTTCTGTAACAATCTGTTTGCAAGCCGATGGCTAAGTGGGGAGTAGGACGAAAAGAAGAATAAGGGCAAGGTATGAGTTCTGGTAACAGTGCGGCGATTGAAAATCGAATTTCCGGCGCGGGCAGACCGACGATTTGGAAACGGCGGCCAACATTATTGCCGCCGGTGAGAAAATGGTGGCGTCGGTCGGCAGGGTCGAGGCTGTATTGAACTGCGCCAACCAGGATGCTTCGGCCTATAATCAGGCCTTGGCGGACTTCGGTGGTGAAATATCCCAAGGCAGCAGCGACGAAATGAAGGCGCTGGTGGCCAGAATGACGCAGCAGACCATGGATATGCAAAGACAGAATAATGTCTTACGGGCGCAGCTGGAAAATTCCTCGGATGAAATTGAAAAACTGCGCTGTAATCTAGAAGAAGTTCAGAACGACGCCATGACCGACGGCCTAACCCGTGTCGGCAACCGGAAATGCTTCGACCTTAGGCTGAGCCAGATGGCCGAAGAAGCCCTCCGGGACCGCCAGGGTCTTTGCCTCATGTTGTTCGACGTGGATTATTTCAAGGCTTTCAATGACGCCCACGGCCATCCCATGGGCGATCAGGTTTTGCGGCTGGTGGCCCGCACCTTGCAGGAAAGCGTGAAGGGACGGGACGTGGTTGCCCGCTATGGCGGAGAGGAATTCGCTGTCATCCTGGCCGGCGCCCGGCTGGCGGACGCGGTCAAGGTCGGTGACGGCATCCGGGAAACAGTCGCCAAGCGGCGCATCGTGCGCAAGAGTACCGGCGAAGAGCTGGCCACCATCACCACCTCCGCCGGCGTCGCCGCCTATCGGCCCGGCGAACCGCTCAATGAACTCATCGAACGCAGCGACAATGCGCTCTACCGCGCCAAGGACTGCGGCCGCAACCTGGTCCTGCCGGAAGCCGCCGCGCCGGAAAAGATCGCCGCCCGCGCCTATTGAAAATGCGGCAGCACCTTTTCGGTGAACATGACGAAGGAGGCATGGCTTAGGGGGGCGATCATCAGGTATTCCAGCGGCAGGGTTTCCTGCATTTCCTGAATATCGTCGATCACCTTTTCGGGCGTGCCGCAGATGGCGATCTCGTTGACATAGCGGGCGACCGGATCCTGGGCAGCCTGCATGGTTTGATCCAGGGCTTCGAGCGGCTGGGTCTTCTGGCCGCCTGCCGCGGCTCCACGAATATTGGCCTTCTTGCGCAGATAGCTGCCGAACATGAACTCCGCCCCCCGCTGGCCCACGGCTTCCGCCTCCCGTGCCGTGGCGCCCATGGCCAAGGTCCGGGCCATGGGAATATCCCGACCGGAAATCGAAAAACCGGCCGTTTCCAGGGCCTGTTTATAGAACGCGCGTTTTTTGGCGATCTCCGGATGGGTGGCATGGGGATCCATCATGATGGTATGGCCGCGCTGGGCCGTCCATTCGATGGCCTCCAATGATGTGGCGGCCAACCAGACCGGCATGGGATCCTGCAGGGGTTTTGGCAGCACTTCCACATCCTCGAAGCGCCAGAATTCGCCTTCATAACTCAGCCGCTCGTTCTTCCATGCCGCAAGCACGATCTCCACCGCCTCGCGAAAGCGGGCATAGCTTTCCGACGGCTCGACGCCAAACATCTTATGCTCCGTGGGATCAAAGCCGCGGCCGGCGCCCCAATTGACCCGTCCGCCCGAGATGTTGTCCAGCAAGGCAACTTCCTCGGCCAGGCGCAGGGGGTGATAGAACGAGGCCAGGGATATCGCCGTGCCGATGCGAATATTCTCGGTTTTGGCCGCGATATGTGTGCCCATGATGTGCACCGAGGGGCAAACGCTGTAGGTGGAAAAGTGATGCTCCGCCAGCCAAACCGCGTCATAGCCGGTCTTGTCCATGACCTCCATGCGTTGGAAGGCCCGCTCATACACGGTTGCGAGTGGCACGCGCCGGCCCGGCCAGCTAAAGAACTGCAACACGCCGAATTTCACGATACTCTCTCCCGCCCGATGGGTACGCCGCGCAACGCTGTCAGGCGCGCCTACGCACTAAAATCCAGCGCATTTAGCATCGTCGGGTCGGACTAATCAAGGCATGTGGCAAGCGGTGGTCTATGGGCGTCCTACGGCCTGGCGTAATGGGCGACGCAATCAATGCCGTTGCCCATCATCGCCTTGCAGGCAGCATCGGCCGATTTGCGGTTGGCATATTTGTTGATGACGATGAGCGTCAGACGCTTGCCGTTCTTCAAGGGCTTGGTGGATAAATAATGGACTTTCGCTTCGCTCAGCTCCACCGCCATTGGGTTCGCCAGAATATCACCCCAGGCCTCTTCCGCCCCCGGTTTTGTCTTGTAGGCACCAAGTTGCACGCTCCAGAACGGTTTCACCTTTTTTGCCGGTGGCGTATTTCGGGCCAGTTTCTTGGGCGGGCCCTTTTTGGTGGAACCGGCTTTTTCGGATTTGGGCGCGGTAGCCATTTTTCGCACCTTGTCCTCGGTCGTCACCAGTTCCAGTTTCAATTCGGCCAGCTTTGTCGGCAGGTTTTCCATATGCTCGGCCAGCTTATGGACCCGGTCGGAAAGATGCTCCATGCGTTGGGACAGATGGTGGACGCGCTGGTTCAGGGCGAGAAGTTCCTTGTCGACGAATTCCCTGGATTTGCCGTTAGTCTGACCCGGTTGGGCCGCGGCCCTGGCCCGGTCGGCCTCCAACTCCCGCTTCATCTTGGCGAAATCCCTGTCCTCGGCCTTCTCTTCCCGCCTTTCCTTCTTGAATTCCTTTTCCTCTTGCTTGTGGGCCTTCTTGACGGCTTCCCGCGCTTCTCCCACCTGCTTCTCGGCCACTTTGGTATCGTTGGATAGGGGGTACGAAATCTGCATGCAGGACGACAGCAGTACGGTCGTGCAAAGGACGACCGATAGTGCCGCTTTACGAGTGTAATTCTTGTGGTTGAAGAGATGGGGCACGGACGTTTGCCCTCCTATTCTTATGTGGCGATTGCAACAGAGCTGGCAGTATTTATGAATATGGTTAATAGTTTTTTTACCCGCCGCAAAATTGCGGCGGCACGGGAAAATGCTGCACGTCAGTTGGGAAAATTGCCTAGCCATTGTCAAAACGGGATGGCGGCACGACAGTGCGCGCGATACAATTCGCCCCAGATCTGAAATGCCCATTCAAAAAGACCCAGAAGGGAGGCGAGAATGCCGGACGGCCAGGAAGTACACTACGGCGATTATGTCCAGGATGACCGTGTTCACAAGGCGGTCTATGCGGACCAAGCCGTCTATGAAAGCGAATTGGACAATATCTTCCACAAAAAGTGGATCTATATCGGTCACGAAAGCCAAGTGCCGAACCCCGGCGATTATTGGACCACCTGGGTCGGCAAGGAACGCATGATCATGTCCCGGGGCAGTGATGGCGCGGTCCATGTGCTTTATAACCGCTGTCCCCATCGCGGCTCGCTGATTTGCAACAACGAACATGGCAATGCCGGCAAGGCCTTTCGCTGCCCCTATCATGCCTGGCAGTTCTATATGGACGGCAGCGTCCGCCAGGTCCCCATGAAGCAGGGTTATGACGGTGTCATTGACTACAAGGACCCACAGTTTTCCATGGTCCGGGCGGAGCGCCAGGGCAATTATCGCGGCTTCATTTTCGCCAGCCTGTCGACAGAGGGCGAAGACCTGGAAACCTATCTGGGGCAGGGCGCCAGGGCCGCCTTTGACGATATCTGCAATCGTTCACCGCAAGGCGAGGCGGAGATCGTGGCCAATTGCTTTCGAATTATCCAACATTCAAATTGGAAGATTTTCCTGGAAAACCAGCTGGATGCGGTCCATCCCTCCATCACCCATCATTCCACGGGCGACGCGGCCGCCGCCATGCAGAAGAAGTACAAGGACAAGACCGGCGACGATGCGCCCATGGGCTATCAGTTCCTCGCCGATTTCACCTTGCCGTTCGAGAAATGGGACAGCCTGCAGACGGTGGGCTTCCCCAACGGCCATACCCAATTGACCGGATACATGGGGTTGCGCCCCCGCGATCCCGTCACCTTGGCGCATGAAGCGGCGCTGACGGACGCCTACGGGGCCGAGCGCATGGACGAAATTTTGTCCACCAATGTGCACCACGTCATCGTCTATCCCTGTCTTTCGGTACAGCCGCCCCTACAGCAACTGCGCGCGGTGCGGCCCCTGGGCCCCAACAAAACCCTGACGGAGATCTGGCATTTTCGTCTCAAGGGCGCCCCCGACGGTATATATGAGCGCGCGCTGGCCTATTATTATCACGTCAATTCCCCCTCCACGATGGTCAACGCCGACGACCTGAACAATTTCCGCGCCATCCAGGAAGGCCTGGCCATGGTGGGCGGCGGCGACTGGGTCAGCCTGCATCGCAACGCCGGCCAGGACACGGTCGATAACGGCGTCACCCATTCCGTGACGGGCATGAGCGAGATGCCCATGCGCAACATGTTCGCCGCCTGGAAACAGTTCATGACGGAGGGCAATTAAGATGGCGGCAATTTGCTCGGTTGAGACGCAGTTGGCCGTGGAACGTTTTCTCTACCGCCAGGCGGAAATTGTTGATGACCGTGAATGGGATGCCTGGCTGGCCCTGTTCGCCGAGGACGGCAAATACTGGATGCCGGCGACGGCCGATCAGGAGGTTGCCGATGGGCAGCCGAATATCTTTTATGAGGACCTGTTCCTCATGGAAATGCGCATCAAACGGGTCTGCCACCCCTATGCCCATTCGCAAGCCCCAACCCAGCGTCTCTCCCGCGTGGTCTCCAACGTGATTATTGAAAGCGAGGATGGGGCAACGGGCGACATTGTCGTACGTTCAAAATTCCATCTGGTGGAATACCGCCTGGACGACCAACGCTATTTCGGCGGCAAATACCGCCATCACCTGAAGCAGACCGATGACGGCTACCGCATTCAGCTGCAACGGGTCGATATCGCCAACGTCGAAGGCCCGTTTGGCTACGTGCTGCAAACTTGGCTATAAGGCAAACCGGTCAGTATTAGTTGTGGGAGGCGGCGAAAATCGATTGTAGTCGCCGCGCTCTTAAACTCAAAACGTTGTCTACAACCCCCGCCCGATGATCACCTTCATGATCTCGTTGGTGCCGGCGTAGATGGGTTGCACGCGGGCATCGGCCCAGGCGCGCGCGATGGGGAATTCCCACATGTAGCCGTAGCCGCCGTGCAGTTGCAGGCATTCATCGATCATCTTGCATTGCAGGTCCGAGGTCCACCACTTCGCCATGGCCGCCGTCTCGGCGTCCAGCTTGTCTTCCAGCATCAGGCCGATCAGTTTGTCGACAAAGGTGCGCGCCACGGTAACCTGGGTTTTAACCTCGGCCAGCTTGAATTGGGTATTTTGCTGATTGATGATGGGTTCGCCAAAGGCCTCCCGCTGTTTGGTGTAATCTATGGTCCATTCCAGCGCGGCCTCCATGTTGGCGACGGCGCCAACCGAAACCTGCAGCCGCTCCCAGGCCAGCTCCTGCATCAGATAGATGAAGCCCTTGCCTTCCTCGCCCAGAATGTTGGTCATGGGTACGCGTACATCGTCGAAGAACAATTCCGAGGTGTCCTGGGCCTTCAGGCCGATTTTTTCCAGATTGCGGCCCTTGCGGAAACCTTCCGTACCGGCCTCCACCAGCACCAGTGAGGTGCCCTTGGCGCCCGCGTCCGGGTCGGTCTTGCAGACCACGATGACCACGTCCGCCATGTTGCCGTTGGTGATGAAGGTTTTGGATCCGTTGATGACCAGTTCGTTGCCGTCCTTGAGGGCCGTGGTGCGAACGCCCTGGAGGTCGCTGCCCGTGCCCGGTTCGGTCATGGCGATGGCGCCGATCATCTCGCCCTTGGCCATTTTTGGCAGAAAGTACCGTTTCTGCCCCTCCGAGCCATAGGCGTTGATATAGGGCGCGACGATTTCCGAATGCAGCCCGAACCCGGGGCCGGAAGCGCCCGCCCGCGCCAACTCCTCCATCAGGATAACGCTGAAGGTGCGGTCGACGCCGCCGCCGCCGTATTCCTCGGGCATGGAGGCGCAGAGCAGGCCCAATTCGCCGGCCTTCAGCCAGGCTTCCCGGCTGATCTTGCCGTCCTTTTCCCATTCCGCGTGATTGGGCGAGATCTCTTCCTCGATGAACCGGCGCACCGTGTCGCGGAAAATTTCGTGGTCGCTGTCGAATAACGTCCGTTCAATTCCAGCCATGATGTCTATCCCAACCTCTGCTATGCCGCCGCCAGGCGGGTGCCTTGCTCAATAGCGCGCAATGCGTCCAGTTCGCCCGCCGTCTCTGCCCCGCCGATCAGGTGCACGGTTAGGCCGGCCGCGATCAGATCGCCGTGCAGATCGCGCAGTTCCTCTTGGCCGGCGCAAATCACCACGTTGTCGACAGCGACAACCCGTTCCTCTCCGTCGATGGTGATATGCAGGCCATCATCGTCAATTTTGCGGTACGCCACGCCGCCCAACATTTCCACGCCCTTCATTTGCAAGCCCGCGCGAATGGCCCAGCCCGTGGTCATGCCCAGGCCCCGGCCCAAGGCCTGGGCCTTGCGCTGCAACAGGGTGATCCTGCGTGGCGACGTCATCGCGGGTCCGTCGGGCGATAGGCCGCCGTCATGAGAGGGATCGCGATCCACGCCCCATTCCCGCAGCCAGCGGTCGATCTCGGGTTTTGCCGGATCACCCGGCCCGCCATGGTGGCTTAGAAATTCCGCGACGTCGAAGCCGATGCCGCCGGCGCCGACGATTGCCACCCGCTCGCCCACAGCCTTGCCCTGCTCCAAAACGTCGACGTAGGACAGCACCATGTCATGATCGATGCCGGGCAGCTCCAGCTCTCGCGGCCGTACCCCAGTGGCTAGGATAACTTCATCATACCCGGCCGCTTGCAATTCCGCAGCCGTGGCGCTGTGGTTTAGCCTCAGGGTGATGCCCAGGCGTTTGATCTGGCTGCCCCAATAACGAATGGTTTCACCGTAATCTTCCTTGCCCGGAATGGCCATGGCCATGTTGAACTGACCGCCGATGCGGTCCGCCGCCTCGAACAGGGTGATCTGGTGGCCCCGTTCGGCGGCGGTGATGGCATAGGATAGGCCGCCTGGCCCGGCACCGATCACCGCGACTTTCTTGCTGTCGGGGGCCGGCGTGATCTCCAACTCGGTCTCATAACAGGCCCTAGGATTGACCAGACAGGTACAGATCTTGCCTTTAAATATGTAGTCCAGGCAGCCTTGATTGCAGCCAATGCAGGTGTTGATCTGGTCCGCCTTGCCCGCCATGACCTTGGCGACAAAATCGCCATCAGCTAAAAACGGCCGGGCCATGGACACCATGTCGGCGGTGCCGCCGGCGATCAGTGCGTCGGCCTGATCGGGGTCGTTGATGCGGTTCGAGGCAATCAGCGGTATCTTGACCTTGCCCATCATCCGCGCCGTGGCCCAAGTGAAGGCGCCCCGGGGCACGGAATGCATAATGGTGGGGATGCGCGCTTCGTGCCAACCGATGCCCGAATTAAACATGGTGGCGCCCGCCGCCTCCAACGCCTGGGCCAGTCTGACGGTTTCGTCCCAGGACAGGCCGCCCTCCACCAGGTCCAGCATGGACAGGCGGTAGACAATGATAAAGTCGTCACCGCAGACCTGCCGCGTCCGGCGCATGACCTCGATGGGAAAGCGCAAGCGGTTTTCCAGGCTGCCGCCCCAATCATCCTGCCGCTGATTGGTGCGGGGCGAGATGAACTGAGTGATCAGATAACCTTCCGAACCCATGATCTCGACACCGTCATAGCCCGCATCCCGGGCGCGCTGGGCGCAGGCGGCGAAATCCTCGATGGTTTGCACTATTTCGTCATGTTCCATGGCCCGCGGCGCGGTGGGATTGATGCGCGAGGCGATGGGGGAGGGTGCCACGGGCTCGGGTATGCGGGAATAGCGGCCGCCGTGGAGGATTTGCATGAGAATTTTGCCATCCGCCTGATGCACCGCATCCGTAATCAGGCCATGCCCGGCTTCGCCGTCGTCCAGTGTCGCCCCACCCAGGCCCAGGCTGCCGGCGGCGTTGGGTGATATGCCCCCGGTCACGATCAGCCCAACCTGCCCCGCGGCCCGTTCGCCGAAAAACCGCGCCATGCGGCGAAAGCCGTCCGGGTGCTCTTCCAGCCCGGTGTGCATGGAGCCCATCATAACCCGGTTTCGCAATGTCGTGAAACCAAGGTCCAGGGGCGCCAAAAGGTGGTCGTGTGGGGCTGACATATACAGAGCCTCCGTAATTTTATTGGGGCGATATTGAGAGGGCTACGTTGCGGCAACCGCGCGGTCTATGCGCTACTTCCGTTGTTTAATTGCACGGTGATTAGGCTGCAGTTCTTCTGCAGCTCTTCGATGACGTCGTCAATGTCC
>JAPYUH010000015.1:0-2726 GCA_029936195.1 Alphaproteobacteria bacterium
GTCCAATCGCATTCCGGTCCTGAGTAACAAAGATCGAGCCGATCCACCGCCGCCGGGGTCACCTTCCCGGCCGCATCATCCGTATTCATTTGCATCGCGTTTTCTCCTTTTGCCCGCGACCAAGGTATGAAAATGCGATTTGATAGTGAAATTGATTTAAAGAATGCAATTAATAGAATTTGCGCATAAATATGGATCCCTCGCGTTTGTCGCGGTCGGTGTGGGTCTACTTTTCGTTGACGCGCATTCGTCCCCTAGTCTTGGGCCGCCACCATGGTGCGGTCGGGCCTCGGGATACGGTTGGACGGTGAAAATGCGAAAGCTGCCGCCAAAGGCACAGTGCGAACTTGCCACCCCGTGCGGGAGTTCCTATAACAACTTGGCTTGGTATTTCGGTTGACCGCATGATCCTAACCTGCCCCGCCTGTCAGACCCGTTTCAACGTCCCCGCCACAGCCCTGGGCGAAGCCGGGCGCAAGGTTCGCTGTGCCATTTGTGGCGACAGTTGGCACCAGATGCCCGTCGCGGAAGACGCCCCAACCCCGCCGCCGCCCGAACCAGATGTGGATGAATTCGGCATTGAAGACGAGGCATCCGCGCCGGACGGCGGCGAAGATGGGGACGAACACGGCGAAGATGGTGACGGCGATGAAGAGGCGGCGGAGGGCGATGATGATGCCGCCGATGCCGCACTGCCTGAAGCCGCGCTGCCCAAAGCCGCGAAAGCCCCAGGCGGCCGTGGCGGCGGCCGCCGTGCCAAGGCCAGGGCCGCCGCACGGGCCAATGACGTCGGCGGCAAGAGCGGACGCGGCGGCCTGGCCGCCTGGCTGATCCTGATTTTTATCTTGGCCGGCGTTGGCACCGGCGGCTATCTGTTTCAGGAAAAGATTGTCGCCTTCTGGCCGCCCGCCAGCCAGCTATACGCCATGGCGGGTCTGGGCGCGGAGGAAGAGAAATTCGGCCTCGCCATTCAGAACGTCAAATGGGAGCACAAACGGGAAAAAGGCAAGCCGGTGCTGCTGGTCCGCGGCGAGGTGGCCAATATTTCCGAGCAACCGCAATCCGTGCCCCGCTTGCGGGTGGTCATACTTGACGAGCATGACCGCCGCCTATTCCGTTGGACGGTGACCACGGCGAAGAATAGTCTGGATCCGGGCCAGGCGACCAATTTTTCCACCCGCCTGGCCAATCCTCCCGCGGACGCCCGCAGCCTTGCCGTAACATTTCAGGTCCTGCCATGAGCGATAAGCCCACCAGCCCCACCAGCACGGCATTCGATGCTACCCGCCGGCCGCCGGGCACGGTGGAGGTGATGTATTCGGCGGCCGAGATCGGCGCCCGCGTTGGTGCCCTGGCGGCCGAGATCGCCGATACCCTGGGCCCCGAGATCATGGTGGTCGCGGTGTTGAAGGGCAGTTTCGTCTTCACCGCCGATCTGCTGCGCGCCCTGCATCATCACGGGGTGCATCCACGGATCGATTTCATGACCTTGTCGTCCTACGGCACCGGCACGGAAAGCAGCGGCAAGGTGGCCGTAACCAAGGACATTTCCGACGATGTGCGCGGCGCCAAGATCCTGCTGATCGATGATATTCTGGAATCGGGCCGTACACTGGCCTTTGCCAGAGAGTTGCTGCGGGATCGCGGCGCCGAACAAGTGCAATTGTGTGTGCTTCTGGACAAGCCGGAAAAGCGCAAGATCGAGGTCGATGCCGACTATGTTGGCTTTTCAATCGGTGATGCGTTCGTGGTCGGTTATGGCCTGGACTATGCCCATTATTATCGTGAATTGCCCTACATTGGCACCATATCGACGGAGTAAGACGATGCGCGGCGGCATGAATTGGTGGAGCCGGGGATAGATCGTGGCGAAAATACTGATAGCCGAGGATGAAGACTCCGTTCACAATCTGGTCACCCGGGCCCTGGAACTGCACGACCACGAGGTTAAGGCGGTGATTGACGGCTCCGCCGCCCTGGAAGCCCTGAGCCGGGACAGCTACGATCTGCTGTTGACGGATATCGTCATGCCCATGGTCGACGGCATCGCCCTGGCCTTGAAGGCGACACGGGATTATACCGACCTGCGCATTCTGATGATGACCGGCTACGCCGAACAAAAGCGCCGTGCCCACAATCTCGACGTGCTGATCCACGACGTCCTGATGAAACCCTTTACTATCGAACAATTGGCCAAGGCCGTGGATCGGGTCTTGCAGGCATAGTATTTTACGACGGGTAGGAATTTTGATCGATGCCCGAGAAATCTGACCTAAACTCATCGCCGTTTCATGCCGGCGAACGCCAGGTTCAGGCGCGCCTTGGTGTCAGTGACATCGAAGATTGGGCCCGCAAGGTTGTGCGCGGCTATCTGCCCGAGGAACACCGGGATTTTCATTGCGCCCTGCCTTATCTCATCGTCGCGGCGCGGGATGGGGCCGGGTGGCCGTGGGCGACCTTGCTGACGGGTGAGGCGGGCTTTGTCACGTCGCCGGATCCGCAAACCCTGGTCATCTCGGCGCGGCCGGCCGCGGGTGATGCGCTTGGCGCGGCGTTCGTTCAGGGAGCGGATCTTGGCGTTCTGGGAATCGAACTTTCCAGCCGCAGGCGCAACCGCCTGAATGGCCGTATTCTGGATGGTCGCGGGGGCGGGGCCATTATCTGCGATGTGGAACAGAGTTTTGGCAACTGCCCGCAGTATATTCGCGAACGTGCCTGGCGGCGGG
>JAPYUH010000015.1:2826-7313 GCA_029936195.1 Alphaproteobacteria bacterium
GAACAGAGTTTTGGCAACTGCCCGCAGTATATTCGCGAACGTGCCTGGCGGCGGGTCGAGGGCGCGGCGGCGGGCAGACCCAAAAAAAGCGAGCGGTTGACCAAAGCGCAAATCGCCTGGATCAACACCGCCGACACCTTTTTTATTGCCAGCGGCTACCGTGATCGAGGCGAGAACGCCGCATATGGCATGGACGCATCCCACCGGGGCGGCGAGCGGGGCTTTGTTCAAGTGGTCGGCGACGGCCGCCTGGTCTTTCCCGATTACGCGGGCAATAACCATTACAACACCATCGGCAACCTGGTTCTGGACGCCAGGGTCGGTCTGTTGTTCGTGGATTTCGAAACAGGCGGCCTATTACAGCTTACGGGCACTGCGTCCATAGATTGGGACTCGGCGGCCGTGGCCCGCGTGCCCGGAGCCCGGCGCCTTGTCACGGTCGAAATTGAACAAATCGTCGAGTTGCCCCGTGCCCTGCCCCTGCGTTGGGACGCAGATGCCGACGCCGTGCGCTCCCTGCGCCTGATCGAAAAAATTCCCGAGAGCGCCGACGTTACATCATTTGTCTTTGAGGCGCGGGATGGCGGCCCGCTGCCGGAATTCGAGGCGGGCCAGCACCTGCCCATCGAACTAGAGGTTCCGGAGTATTCCGAACCGGTCCGCCGAACGTATTCCCTGTCCGGCGGGCCAAGCCAGGCGCGCTATCGCATCAGCGTCAAACGGGAGCCGAGGGGGACCGCGTCGCGTTTTCTGCATGACCACATGGAAACGGGAACCATCATCAGCTCGCGCCAACCCGCGGGCGGCTTCATGCTGTCATGCAGCACATGCCCGGTTGTGCTGGTCAGCGCCGGCGTCGGCCTGACCCCCATGGTCAGCATGCTGCACGTCCTCGCGGCGGAGAGAGGTGGGCGTCCCGTCTGGTTTGTCCATGGCGCGCGGGACGGCGCCCATCACCCCTTGGCCCGTGAAGTCCGCGAACTTTGCCAAGCCCGATCGGGAATTGCCCTGCATGTCGCCTACAGCAGACCCAGACCCGAAGACACCATGGGCACGGACTTTGACGGCACGGGCCGTGTGGACGGCGCGCTGCTGGCGGGCTTGATCAAAAACCCCGGCGCCCATTATTTTTTGTGCGGACCGACCCGCTTCATGGCCAATCTGCAAACCGGTCTCGAAGGGCGCGGCATTCCCGTCGCCCAAATTCACACCGAGACCTTCGGACCGGCGGGATAAATTATCACCGGTCCAACGCAAAATCCTTGAGCACCTCCGGCTTGAAGGCAAGGCCGTGGCCGGGGCGGTCGGGCGGGGTCAGCAGGTTGCCCTGGGGCAGGACCGGATCGACCCAGAGATCGTCAAGAAAGTTGATGTATTCCAGCACGTCCGGGTTGGGGATGGCCGCCATCAGGTGCACCATCAGCTCGTGGAACAAATGCGGCGCGATGCGGATGCCCTTGGCATGGGCCAGGGTGGCGATGCGGCGCAACTGGGTCAGGCCGCCGCGCATCATGTCCGGCTGCAGGATGGGAATTTTCGGCGTCTCGAAGAACGGCGCCAGGTCATAGTGGGTAAAGTGGCTTTCGCCGCCCACCACGCGGGTTTTCAGGGCATCGGCAATGCGGAAATAGCCGGCGAAATCCTCGGCCACCACGGGCTCCTCCAGCCAATGGATGTTGTAATCATCCAGGCGCCGCCCGACCTCGATGGCCTCGTCCGCCGTCCAGCCCATGTTGACGTCGACCATGATTTGGACGCCGTCGCCCAGCGCCTCCCGCATGGCGGCCACGTTGGCGACGTCCTCCGCATGGCTATACATATGCCCGGTCTGCATCTTGATGGCGTCGAAACCGGCGTCAACATAGTCTTTCGCCTTTTCGATCATGCCATCCCGCCCCAGTCCCCGCCAGCAGCCCGAACCATAACTGCGCAGGGCCTTGCCGCCGCCACCGCATAGGGCCGCCCCGCCCCAGAGCTGATACAGGGGCAGCCCGGCCCGCTTGCCCAGCGCATCCCACAGGGCGATGTCGATGGCCGATTGGGCAAAAACGGTGACCCCCATGCGCCCCACCCAATAGGTCGCCTGCCAGATGTCCTGCCAAATCGCCTCCACCTCCATGATGGAGCGGCCCAAAACCACCGGCGCCACCAATTCCTCGATACAGGCCTGAATGGTCCGCAAACCCCCCGACAACACCATGAGATAGCCCATGCCCGTCACACCGGAGGCGGTTTCGATCTCCACCACCAGGATTTCCCGCGGCCGGTTGTAGTCCGCGCTCCACCGGGGCGGATCGGTGAAGGGAATGGAAAGCGCCGTGGTACGGATGTCCTTGACGATCATGGTGATATGTCCTCTCGTCTGTGGGTAAGCGGCCACAAGGGGCTGTGAGTTACCTTAATCACGGGGAGTGACCGCCTATGTTATTGATACCGCGCGGCTTCGCAAAGCCCTGAATGGCGTTGGAAAATGTGGATTGGTTGATTACATGGAATCCTTCAAGCCATTGAAATTACACAGGTTTTGCAGTATTCTGGCGACAACTACGGTTCCATGATGGGCTGCGGAATGAGCATGGCGGTGAGCGGACAGTGAGCGGACACGGCAGCGAGGCAAATCTGGCCGGGCAGCAGGGCATGGCCGGCACTGGTATTCTGCCCTGTCAGGCCATATCCGCGCTGTGGCGGGATGGCGAGATCACGGCGGCGCAACCCTTGCTGGACGGCCAGATTCAACCGTCCTCGCTCGATCTGCGCCTGGGCAAGGTGGCCTACCGGGTCCGCGCCTCGTTCCTGCCGGGTCCGGGCCAGAACATGGCGCAAAAGATCGAACGTTTTACCATGCACAAGGTGGATTTGACCCAAGGCGCCGTGCTCGAGCGCGGCTGCGTCTATATTGTTCCGCTATTGGAACGTTTGTCCCTGTCGCAACGCCTTTCCGCCATCGCCAATCCGAAAAGTTCCACCGGGCGCCTGGATGTGTTTACCCGCCTGATCACCGATGGGGCCAGCGAGTTCGACCGCATTGAAGCCGGCTACAACGGCCCGCTTTATGCGGAAATAGCGCCACGTACATTTTCCATTCTGGCCCGCACGGGAGTGCGGTTGAACCAGATGCGCCTGCGCCGGGGCGAACATCGCCTGACTGATCCCGAACTGACCCGCCTGCATCAGGAAACGCCCTTGGTTCATGGCAAGGCGGGGCAGGAGAATATAGCCGGCGGCATTGCCCTGACCGTGGATTTGCAAGGCGCCGGTGATGACGGCCTGATCGGCTACAAGGCGCGGCCCCACGCACCGCTGATCGATATCGAGAATGTCGGCCATTACGATCCGGCCGATTTTTGGGAACCGATCCACGCGGGCACGGGCACGGAATCCGGCCTGGTGCTGAACCCGGACGACTTTTATATCCTGGCCTCCCGCGAGGCGGTGACCGTGCCGCCCGAATATGCGGCCGAAATGGTCGCCTACGACACCCTGGTGGGTGAATTCCGGGTGCACTACGCCGGTTTTTTCGACCCTGGTTTCGGCTGGGCCGAGGCCGGGGGGGAAGGCACCCGCGCGGTGCTGGAAGTGCGCAGCCACGATGTGCCGTTTCTGCTTGAACACGGCCAGACCGTGGGTCGCCTCGTCTACGAACGCCTGACCAACCTGCCCGACCGCATTTACGGCCAGGACATCGGCTCCAACTATCAAAAACAATCCCTGGCCCTGGCCAAGCAGTTCAGGCGGGATTAAGAGCCCCCGAAGGCTCGCTTCGCTTCATTGCGGCAATTTGGTTGACTTAAGCAAATAAATAAATGCTACTGTCATGTTAATGACGGGAACGGCTAAAATTGATCATAGCAAGGTTGAGGCCCTGCGTGCCTTCAACCGGTTTTACACGGCGCAAATCGGCGTCCTGGGCGAAGGTTTGCTGGACAGTAAGTTCCCCTTGATGGAAGCCAGGATCATTTATGAACTGGCGGTCCGCGGTCAGACCACGGCGGGGGTTCTGGGCCGGGACCTGCATGTTGACGCCGGTTATTTGAGCCGCATTTTGCGCGGCCTAGGCAACAAAGGGCTTGTTGACAAGCGTCCCGGCACCGAAGACCGGCGCAAGAGTATTCTCAGTCTTAGTGATGCCGGGCGGCTCGAATTCGCCACCCTGGATCAACTTTCCCGCAGCGCGAACGGAAAATTGCTGGCGCCGCTTTCCCAAGCCGATCAAGTGCGCCTGGTGGCGGCCATGGATCGCATTCGCGGGCTGTTGTCGCCAGACGGCCACGGAGACAAGGCCTTTATCCTGCGCCCGCACCGACCGGGCGACATGGGCGACGTGGTCGCCCTGCATGGCCGTCTGTACCCCGAGATGTTCGGCTGGGATGAAACCTTCGAGGCGCTGGTGGCGCGCATCGCGGCGGATTTCATAGAGACTTTCGATCCCGATTGGGACGCCAGCTTCATCGCCGAGGCGGACGGCGATTTCAGAGGCTCGGCCTTCG
>JAPYUH010000015.1:7413-15827 GCA_029936195.1 Alphaproteobacteria bacterium
GACCAACGATGTGCAAACGGCGGCCCGCGCCCTGTACGCCAGCGCCGGCTTTGAACTGGTGCATGAAGAACCAGGCCATGAATTCGGCGTCGATCTGGTGGCCGAGACCTGGGATCTGGAGCTTTGAGGCGCGAGGAGCTGCTGGCCATATTGGCGGGCAGCGTTATGGGGGTATTGGTGGGCGCGGCCATGGTGGCGACCCGTTATGTCATCACCCAGTCCGACCCGGCGTCGTTGGCCCTTTTGCGCTACAGCCTGGGTACCCTGGGCTTGATCCCGCCGTTCCTGATGATCCGCCGTATCCGCTTCGAGGGCCGGGACCTCATGCCCATCGCCCTGCTGGGCATCGGCCAGTTTGGTATCCTGATCGCCTTGTTGAACTACGGCCTGCAATACGTCGGCTCGGGCCTGGGGGCATTGGTCTTCGCCAGCTTTCCCTTGATGACCATGGTGCTGGCCGCCGCTCTGCGACTGGAGCGAATGACAGTGGCCAAGACGGGGGTGTGTTGTTGACTATCGCCGGCGTCGGCTTCGCGGTTTATGGCAGTCTCAAATTGCCCGAGGCGGGCCCGGATATCATGCTGGGCGTAGGCGCCGTCCTGGCGTCGGCATTTACGGGGGCGGTCTGTTCGGTTTTCTACCGCCCCTATCTGCAAAAATATCCACCCTTGCAGGTCAGTGTATTCGCCATGTTCGCCTCTGTTTTGTTTCTGATCGTGCCGGCCGCGGGCGAAGGCTTCTTTGCGTCCTTGCCCAGCTTCACCACTTCCGGATGGCTGGCCGTGTTGTTCATCGGGTTCGCCTCCAGCCTGGGCTACTACACCTGGCTGCTTGCCCTGAAGCATACGACGCCGACCCGTGTCGCCCTGTTTCTGGCCCTGGGCCCCATTGTCGCCACTGGTCTTGGCGCTGTAGTGTTGGACGAAACCATATCGCCGCTATTCCTGGCCGGTCTGGTATCGGTCGTGGCGGGATTGTTGCTGGCCCATCTGCCGGCCCGGCACGGCTGACGCCAACCTAAATTTTCTTCCCAAGTATCCTACAATGGCGGGCCGGGAGGATGATCATTGCAGCGCGAAACCCGTAGACTCGCAGCCATCGTATCCGCCGATGTGGTCGGTTATTCCCGCCTCATGGGCCTGGACGAGGCAGGTACCCTACAGGCCATGCGGGTGCACCGGGCTGAACTATGGGACCCGGCCATCGCCAGCCATAGCGGCCGCGTGGTGGGCACCGCGGGCGATAGTTTGTTGATCGAATACAGCTCCGTGGTGGCGGCGGTCGAGGCCTCCATCGCCGTGCAGGAAGGCATGGTTGAGCGCAATGCCGCCCTGCCCGAAGACCGGCGCATGCTGCTGCGGATCGGCATCAACATCGGTGAAGTGATCATTGACGGCGATGACATCTTCGGCGACGGCGTCAACGTCGCCGCCCGACTGCAGGAAATCGCCACCGCCGGCGGTATTGCCATGTCGGGCAAGGCGCACGAGGAAGTTGCCGACAAACTGGAGGCCAAATTCGCCGACGACGGCCCGCGTCCGGTCAAGAACATTGCACGTCCCATCCAGGTCTGGCGCTGGCCGCCGGACGCTGTCGCGATCGGGGCGGGGCCATTGCCCCTGCCCGGGCCATTACCATTGCCGGACAAGCCATCCATCGCGGTGCTGCCGTTTGACAACCTATCGGATGATCCCGAACAGGCCTATTTCGCCGACGGCGTCACCGAAGACATTATTACCGCCCTCTCGCGCATCAGGTGGTTCTTCGTCATCGCCCGCAATACCGCCTTCACTTATCAAAATCAGGCGATGGATGTTCAGGCCGTGGCCCGGGAACTGGGCGTGCGCTACATTTTGGAAGGCAGCGTGCGCAAGGCCGGAAACCGCATTCGCGTGACGGCCCAGTTGATCGACGGCGCCAATGGCCAGCAACTCTGGGCCGAGCGCTATGACCGGGACTTTCAGGACATCTTCGATCTGCAGGACGAGATCACCGAAACCGTGGTCGGCGCCATCGAACCGGAGGTTGCCCAGGCGGAATTGGACCGGACCAAGGCCAAGCGGTCGGAAAACCTAGATGCCTGGGATCTATGCCTGCGGGCACGGGCCCAAGTTTATCTGTTCACCCAGGAGGCCGTGGAGGAAGCCGTCAGCCTGTGCCGGCGCGCCATCGAAAGAGATTCCAATTTGGCCCGCGCCCATAGCACCCTCGCCCTGGCTTATCAGTGGCAATTGTTGTTGAACTATGCCAAGGACCGGGAAGCGGTCAGACAATCGGTTCGGCGGACGGCACAACGGGCCGTTGCGCTGGACCGGGAGGATGCCGAGGGCCACACGGTGTTAGGCCTAGCATTGTGGAATGCGGGCGAAGCGGACGAAGCCATGAGCGTGCTGAATACGGCGGTGGCATTAAATCCCAGCTACGCATTTGCCCAGTCAACGGTTGGCCTGGCCCTTGGCACGTCCTCCGGCCCGGAACGGGCCATGGAATTTCACGACACAGCCATCCGGCTTTCTCCCCGCGACCCACAGCTGGCTATTTTTCTCAGCCGCCATGCCAATTCATGTATCAACATGGGGAAGTACGAAAAAGCGGTGGATTTGGCCAAACGCGCCATCCATCTCTCGGGCGGAAATTTATGGCTGAACTTTGTCGAAGCCGCTACCGCCCTGGCTCATTTGAACCGGATTGAAGAGGCAAGGGATATGGTTCGCCGCATGAAGTCGATCCACCCGGATGCTTCGGTCCAGGCGGTCCGCCGTGCCTTTCCATTTGCGGACCCGGCGGCGGATGAACATTACATGAACGGTTTGCGCCTGGCGGGCCTGAACGAGGATTGAGCGGGGATGGAAGCGGCCTACCGTTCCCAGGCGTAGTCGATTTCGTAACCGACGGCGACGGCATCGGCATAGACGTCGGGCTTTTGCACCGACAGGCGGACATGCAGAACATCGGCCTCGTCCGCGAACACGCCCAGCAATTCCCGCGCCAGGCTTTCCAGCAGGTTGTAGTGGCGGGCCTGGGCCAGCTCGATGATGCGGGTGCGGATGTCGTCGTAGTTCAGGATTTTCTCCACGTCCTCGTCCGGGTCCGGCATATGGGGGTTTAGTTCGATTTCAAGATCAATCAATAGCTGCTGCGGTCCCTCGCGCTCGTGGGGCAGGATGCCCAGGGAAACGGGGAAGGAAAGCTGCTTGAACTTGATACGATGACCAACAAGATTACCAATGCACGCCATGAACTATTCCTCCGCCAGAAAAGATACATCGCGCGGCATGCCTTGCAATGACTGGCCGCCGTCGATGGTGATCACTTCGCCGGTCATGGCGGGCGCCGCCAGAATGAAACGCAAGGCGGCGACCAGTTGAGCAAGGGTCGCGCCCTTGCCCATGGGGTTCAGGGCATGGGCGACTTCGAAGCGCGCCTCGCTCTGGTTGGTGCTGGGCAGGGTGATGCCCGGCGCGATGCCGCAGACCCGGACCCGGGGCGCCAATTCCATGGCCAGCACCTTGGTGGCGCCCAACAGGCCGTATTTGGCGATGGTATAGGAAAAGAAATCCGGGTTCAGGGCGAACATCTTGTTGTCCAACAGGTTCACCACCACGCCGGTATGGTCGTCGCCAATCGTCTTGGCGAAGTCCCGGGCCAGGAACACCGGCGCCCGCAGGTTGACGGCCAGATGGTCGTCCCAGCTTTGCAGGCTCATGTTGTGGGCGGAATCGTTTTCGAACAGGGATGCATTGTTGACCAGCAAGCCCAGGGGCGGTGCATCGCGGCCCGCCGCCGCGATCAAGCCGTCGACCACGCCCTGGTCGGCCAGGTCGCCGGGCACCAGATGCCCCTGTCCGCCGCGCGCCTCGATTTCCGCCAGCAGTGCCGCCGCTTCATCAGTCGAGCTGTGATAATTGATGGCCACATGCCAGCCATCCGCCGCCAAGGCCCGGACCATGGTGGCGCCGACGCGGATGGCGCCGCCGGTGATCAGGGCTGTTTGTTGTGTCGCCATGGGCTGTTATTGCCTCAGTGCCGCCTTCATGGCAACAAGTCCGCCATAAGAGTGTTCAGAACCTGCCGGCCCTCGGGGCTGGCGGTCAAGTGGCCATCCCGCCATTGCAACAGGGCATAGTCCACGAACCGTTCCAGGGCCGGGCCCGCCAGCCATTGCTCCAGGGCCAGACCGGTCTCCGCCCGAAAAGCCGCGCCATTGACACCCTCGGTCAGACGCAGGCCCATCATGACCATTTCCGTGGCCCGTTCCGAGACCGACAATTCAGTTTCCGTCTGGCGCCGCTGCCCGCCCAGCCAGTTCTCGGGCGAGGTTCGCTGGCTGGTCGCGATGCGTTGGCCGTCAATCAACAGGCGGCCATGGGCGCCGGGGCCCAGGCCCAGATATTCGCCATAGCGCCAATAGGCCAAATTGTGCCGGCTTTCCTGCCCGGCCACGGCATGGTTGGAAATTTCATAGGCCGGCAGCCCGGCGCCTTGGCACAGATCCTGGGTCGCCTCGTACAGATCGGCGGCCAGGTCGCCGTCGGCGGCGGCCACCGTGCCGTCAAAGGCGGTGCCTTTTTCGATGGTCAGTTGATAGAGCGAGAGGTGCGTTGGGCCAAGACCCAGCGCCGTGCGCAATTCCCCTTCCCAGGCGGCAACGTCCTGATCGGGCCGGGCATAGATCAGATCGAAATTGCAGCGGTCGAAGGTGTCCCGCGCCACCTGTAGGGCCGCCATGGCCTCCGCCACGCCATGCTCTCGGCCCAGACGCTTTAGGTCCGGGTTATTGAGGGCCTGCACGCCTAGGGACAACCGATTAACGCCGCCCGCCCGATAGCCCTTGAAACGACCTGCTTCGACCGAGGTGGGATTGGCCTCCAAGGTGATCTCCACTTGGCTGTCCATGTGCCAACAGCCAGCGATCTTGTCGAGTAGTGCCGCGACGGTTTCAGGCGGCATCAGGGATGGCGTGCCGCCACCAAAGAAAATGCTGGTGACATTTCGGGGGCCAAGCCGTTCATTGGCGCGGTCTATTTCGTCCAACAGGGCTAGGCGCCAGGCGTCCTGGTCGATGCGCCCGCGCACATGGCTGTTGAAATCACAGTAGGGGCATTTGGCCAGGCAGAACGGCCAATGAAGATAAATCGCGAAGCCGCGCGGCTGCGAGAAATGCGGACTAGTCCCGGAAGCAGCCATCGATCAGCTTTTGAAAGGCCACGGCGCGATGGGATATGCGCTGTTTTTCGTCATAAGGAATTTCACCAAAAGTTTTGTCATGGCCGTCGGGCATGAACATGGGATCATAGCCGAAACCACAACGCCCCCGTGGCGGCCAGACCAAGGTGCCATAAACCCGCCCTTCGAAATTCTCCATGTGGCCGTCGGGCCAGGCCAGCGACAGGACCGAGATGAAATAGGCCCGGCGGTTGGGGTTGTCCCCCAGCTTGTCATTGACCAAGGCCATGGCGGCTTTGAAATCCCGTTCCGGCCCGGCCCAACGGGCGGAATAGATGCCCGGATCACCTTCCAAACCCGCCACCGCCAGGCCGCTATCATCGGCTAGACAGGGCAGATTAGATCCTTGCACCGCCGCCTCTGCCTTTAAAATGGCGTTGGCGACGAACGTCGTGCCGGTCTCCTCGGGTTCGGGCAAATTCAGCTCCGCCGCCGAAACAACGTCGAGGTCATAAGGCGCCAGCAGATCGCCAATTTCCGTCACCTTGCCCGCATTATGGGAGGCGACAACCAGGCGCCCTTCGGTAAACCGGCGCGGCATGCTTCTAGGCCCCGATGGCCTGTTTTTGCAGGCCGACCAGGTTAACAATGCCCTGTTCGGCCAGTTCCAGCAGGCGGTTGAACTGCTCCCGGCTGAAGGGGTCCTCTTCGGCCGTGCCCTGAATTTCGACGATGCTGCCATTGCCCGTCAGGACAAAATTAGCGTCCGCCTGGGCATTGGAATCCTCGGCATAGTCCAGATCCAGCACCGCCTCGCCCTTGTACAAGCCGCAGCTTACGGCGGCCACGTGGTCGTTCAGGGGCATTTTCTCCACCAAACCCTCTTTCAACATGCCGGAAAGGGCAATGTGCAAGGCCACCCATGCGCCGGTGATGGAGGCCGTGCGGGTGCCGCCGTCGGCTTGCAGGACATCGCAGTCGAGACGGATCTGCCGCTCGCCCATGGCCTTCAAATCCATGACCGCGCGCAGGGAACGGCCGATCAGTCGCTGGATTTCCTGGGTCCGGCCGGATTGCTTGCCCCGTGCCGCTTCCCGTCCCGTGCGGGTATGGGTGGATCGCGGCAGCATGCCATATTCCGCCGTCACCCAGCCCTGGCCGCTATTGCGCAAAAACGGCGGCACCCGGTCATCAAGAGAAGCGGCGCACAGTACATGGGTGTCACCAAAGCGGACCAGACAAGAGCCTTCGGCGTATTTGGCATACCCCGGTTCCAGGGTCACTTCACGTAATTGATCGACGGCGCGGCCGGATGGGCGCATGTAACTATCTCCCCTAAACAATGCTAAACAAGGCGCCCTATCTAGCGTCCCACGGGCGACACGTCCAGACCAACATCAAGGGCATCGTTGACGCCTTCCCAACCCCTTACTACATTCATTCCACTATGGCATTTCGACCGACAAATCAGCCGGAAATCGGCGCCCTGGATCAGCGCAATCGCGAGATTTTCCGCGAGGTGGTGGAATCTTTTCTTGAAACCGGCACCCCCGTCGGCTCGCGTACCTTGTCGCGGCGCCTCAACCGCAGCCTCTCCCCCGCCTCGGTGCGCAACATCATGGCCGATCTGGAAGAGGCTGGGCTGCTGCACGCCCCCCATGCCTCCGCTGGCCGACTGCCCACGGACCGGGGGCTGCGTCTGTTTATCGACGGTCTGCTGGAATTGGGCGATCTTGTGGAAGAGGACCGGGCGGAGATCGAAGCCAATTGCGCCGCCGCCGGGCGCTCCTTCGAGGATATGTTGATCCAGGCCTCGGAAATGCTGTCGGGCCTGTCGGGCTGGGCCGGTTTGGTCATGGCGCCAAAGCTGGAGGCGCCCCTGAAACATATAGAATTCGTCTCTCTGGGCGACGGCCGGGCCTTGGTGGTGATCGTGGGTGAAGCGGGCGCCGTGGAAAACCGCATCATAGAGGTGCCGCCTGGTTTGCCCCCGTCGACCCTGGTGGAGGCGGCCAATTATCTGAACGCCCGGCTGCGCGGTGCCACCCTGGCCGAGGCGCGCCGGGATATTATGGCGGAGATCGAGGCGCATCGGGCCGAATTGGACGCGGTCACGGCCCGGGTGGTGGAAAGCGGCCTGGCGATTTGGGGCGGCGATGATCAGCAGCAGACCTTGATTGTGCGCGGCCGGGCAAATCTGTTGGAAGACATCACGGCGGTGGAAGACCTGGAACGGGTGCGTCAATTGTTCGCTGATTTGGAAAGCAAGCAATCCCTGATCGATGTGCTGGAGCTGGCCAACCAGGGCCCCGGCGTTCGGGTTTTCGTCGGTTCGGAAAGCCAGCTGTTTTCCCTGACTGGTTCCTCCATGATCGTGGCGCCCTACACCAACAGCAACCAGGAAATCATCGGTGCCATTGGCGTTGTGGGTCCGACCCACCTGAACTATGCCCGTATCGTGCCCATGGTGGATTATACGGCCCAGGTGATTGGACGTCTGATCGGTTGACCTCAGGCTTGAATGGGTTAAAAACGCGGCCCCACACCACTATATCATACTAGATGACTGTAAATGAGAGACCGCGCGCCATGGCCGCGACCGAGGACAAGATGAACGAAGCTGAAAACCCTGAAGATCAAGACGCCAAGGCCGCCCGGGACGCAGCCGAAGCCATGGCCAAGGCGGCCGAGCCCATCGATCTGGCCGCCGCCGAGGCGGAGGCGGAGGAAGAAGCCGAGGAGGCGGCCGAGGAAATGGCCGATGCGGTGGTGGAGAACGCCGATGAAGAGCCCAATGAACTGGTAGTGGCATTTGGCGAGATCGCCGATCTGAAAGACAAGCTGCTCCGGGCCATGGCCGAGACGGAAAATATGCGCCGGCGCAGCGATCGCGAGAGAGCCGATACGCGAAAATACGCCGTGGCCGATTTTGCCCGGGACATGCTGGCGGTTTCAGACAATCTGCAGCGCGCCCTCTCGGCGATCAGCGACGACGCCCGCGACGGCAATCCGGAATTATCACAGTTGCTGGAAGGCGTGGAACTCACCCGCAAGGAATTGAAGGGCCATTTCACCAAGCACGGGATCAAGGAAATCAATCCCCTGGGTGAAAAGCTGGACCCGAATTTTCATCAGGCCGTGGTGCAACTGGACGACCCGGAAGCCGCACAAGGCACCGTGGTGCAAGTGATGCAGCCCGGTTACGTGATCCACGACCGCCTGCTGCGCGCGGCCATGGTCGGCGTCGC
>JAPYUH010000015.1:15927-39391 GCA_029936195.1 Alphaproteobacteria bacterium
AGCCCGGTTACGTGATCCACGACCGCCTGCTGCGCGCGGCCATGGTCGGCGTCGCCAAGGGCGTGCCGGCGGCCAAAACCGAGGCGGCGGAGGCCCCGGAGGAGGCCCCGGAAGAGGAAAATGGCGCCAGCGGCCACAACGTGGACACGCAGGCCTAGCCTCCTTGGTCGTGACAGCGGAATCACCACCTCTCATAACCAACAAAGTTGCCCGGCGCATTTTCATGGCGCGCCAGGGCCTGTGCCTGCCGCCGCAAAAGCGGCAGGACAAGGATGGCCTGCAGGCGCTGATTTACCAGCTCGGCTTTGTGCAAATAGATAGTATCCGCACGGTCGAACGGGCCCATCACATGATTTTGTTTACCCGCAATCAGACCTATCGCCCGGAGCACCTGCGCCAGTTGGCAGAACAGGACCGCCGGCTGTTTGAGCATTGGACCCATGATGCGGCCCTTATTCCGGTGGAATTTTATCCCCATTGGCGCCGCCGTTTCGCCAAGGCGGAGGTGCGGTTGCGGGAGCGCTGGCGCAAAATTCGCCCCAAGATCAGCCCCAGGGGAAAGGCGGCCGGCAAGACTATAGGGTTCGAAGACTTGATGGATCAGGTGAAAAGCCACGTGGAAGACCATGGCCCGACCCGATCCCGGGACCTGAAGGCGCCGGGCGGCGGGCGGAAAGGCGGCCAGAACGGGTGGTGGGAATGGCACCCGGCCAAGACGGCGTTGGAATTCCTCTGGCGCACGGGCGAATTGTCCATATGCCATCGCGACGGTTTTCAAAAAGCCTATGATCTGAGCAGCCGGGTTATTCCCGACAATATTCGGTTGGCGCCCGCCCAGGACAACGGTGCATTCATTGATTGGGCCTGCGGCACTGCCCTGGACCGACTTGGCTTTGCCACGCCTGGCGAACTGGCCGCCTATTGGGCCTCCATTCCGCCGGCGGAGGCCAAGAAATGGTGCGCCCAAAACCATGGCTCTCAATTGATCGAAGTCCTGGTGGAAAACGCCGATGGCAGCCCGCCCAGGCTTTGCTATGGCCGCCCCGGATTGCTGGACGATCCCCCGCCGCCGCCCGACCGTATTCGGGTGCTCAGCCCGTTCGATCCCTTGATCCGCGACCGCAAGCGTTTGCGGCGGCTGTTCAATTTTGACTACCGTATCGAGATTTTCGTGCCCGAGGCCAAGCGCACATACGGCTACTACGTTTTTCCCCTGCTGCAGCGAGACCGCCTGATCGGCCGCATCGACATGAAGGCGCGGCGGGACGATGGTGTGCTGGCGGTCACGGGCCTGTGGCTGGAGCCGGGGGTGAGGTTCACCAATGGCCGGGAAGCGAAACTGCGCGCCGAGGTGCGCCGTCATGCCAAGTTCATTGGCATGGGCGCCGTGTTGTGGGAACCTGGGTTTCTGAAGAGGTAAACTGGATGCAGCCGCGATGGCGAAAGAACCGGATATTCCGATCATCGATTTTGCTGGCCATGACGAAACCGAATTGGCCGCACGGATCAGCGCGGCCTGTCTGAACAGCGGTTTTTTCTATTTGGTGAACCATGGCCTGGACTTCCACCTTATGGCAGCCGTATTCGCGCAGAACCGGCGCTTTCATGACCGCCCCCTGGCCGAGAAAGTGGCCATAAAGCTGAACCATTGGCACCGGGGCTATCAGGGTTTGGCTACTTCCAAACTGGTGTCCTCGGCCCGTTTCGCGCCGGCGCCGAGGGCAAATCAATTGGAATCCTTTTTTCTGCGCCAGGAGGTCCCGACGGACGATCCCGACTATCTGACCGGCGCCCTGAAAGGCCCCAATCAATGGCCCGACGATGCCGACTTCCAGGATGTTGTCCGCCGCTATGACACAGCCGTGCGCGGCCTGGCCACGGCGTTGCTGCCGGCTTTCGCCCTGGCCGTGGGCGAGGGCCGGGATTTCTTTTTGCCATTTTTTGACAATGCTACCACCGCCCTGAGATTGATCCACTATCCGCCCGCGCCGGTCGGGCAAGCAGACCGGGCCTACGGCATTCATCCCCATACGGACTATGGCTTCATCACCATCCTGGCCCAGGATGAAATCGGCGGCCTGGAACTGCAAGGACCGGGCGGCGGCTGGTTGCCCGCGCCGCCCGTGCCGGGCGCCCTGATCATCAACATCGGCGATGCCATGGCGCGCTGGACCAACGATGTCTTCAACTCCACCCCGCACCGGGTCATCAGCCCCACGGCGGATACCAGCCGCTATTCCGTGGCCCTGTTTTTTGACCCCGACATGGCTGCCACGATCCGCTGCCTGGACCAATTCACCGACGCCGCCAGGCCCCCGCAGCATGACGCCATCCGCTTTGGCGACTATATCGAAGAACGCCTCAACAGCAACTACCCCGACCGCGTGACGGGGGTGGCCTCGCTCTGAATTTGTTTTCTATTTGTTCTTTTGGCTCGACTCTCGATGGCGTTCTGACATAGTTTCATGCAACTGAAGTTGGCGTTGATGGTTGGAGAGGTCGGGGCATGGTGGCCCATGTAGGGACGGTGGCGTTCCAGGGTATTGAGGCTCTGGCGGTGGACGTGCAGGTGCAGCTTGCCTCCGGCCTGCCGGCGTTCACCATTGTCGGGCTGCCGGACAAGGCGGTGGCTGAGAGCCGGGAGCGGGTGCGGGGCGCCCTGGGCGCGATTGGCCTGGCCCTGCCGCCAAAGCGTATCACGGTCAATCTGGCGCCCGCCGATCTGCCCAAGGAAGGCAGCCATTATGATCTGCCCATCGCCATTGGGCTGTTGCTGGCCATGGACGTGCTGCCGGTGGATGAACTGGCGGAATACAACGCGGTGGGAGAGCTGTCCCTGGATGGCGCCCTGACCCCGGTGGCGGGCGTGCTGCCGGCGGCCATGGCGGCCCAAGGCATGGCACGGGGTTTGATCTGTCCCCTGCAACAGGGCGGCGAGGCGGCCTGGGCCGGCGAACTGGCGGTGCTGGCGCCGGCCAATCTGCTGGCCCTGATCAATCATTTCAAGGGCAGCCAGGTGCTGCCCCAGCCGGCCCCCGAACTGGCCGAAGAAGACGGCCGGCATCTGGATCTGGCCGACATCAAGGGCCAGGAAAGCGCCAAACGGGCGTTGGAGGTCGCGGCCGCGGGCGGCCACAACATGTTGTTAATCGGGCCGCCGGGGTCCGGCAAGTCCATGCTGGCGGAACGGCTGCCGGGCATATTGCCGCCCCTGGACGCGGGCGAGGCCCTGGAAGTTTCCATGATCGCCTCCGTCGCCGGGCCGTTGGGCCAAAATCAGTTCAACGGCGGCCGCTTGCGCCGCCAACGGCCGTTTCGCAATCCCCATCATTCCTCGTCCATGGCGGCGATGATCGGCGGCGGCACCAGGGCCCGGCCGGGAGAGGTCAGCCTGGCCCACGGCGGCGTGCTGTTTCTGGACGAATTGCCCGAATGCAGCCGCCAGGTGCTGGAAAGCCTGCGCCAGCCCATTGAAAGCGGCCGCGCCGTGGTGGCCCGGGCCAATGCGCATGTCACCTACCCGGCCCGGTTTCAGTTCATCTCGGCCATGAATCCCTGCCGCTGCGGCCACCTGGGCGACCCGGAACTTGCCTGCAGCCGGGCGCCCCGCTGCGCCGAGGACTATCAGCGCAAACTGTCCGGGCCCCTGCTGGACCGTATCGACATGCACATCCAGGTGCCCAATGTTTCCCCCGCCGATCTGGACCTGCCACCTAGCGCCGAAGGTTCTCGGGAGGTTGCCGCCAGGATCGAAGCAGCGCGGGCCCGGCAAAAGCAGCGTTACAACAATAAGGACGGCGGCCAGAATGGCGGCGGCACCGTGCGCCTGAACGCCCAGGCCGATGGCAGGTTGTTGGAGGCCGTTGCGACGCCGGACGATGGCGGCCGGGCCTGTTGCGTCAGGCGAGCGAGCGCATGCATCTGTCCGCCCGCGGCTATCACCGGGTCCTGCGCGTGGCCCGCACCCTGGCCGATCTGGAGGGGGCGGAGGTGGTGCGGCGCGTTCATGTGGCGGAAGCGCTGAGTTACCGCCGGTTGAGAACCGTTGCCTAAGTTTGTAGCATAGTATTGGCGGCGCGAAGCAACAAGGAGAGCGGTCTGATGGCCATGGAAGGAGATATCCGCGCGGTTGATGCGGGCGATGGTGTCGAACTGCATTACGAGGTCCTTGGCGCCGGGCCGCCGGTGGTCATGCTGCACGGCAGCCTGGTGGGGCGGAAAGCCTTCTCCCGGCAGCGGGAGGCGCTGGCCGCGAAATATACCCTGATCCTGCCGTCCTCGCGGGGCCATGACGGCACGGAACTGACCCTGCCGCCCGATTATGGCTTCGAGACCAGCGAGTTCCGGGACCTCCGCGCGGTTTTGGATGCCGAAGGGTTGGAGCGGACGCATTTGATCGGCCATTCATCAGGCGGCAGCACCGCCTTCGCCTTTGCCCGTGATTGCCCCGAACGGGTCAACCGGCTGGTCCTGATCGAGCCCTCTTTGATCAATCTTGTTCCCGAAGCGCCATTGCGGATCTTGGCGGCGGACACCGACCGGATCATTGATGCCGGTGAGCGCCACGGCGACCTGGCCGCCCTGCGGGTCTATCTGGACGACCAGGGCGGTAATCGCTGGCATGCCCTGGACGAGGCGACGAAGGCAAAACGCCTGGACGCCATGGCGCCCATGGCGCCGCTCATGGTTCCCCATTGGCGAATATTGATGAGCTTCAAGGCAACGCCAGAGGATCTGAAAGGGTTGCAGCCGCCGACCCTGCTGTTCTATGGCACGAAGTCTTTCAAATGGGAGCAACATATCGCGGCGGCCTGGCGGGATGCCCGCCCGGACCTGCCCTTGATCACCCTGGAGGGCGCCGGCCACAACGTCCACCATGATTGTGCCGATATCGTCAATCCCGCCATTCTGGATTTTCTGGCCTGACGTTCTGGCGTGTCGTCCCTACGTTGCCGGCAGGTACGCAAAATGCGAACATGACCGCCAATAAGTAGCTGCGTTACAACCTATCCGGCGGAGAGAACGGCGGCAGCCAATGGAATTATTGCGCATACTGGCACAGAACCGATACATCGGCTTCCTGCTGGCCTGCTTGGGTATTGCCATGGTGGTGCTGGTATTCAACATTGATACCATTCGGGGCCAGCCCAGCAACGATATCGGCCCGAAGTCCCTGTTCCTGATCGCCGTCACGATCACCGTGGTTTTGGCTGTACTGTTCTATGATACCCGGCGAAAATTCGCCCGCCTGAATTACCAATCAGAGCGGGTCGCTGAAATGGCCGACCGCCTAACCGTGGCAATCGAGGCCCTTAACGATGCCAACGCCGATCTGCGCCAGTCCGAGGAACGCTACCGCGGCCTTGTGGAGACACAGGATGCCTTGATCGTGCGGCGCATGGCGGACGGCCGGCTGACCTTCGTCAACAGTACTTATTGCGAGCATTTCGCCCTTGATCCCGGCGAGGTGGAGGGCAGCCGTTTTACCCCCGATATCTACCCCGAGGACCGGGGCATCGCCGAGGAACTGCGTTTTGGTCTGGATACCCCGCCCTACCGCATCCGATATGACCAGCGCGTGCTGACCCACGACGGCTGGCGTTGGATCGCCTGGGTCGACTACGCCATCCGCGATGAACGGGGCCAGACCCGGGAGGTTCAATCCATCGGCCGGGATGTCACGGCGCGCAAGCTGGCCGAAGAGCAACTGAAGGGCGCCCGAGACGAGGCGGAGGCCGCAAACCGGGCGAAGTCCTCTTTCCTGGCCACGGTCTCAGCCATGAAATCCGCACGCCCATGAACGGCATTATCGGCATGACCCGCCTGCTGCTGGACACCGAATTAACCGAACAACAGCACGGCTATGCGGACGCGGTGGCCCAGTCGGGCGAGGCCCTGCTGGCCATCATCAACGACATATTGGACTATTCGAAAATTGAGGCGGGCAAGCTGGCCCTGCAGGAGCGGCCATTCAATTTGATTGAAACCGTGGAGCAGGCCTGTGAGCTATTGGCCGCCCGCGCCGTGGAGCGGGACATCGCCATCGGCGTCACCTTTGCGCCTGAAGTACCGGAATTCCTGTGTGGGGACGCGGGCCGGTTGCGTCAGGTCATCTTGAATTTAGGCGGCAATGCCATCAAGTTCACGGACCGGGGCGGGGTCATGATCGCCGTCTCGGTGACCTTTAAAAGCGAGGCCGGAGTGGTGTTGCTGTTCGAGGTCAAGGACACCGGCATCGGCATTGCGGCGGAAGTACAGGACAAATTGTTCGAGGAGTTCAGCCAGGTGGATTCAGGTTCCACCCGCCGTTATGGCGGGACCGGCCTGGGCCTGGCGATCTCGCGACGCATCGTGCAACGCATGAAGGGGCAGATCGGCGTGGAAAGCGCCTTGGACCAGGGCAGTACGTTTTGGTTTATGATTGACCTGGCCCTCGATCCTACGGCGACCGAGCCGCCCCTGGCGGCGGATGCCCTGGCGGGCCGGAATATCCTGCTGTGCGAAGAAAACGCCACCGCCCGCGAGATAATCCGCTGCAGCCTGACGGCCCTGGGCGCCACGGTCAGGGACTTCGCCACCGCTCACGAGGCCCATGACGCCCTGGCCCAGGCGGAAGGGAACGGTGAAACCACCGACGCCGCGTTGATCGACGGCGCCTTGCCCCAGAACACCATTACCGCCCTGGGTGCTGCCCTGCGGAACAGTCCGGCGGGGCGGGATTGCCGCCTGGTGTTGCTGCTGGCGGTCGACCAGCACGCCCGTCTGGAACCCTACCGCGAAAACAGATTTGACTATTATCTGGTGCGGCCCATCCGGCGGCGCACCCTGGTACAGGTTCTGACCGGCGCACGTGATGACGAAGGAGAATGGCTGGATCCAAGGCTGTCGACCGATATCGCCACCAAGGTGGAGGAAGACACGACGACGGCGCCGCCGGTCCGGGTCTTGCTGGCGGAGGACAACCGCATCAACCAATTGCTGGCGGAAGCATTGTTGAGCCGCCTGGGCCTGGATACGGAATGCGTGGAAAACGGCCGACAGGCGCTGGAGGCGGTGGAGAAAGGCAATTTCGCGCTGGTTCTCATGGACGTCAATATGCCCGTGGTCGATGGTTTGCAGGCGACCCGGAATATTTGCGCCCTGAAAAGCGCCAAGTCGGCCATCCCCATTATCGCCATGACCGCATCCGCCATGGACGAAGACCGCCAGCGTTGCGCCGCCGCCGGCATGAACGACTATATCTCCAAGCCGGTGGAAGAAGGCGAATTGCAGCGCCTGATTTCCCAATGGACGGATATTCCACCAATCGATGCCAAGGCGTCGTGAACGAACGTGCGGCAATTTGGGGATGAATTTCGGCGATGAGTGAAGCGGCGACAGATACGGAAACGGAGGCTCGACCCGGCTGGCTGGCGGCATTCCGGGTCTATACGGACCGCCGGGTCATCGCCATTTTGTTTCTCGGCTTTTCCTCCGGCATGCCGCTGTTGTTGACTTTTTCCACTTTGTCGATCTGGCTGGCCGAAGACGGCATATCGAAATCCACCATTGGCCTGTTCGCCTTGGTGGGCATGCCCTATTCACTGAAATTCATCTGGGCGCCGTTGATCGACCGGTTGCATCTGCCAATTCTGACCCGACGGCTGGGCCGGCGCCGGGGCTGGGCGATCTTGACCCAACTGGCGCTGATCGTTGGTATCATCGGGCTGGGCACCAACGACCCCACCAAGGGCGCCTGGGCCATGGCGGCCTGGGCCATGTTCGTCACCTTCGCATCCGCCAGCCAGGACGTGGTGATTGATGCCTACCGGGTTGAAATCCTGGAAGAGCGGCAATATGGCGCCGGGGCCGCGATGATCGTGGCCGGCTACCGCATCGGCATGCTGGCCTCGGGTGCTGGGGCGTTGTTTCTGGCCGATGCCTTTAGCTGGTTCTGGGTCTATGTCGCCATGGCGGCCTTGATGGTGGTCGGCATGGCGACCGTGCTGTTGAACCCCGAACCCGATCTGGGCGACGACGCGCCGGCCCCGGGCGGGGCGAACCCGGTGCAATGGGTGCGCCAGGCGGTGTTCGAGCCTTTCGCGGAATTTTTGCACAGGGGCGGCTGGCTGCCGATCCTGTTGTTCGTCGTGTTCTATAAATTCGGCGACAGTCTGGCCGGGATCATGGCTGGGCCGTTTTATGTGGAGATCGGTTTTTCGAAGTCCGAGATCGCCTCCGTCTCCAAGATATTCGGCCTGGGCGCAACCTTGCTGGGCGGTTTTCTAGGCGGCCTGCTGGTGGTCCGGCGCGGCATCATGGAAAGTCTATTATGGTGCGGCTTGCTGCAAATGTTTTCCAATCTGATGTTCGCGGTCCAGGCCATGGTCGGGCACGACATCTCCATGCTGGCGGTCACCATCGCCGTGGAGAATATTGCCGGGGGGATGGGCACGGCGGCCTTCGTCGCCTATCTCTCGTCGCTGTGCAATATAGCCTATACGGCCACGCAGTATGCCCTGCTGTCGTCCCTCATGGCCCTGGCCCGCACGGCACTGTCGGCACCGGGAGGCGCCTTGGCGGACAGCACCAGCTGGGTCAGCTTCTTTCTGATCACAACCATAGCCGCCCTGCCGGGCCTGGCCCTGTTATGGTGGTTGATCAAGCGGGGTATCGTGCCGAAGTCCGAAGCGAAGGGGCGGGTGCCGTGAGCGCGCGGATCGAAATCATCGACGCCGATATCACCACCCTGGACGTGGACGCAATTGTCAACGCGGCCAACGAGGGGCTGTTACCGGGGGGGGGCGTTTGCGGCGCCATTCATGGTGTCGCCGGCCCCGGCCTGGAAGCGGAATGCCGCCGCCTCGGTGGCTGCCCCACGGGCCAGGCCCGCATCACCGCCGGCCATGGTTTAATGGCCCGCCACGTGATCCACGCCGTTGGCCCCGTCTGGCTAGGCGGGGATGAGCGCGAGGCGGAATTGCTGGCAAGCTGCTACCGCCATTGTTTTGCACTGGCCGACGCCTCTGGCCTGTCGTCCATTGCCTTTCCCGCCATTTCCACCGGCATCTTCGGCTTTCCCCTGGACGCCGCGACCGAGATCGCATTGGCCGCTGCCAAGACTTATGAGCCAGGCACTCTGCTAAATATTGTTTTCTGCTGCTTTGGGGCCGAGGTGACCAGGACCTACCGCGCCATCCATGACAAATTGTTCATCACGGTACCGTGAATTGATCGCCCGGGCCGCATTCGGTAGCGTTTTCAGTGGATAGATCTGGCAAAGGAACTAACCATGCCCAAGGTATTGATTTTCGCCCTGGCTGGCGTATTCATTTCCGGTACTGCCTTGGCGGGCGGTGGCGGCTTTGGCTTCGGAAGCTGCTCGAGCGGCGTGAAATCTGAAAAAACGGCGACATCCACACCCGCATCCACGACCGTGGGGACGCCGTCGGCGACAACGGCGCAGACACCTATTCCCAAGACCACCAAGCCCGAAAGCAAGGGCTAGAATTAATTCGCACGGGGCCGCCGGTGGCGCGGCCCGTTGGAATGGGCCATAAAGAACCTCCGCGAATTTTGATTGGAGGTGGCTTGGCCCATGAACCAAGCGTCGTTATTGCACAAAGTGGCCTTGAGTTTCGGTGACCGCCCGGCGGTGACCGAGGGCACGAACTGCCTGCATACATACAACGAACTGCCGGGCCGGGCCGGGCGCCTGGGAGCGGCCTTGCGTGGTCAATTAAGGCTGAACAAGGGCGACCGGGTCGCCATCATGATGAAGAATGCACCGGCGTTTTTCGAGGTGTTGTACGGCGCCTGGCACGCCGGCCTGGCCGCCGTGCCCATCAATGCAAAACTGCATCCCCGCGAGGCGGCCTATATATTGGAAAACTGCGGCGCCCGGGTCTGTTTCATCACCTCCGATCTGATCCAGACCATTCCACCTCTGACCGCGGATATCGACAGTCTTGAAGCCGTGCTGGACACCACGGGTGATGACTACGAAGCGTTGTTTGCCGGGCCCGCCGCCCCCATGACGGAATGCGGACCGGACGATCTGGCCTGGCTGTTCTATACCTCCGGCACCACGGGGCGGCCCAAGGGGGCCATGCTGAGCCAACGCAATCTGATGGCCATGGTGATGAATTATTACGCCGACATGGATAACGTCGGGCCGCGGGACTGCATGATCCACGGCGCGCCGCTGAGCCACGGTTCCGGCCTGTTCGCCCTGCCCCATGTGGCCAAGGGCGCCAATAACATCATTCCATTGTCGGGCGGTTTCGATCCTGAGGAGACCTTGGACTTGCTGCCGCATTTTCCCCGCGCCAGTTTTTTCTTCGCCCCCACCATGCTGACCCGGTTGATCAATCTGCCGGGTATCGAGGGTCGGGATACCTCCAACATCAAGACCATCGTCTATGGCGGCGGCCCGATGTATGTGGAGGACACCTTGAAGGCCTTGGCGGTCTTGGGGCCCAAGCTGGTGCAGTTGTTCGGCCAGGGGGAAAGTCCCATGACCATCACCGGTCTGTCCCGCGCCATGCATGTGGATACCGGACACCCGGATTATCTGAAGCGCCTCGGCTCGGTGGGCATTGCGCGCACGGACGTGGATGTGCGGGTGGTTGATGGCGACGACAACGAACTGCCCGCGGGCGGGATGGGCGAAGTGGTTTGCCGGGGCGATGTCATCACGGCCGGCTATTGGAACAACCCGGAGGCCAGCCAGGAGGCCCTGCGCGGCGGCTGGCTGCACACCGGCGACGTGGGCGCCTTTGACGGGGATGGATACCTGACCCTGATGGACCGGGCCAAGGACATGATCATATCGGGGGGCAGCAATATTTATCCCCGCGAGGTGGAGGAAGTGTTGCTGCGCCACCCCGGCGTGGCCGAATGCTCCGTGGTGGGCCGTCCCCACGCGGATTGGGGCGAAGAGGTGATCGCCTTCGTGGTCAAGGCGCCGGAACAAGCAGTGGGCGAGGGCGAATTGGACAACCTGTGCCTGGAACATATCGCCCGCTTCAAACGGCCCAAGGCCTATCGGTTCGTCGTCGCCCTGCCCAAGAATAATTATGGCAAGGTGTTGAAGACTGAATTGCGGGCCCAGTTGGCGGCCGATCGGTTGGCGGCGGATCAGTTGACGGCGGGGGGCGGCCAATGACCGGCCGCCTGGCCGACAAGGTCGCCCTGGTCTGCGGAGCCGGCTCCATCGGGCCGGGCTTGGGCAACGGCAAGGCCACGGCGGCGGCCTTTGCCCGGGAAGGTGCAAAGGTCTTCGCCGTCGACCTGAACCTTGAGGCAGCGGCCGAGACCGCCGGGATTATCACCGACGAAGGGTTTGAGGCCACCGCCCATGGGGCCGATGTCTCGGACCCGGACGCCGTCGGGGCCATGGTCGCGGCCTGCCTTGCCGCCTTTGGCCGGATCGATATTCTGCACAACAACGTGGGCATCGCCTCCCTCGGCGGGCCATTGGAGACCAATCTACAGCAGTGGGAGCGGGTGATGCGGATCAACGTCACCTCGCAGTTTCTCACCTGCCAGGCGGTGCTGCCCCTGTTCCTGGAGCAGGGCGGCGGCGTGATCGTCAATGTCTCCTCTCTTTCGGCAGTGAAGGCGGCCCGGCCCGAACTGGCCTATGCCACGTCCAAGGGCGCGGTGAACGCACTGACCATCAACATCGCCATGGAATTCGCCGACCGCAACATTCGCTGCAACGCCCTGGTGCCCGGCCTGATCAACACCCCCATGGTCGCGGACGCCATGAAGGACAATTATGGCGACGGCGGCCTCAAAGCCATGGTGGCGGCCCGCGATGCCCTGTCGCCAACGGGTCAAATGGGCGAGGCCTGGGACGTGGCCAACGCGGCGGTGTTCCTGGCTTCGGACGAGGCGCGCTATATCAACGGCATGCTGCTGCACATCGACGGCGGCCTGCAGCATCGCTTCACCGCCGGCCAAGGTTGATTTGGCGCCGCCTCTGCCTACAAGCGTCAGCGAAACAGTTTACCTCCCCGTGAAAACCGGCTTGCGCTTTTCGACGAAGGCGGCGACGCCCTCGCGGTAGTCGCCGCGCTTGGCGCAATCGGCGAAGCATTCGGCTTCCAACTGCAACTGGCTTTCAAATTCGTTCTCCAACGAGCGGTACATCAGGCGTTTGCCCTGGCCGAACACATGGGTCGGGCCGTTGGCCAGGCGGGTGGCCAGTTTGTCGCATTCGCTGTCCAGGTCGTCATCGGGTACAACAAAGTTGACCAGGCCCATCTCGGACATCTGCTGGGCGGTGTAACGGTCACCCAACAGGGTCATTTCCAAAGTCCGCTTGATGCCGATGGCGCGGGGCAGATGGAACGAGGAGGAGCCGTCGGGCGTGGTGCCGATGTTGCAATAGGCCAGGGTGAAAAAGGCGCTTTCCTCGGCAATCACCAGATCGCAGGCGGCGGCGAGCGAGACCCCCGCGCCGGCGGCGGCACCCTTGACCTTGGCCACGATGGGCTTGGGCATGCGGCGCATGGAGAACATGATGGTGTGCAGGGCATGGATGCGGCGCAGAAAATGGGCCTGGGTTTCCGCCGCGTCATGTGACCCGAGGTATTCGTGCATGTTCTTCACATCGCCCCCCGCCATGAAGTGATCGCCGGCCCCTTCCAGCACGATGCAGCGGATGGATTGATCAAATTCCAAACGGTGGAATTCATCATCCATCTGGGCCCGCATGTCCATGGACAGGGCGTTGCGCGCCTCCGGCCTGTTCATGGTCACGGTGGCCACGCCACCCGCAACGCTCACTTCAAGATCAGCCATGGTTTCGTCTCCTCTGATATTTTTAAATTTTCGAGCCGCCTCAAGGCGGCTCGGATTTAGACGCATATAGAGGGATTAGCTGGACCCTGGCAAGCCGCCGTCCAGCAGGGCGCACAACGCCTCGGCGGTATCGCGAATGGGCTGGGAGCTGCCCCGGACCCGCGCCAGCATCAAGGCACCCTCCAGCCCGGCGATGATTGCCGTGGCCGTCGGGGCGATGCGTTCGGCTGGCCAGCCGTGGCGGGCCAGCAACATCTCCATAACCCCGGACCAGTCGTCGAACACGGCCCGCCCCGCCGCCGTGATCGCGGCGGAACCAGGCGTGGTTTCCAGCAAGGTGGTCGTGATGGGGCAACCATCGCGGAATTTCGAAGCCTCCAGCCAGCGCACCAGCAGGTCGGTGTAGCGGCGGAGGAAATCCGCCGGGCTATCGGACAGGTTTGCCAGCTCCTGAAAGGTCTCGGTCACCAGGCTGCCGGCGGCAGTGACGGCGGCGGCGCCGATCTCTTCCTTGCCGCCGGGGAAATGATGGTAGAGGGAGCCCCGCGCCGCGCCGCTGGCGGCCAGAATATCGCGCAGTCCCGTGCCGCTGTAGCCCTGGCGGCGAAACAGCTTGGCGGCGGCCCAGACCATTGTCTGGCGTTGTTTGCTTTTTGGCGGCGCCATTTATTCGTTGTTTTATGTAGATCGATCGTCATAGTAACAAATTAATTCACGAATGTACATGGCGGAGGGAGCGCGGATGATAAAATTAGAGTCAGAGAACGTAGAGCCCGAGCATAATGGCCAGGCCGTGCGCCGGTTCTTGGAAAGCATGCCCATCTTTGCCATGTTCGGCGCACGGGTGGTGAAATTTGCCGCCGGAACGTCCGAACTGGAAATGCCCTGGCACCGGGACCTTACCTATGACGGCACCGCCATTCCGGCCACGGTCACTGGCGCCTTGATCGACTTCGCGGGTGGCTCGGCGGCGGCCACCCTGTTGCCCAAGGCTGGGGCAGCATGACAACCGGGTTCGAAGTGCACAACATCGCCCCCGCCACGGGCCAGCGCATGGTCGCCCTGGGCGAGGCCCTGCACATGGGCAAACGCGCCGGCCTGGCCCGCGCCGATGTGTTCTCGGAACGGGACGGCAAGCGCACTTTATGCGCCTCCGGCCTGGTCACGGTGCGGGCGGTGGCTGCCCGATGAAGGGTGCGGGAGCGGTTTAGGTCGCCCAGGCCTTCTGCATGGCGGGTCGGTCATTGAGCCGTTTGATGTAGGCTTCCACATTGGGCTTGTCGGAAATATCGCCGCCCAGGCGGGCGCCGACGGTGCAGGCATGCCCGGTCATGATATCGGCGCCGGAGAAATTACCGGCCAGGAATTCCTTGCCGTCCATAGCTTTGTCCACGGCACCCAGCATGCGGGTCAGCTGCTTGGTGGAACGTTCAATGTTGACCGGATTGCGCTTGGGTTCGGGCAGCAAGCGGGTTTCGACCACCAGTATATTAACGTGGGGCATGATCATGCCCTCGGCATAATGCAGCCATTGCAGATAGGTGGGGAAATCCGGCGAATTAACCTCAGGCCGCATGCGCCCGTTACCGTGTTTGGTCAGCAAATATTCCACGATGGCGCCGGATTCAAAAATCGTCACATCGCCGTCCGCCAACGACGGCACGCGGGCCATGGGATGGACCTTGAGGTATTCCGGGTCCCGCATGGAACCGTCGCCCAGCTTGAACATCTCCAATTCATAGTCCAGGCCCAGCTCCTCGCACAGCCAGACAATGCGGACGGATCGGGTATTGGGCGCGTGATAGATTTTCATGGATGGTGCCTCCGGGCCTAACTCTGAAAACTAATTTCAGCGGTCAACATAGATCGCCGCGAATTGGTCAGCAAGGGCGGGTTGGTCCGTTAAAGCGTTTCATAGACCGCCGTCTCAAAATCCAGATACAGCGGCAGCGACAATTTGTCGCCAAACGGAAAGATCTGCGTTCCATAGACCCCGGCAATATTCCTGGCTGGGTCAATCCAATAGCACAAATTACTCAATCCGGCCCAGGACAGGCTTCCAGCGGAACAGCCCGTGGCGGCCTGGCTCAAATTAATCATGAAACTCAGGCCCCAACCTTTTTCAATACCGGGGAAGAACTCAACGTCGTTTGTGTACGGCGGCATGACTGATTTCAGCGGTGTCGCGCGGTTCTCGCCCATTTGATCGGCCGACATCATCGCCACTGTGTCCGGGAGCAGGATTTGCCGACCGTCGTGGGATCCTTGGTTCAGGAATATACCAAGAAATCTGGCGTAATCCTGCATCGTCGAGAACAGGCCCATGCCGCCGGTATCGAATTCCCTCTCGGGCGGTGGCTCGGCATTCTCCGGAATGAACAACTCACCGTCACTGCCACGTAGATGCATACCGGCTTGACGCGCGGTCATATCCCCATTGGGAGAATATCCGCTGCTGTTCATTTCCAAGGGCTCGAATATATTTTGACGCAGGTATTCGCCGAGGCTTTGGCCGCTGACCGCCGCGACCATTTGTCCGGCCCAATCAATATTGATGCCGTAATTCCAACGCTCGCCCGGATCAAACAGCAGGGGCATTTTTAGCGCTTCCAGCTTTCGGGTAAGCACGCTCGGGCTACCGGTCGCCGACTGAAAATCAACGATCTCCTGATTAAACAGTTCGTAGCCGAAGCCCGCTGTATGGGTCAGCAGATGGCGCAGAGTGATGGCCCGACGGGCGGGTCTGATGATCGGCTGTCCATCGTCACCAAAGCCCTCCAATACACCTACCCCGCCAAGATAGGGGATGATGTCAGAGGCCGGTTCGTCGAGCTTCAGCTGACCCCTTTCCACCAATTGCATGGCGGCCGTGGCGGTAATGGCCTTGGTCATGGAAGCGATGGCGAATACGGTATCCATGGTCATGGACACGCCACCGCCCAGGGCTCGTTCACCGAAGGCGCCCTCGTAAAGAGTTCCCTCGCCGCTGACAACTATTGCCACGACCCCAGGCACGTCGCCCCGGTCCACTCCCGCCGTCAGCAGATTATCCAGGCGTCCGTTAAGCTTTTACCTCATCCTCCATGTATCGGCCCCAACGGATAATACCGCACGCCGGGGCGAAGTTTTTTGTAGGCGCAATCGGCGGGGTTGGCCAGGTAGCCGCCGGGCGCGATGGCGGCAAAGGTTGTCTCGGCGATGGGATCGAAATGGGCCCGGTAGTGACAGGTGGATTTCAGCACGATGATGTTCTGCTCCTCCAACACAAGGCCCAGATGCTCGAACACCATGCGGTCCAGGGCCTGGACCCGCCGGGACGAAATCGCCACCTTGATGCCGCCGATGGATAGCAGGGCCGAGGGGCCCACATTGTAGGCCTTGCCCTGCGAAACGGGACCGTTGGACTGATAGGTGCCGTCGTTGATGACTTCGACCTTGAAACGGCCCTGGAACGGCTCCACCCCCGGCAGATCCGTGCGTCCGCCTAATGCCAAGTCGATTTCGGCGCCGACACCCGCCGCATGCGCCGCAACGGCGGCCCGGTCGTCGGCCACGGCGCCAAAGACAGCGCCCTGGGCATCATGCGCCACCAGGGCGGACAGCATGCCCACGGTGTCGCCGCTGCCGCCGCAGCCGGGGTTGTCCTGGGTATCGGCGATGACGATGGGCTTGGCCGCGGTTTCGGCCAGACGCATGGCCTCGATCACCGCCTCGTCGGGAGAGAGCAGGGGCTCGGCGAACTCGGCCTCCTTCAGGGCGATCATTTGAGTGATTTCGTCCACCGCCACGTCCGCCGCCTCCTGGCTATGGGCATGGCAGCTGACAGTGGGGCCGCACTCGGCCAAATCCGAGGGCGGGAAGCCGGCCAGGTAGGCCAGGGACAACATGTCCTCCGTTTGCCGGGCGATGGCCGCTTCCACGATGCCCTTGGAGGGTTCAACCAGGGTGCATTGATAGTTCAGGGGCAGCAGAAACGGCAGTTGCCGCAGGGCCCGGCCCCGGGGCCGCCCCTCGATCAACAGGCGCTTCATGGCGGCCGCCGCCCGTTGCCCCGTGGCGTGCTGATCCACATGGGGATAGGTGTGATAGGGCAGTATGGCATCCGCCAGGGCGACCATCTCCGGCGTCACGTTGGCGTGGTAGTCCAGCGATATGACGATGGGCGCGTCATCGCCCACCACGGCGCGGACCCGGCGCAGCAATTCGCCCTCGCCGTCCGCATGCTGTTCCGAGACCATGGCGCCATGCAAGTCCAGATAGATCCCGTCCACGGGCAGGACCTCGGACAACCGGGCCAGTATTTCGCTGGCGATGCGTTCATAGGCATGCGCCGTGACCGGCGCGCCGGGGGTGGTGGAGGTCCACAGCAGCGGGGACAGTTCATGATTACCGTCATTGCCCTTGATAAACCCGGCGGTGGAGGCCCCGGCCACGGCGAATTCGGCCATCACCTCATCCCCGCGCAAGATCCCCGGCCGGTCGGCGGGGCGGGCGAAATGTTCATAATCCGTTGCGCCGGGTACGAAACAATTGGTCTCGTGCATGAAACCGGCAAGCGCAATTCTGGCCATGTATGTACTCCTCGCTCTGTTGCGGGAACCTAGCCCGGCATGGTTGTCCTGTCACGGAAGCTTCGGTCGGTCTTGCTGGCACGCGGCCTTCATGACAACATCGTTGGCAGAATACCTGCCCCAAGGATAGTGAACCCCCCATGACCGAGACTGTACGCGACTATCTGGCGATCGACGCCGTGGTGAATATCCAGACGGCCGAGGCCCTGGCCCACCGGCCCAAGGATCGCGAGGCATTTTATCAGGACAAGATCGGCGTCGACGACACCACCTATGGCGGCATCCCCCACGAGGAGATGCTCCACCGCATGGACGCGGCCGGGATCGAGCGGTCCTTTCTGATCGCCGCCAAGGCCGGACCCCATGGCCACCGGGCCTCGTTCCATGTGCCGTACGGGATTGTCGCCGATGCGGTGAAGCAGCATCCCGACAGATTTTCCGCCCTGGCCGGCGTCGATCCGACCGAAGGCATGAATGGTGTCCGCGCCTTGCAGCGCGCGGTGGAGGACGATGGCTTCATCGGTGCGCACTCCTATCCCCATTGGTTCGAACTGGCCCCCGATCATGCCCGCTATTATCCTTTTTATGCCAAGTGCGTGGAGTTGGAGATACCCATGCAGCTGCAAGTGGGCCAATCCCTGATGTATACCGAGGATCTGCCCCGGCGCAGCACCGGCCGGCCCATAAACCTAGATGGCGTGGCCTGCGATTTCCCCGAATTAAAGTTGATCGGCATTCACGTGGGCATCCCCTGGACCCAGGAAATGATCGCCATGGCCTGGAAGCACAAGAATGTCTTCATCGGCACCGATGCCCACAGCCCGAAATACTGGCCGCCGGAGCTGTTGCATTACATAAACTCCTACGGTCAGGACAAGGTGATCTTCGGCACGGATTTTCCCATCCTGCAGTTTGAGCGGACCATCGCGGAGATCGAGGCCCTGGAACTGCGGCCGAATTCGTTGCGCAAATTGCTGCGCGACAATGTTCAGCGCATCTACGGCCTCTAATGTACGACAATCGTAATATTGCGGCCCTGTTGGATGAACACGCCATCCGCCGGGCCCGCCATCCGGCGATTATCGAGGACGGGCGGGTTCTGAACTACGCCGAACTGGCGCCCTTGGTCAGGCGTACGGCTCGGCTGTTGGGACAATTGGATATTTCAAACGGCGATATCGTCGGCGTTTGTTTGAAAGACAGCGCCGACCATCTGGTGGTGATGTTCGCCCTGGCCCGTCTGGGCGCCGTGATCCTGCCCCTGGATTGGCGTTGGAGCGGGCCGGAGAAACAACGCATCGCGAGGTTTTTCGGCGTTAAACGGGTCATCGTCGAACCGGGCGACGATATTGCTGAAATCCAATGCGACGTGGCGGACGACGCCTGGCACGGGGCCGTGGCCCAACAGGAACCCGAGAGCCCCTGTGCCATGGGCGGCGACCAACCATTGGTGCTGTCCCTGTCGTCGGGCACAACGGGGCGCCCCAAGGGACCGATGTTGAGCCACCGCCAGTTCATCGCCCGGCTGATGATCCAGTGGGTCACCCTGGGTTTCAGCCAGCACGACCGGTATTTGAGCGCGACGCCCCTTTATTTTGGCGGCGGGCGCAGTTTCACCCTCGGCAGCCTGTTTTCGGGCGGCACCGTCATCATGTTCCCGCCGCCCTATGAGCCCGAACAGCTTGTCTCGGCGGTGGCTGAACTAGCACCCACGACCATGCTGCTGGTGCCGACCCTGCTGCGCCGGTTGCTGGCCTTGCCGGATACGGGCGCGCCACTGCTGGGCAGCCTGAAACGTCTGCTATCCACCGGCGCCGTGCTGCATCCGGACGAACGGGCCGAGGTCATGGCCCGGCTGCATCCCGAATTTATCAACTATTATGGCTCCACCGAGGGCGGCGGCATCACCGTTCTGCTGCCCGAACATCAGGGCTCGGCGGCGGCCTCGGTCGGGGAACCGGTGTTCGCCACGGAAGTCGCGGTTGTCGATGAAGATGCGCATGTGGTTGCGGCGGGCCAACCCGGTCTGGTGCGCTATCGCGGCCCGGCGGTGGCGGAAAGCTTTCATCTTGACGCGGAGGCCAGTGTGGAGGCCTTTCGCGACGGTTGGTTCTACCCCGGCGACATCGGCAAACTGGACAGCGACGGCCGCCTGTACCTAGTCGGCCGGGCCAAGGACGTGATCATCCGGGCCGGGGTAAATATCTACCCGGGCGAAATCGAACAGGTGTTGCTGTCTCATCCAATCGTTCGCGATGCCGCCGTGGTCGCCTGGCCCTCGCCCATGATGGGCGAAGAGATCGCGGCCTATGTGGTTACCGACAGTGACGTTGATTTAACAGACCTGGAGGCCCATTGCCGGGCCCAGTTGGCGTCCTACAAAATCCCAAGGCGGATATTCACGCTGACGGAATTGCCTAAATCACCTCTGGGAAAAGTCCTGAAAGCGGACCTCGCCGCCCAGCTGCCGGCGCTGGATGGTGACTAGAATGTCCGACCCAGTACAAGTACCCATACGCTTGGCGGTCGTCGGCGCGGGACCCATTGGGCGCCGCCATCTCGACGCCATCGCCGCCGAACCATCCTGCCAGGCGGTGGCGGTGGTCGATCCCGCCTCCAACGGCGCGGAAACGGCGGCGGAATGGAACCTGCCCCATTATGACGACCTCGACCACATGCTTGCAGAGGTGGCGCCAGACGGCGTGATTAACGCAACGCCGAATACATTACATGTGCCTCTGTCCCTGGAATGCCTGCGCCAAGGCGTTCCGGTATTGGTGGAAAAACCCATTGCCGACAATCTTGATGACGCGCTGGAACTGGCCGATGCCTCGGAAAGGCTTGGCATTCCCGTCCTGGTCGGCCACCATCGCCGGCACAATCCCCTGGTGCAGAAAGCCCGCGAGATCATTGCTTCCGGCGCCCTGGGCCAACTGACCGTCATTTCGGCAACCTGGCTGGCCCGAAAGCCCGATGACTATTTCGACGTGGCCTGGCGGCGGAGCCGGGGCGGCGGCCCGGTGCTGATCAATCTGATCCACGACATCGACAGCCTGCGATTTATTGCCGGCGAGATCGCGGCGGTGCAGGCCATGACCTCGAACGCGCGCCGTGGCTTCGAGGTCGAGGACACGGCCGCCCTGCTGTTGCGCTTCCGGGCCGGTGACGAGGGTGGCGCCCTTGCCACCGTGACATTATCCGACACTGTTGCTTCACCCTGGAGTTGGGAACTGACCTCGGGTGAACGCACCTCATACACCTTTCCGCAAACCGGTCAGGATTGCTATTTGTTCGCCGGCACCGAAGGTTCCCTGGCCATGCCATCCATGCGCCTGTGGCGCCATGATGGAGCCGGGAGTTGGCAATCGCCCCTGTCGATGCAACAGCCGACGCAACAGCTTGCCAGCACGCCGGCCGACCCCATCCAATTGCAGGTCCGCCACTTCGCCGATGTCATTCGCGGCCGTGCCAAGCCGCTGATTACCGCCCGCGATGCTTCCCGCACCCTGGAGGCGGCACTTGCCGTATCCCAGGCAGCCGCCACCGGCGCCGAGGTCACATTGTCAACGTGATGGGGCAACTTGATGGTTGCGCCCATCCGGCCCGGGCCATACCTTCGCGGCAGTTTAGCTTTGGAGGAAGATTTTTTATGTTGGATACGCTGCAACTCGGCAACAGCGGGCTTAGTGTTTCGCGGCTCTGCCTGGGGACGATGAATTTCGGCGAGCCGGGTCGCGGCCATCAGGGTGACTGGACCCTGACCATCGACGAGGCCCGGCCCATATTCAAGGCTGCCTTGGATCACGGCCTGTTCTATTTTGATTGCGCCGATATCTACGGCCTGGGCGCGTGCGAGCGGGTGGTGGGCGCGCTGCTGCGGGAACTGGCGCCGCGCGACCAATATGTTCTGACCACCAAGGTGTCCGCCCCCATGGGCAAGCACCCCAATCAGGGCGGCCTGTCGCGCAAACATATCATGGAAGGGATCGATGCCTCCCTCCAGCGCCTGGGCCTGGATTACGTGGACCAGTTGATCATCCACCGACACCCCCACGGCCGCCCTGGCCAGGCGCAGCCCCCGATCGAGGAAACCATGGAGGCGCTGCACGACGTGGTGAAGGCGGGCAAGGCGCTGTATATCGGCGGCTCCTCCATGTTCGCCTGGCAATTTGTCGAGTTGCAGATGACCGCCGAACGTCATGGCTGGACCAAATTCATTTCCATGCAGAACCACTACAACCTGATCTACCGCGAGGAAGAGCGGGAAATGAACCCCTATTGCAACGGTACCGGCGTGGCCTTGACGCCGTGGTCGCCCCTGGCCCGGGGCATCCTGACCGGTTCCTACAAGGGCAGCCTGGACGGCGGCAGCACGGCGCGCTCGCAAGGGGCGGACCGCAAGCGCACGGAAGGGCTGTACTTGGGTGAAATGGATTTCCAGATCGCCGACCGGGTGGTTGAGGTGGCCGAGAAGCTGGGCCACACCCCGGCCCAGATTGCCGTCGCCTGGCTGTTGAACAAGCCGGGGATTACCGCCCCCGTGGTCGGCGTTTCCAAGATCAGCCAGCTTGATCAACTGGTCGCCGCGACTGAAATCACCCTGGACGAGAGCGACATGGTCTATCTTGAGGAACTGTACAAACCCGTTGAAAACCTGCTCAGTTTCGGCACTTCATAAAGGGCGCGAGCAAATGAACACGATGAATAAGTCGGGGAACAAATCGGGCGCCCCAGTCGCCGTGGTGATCGGCGCCACCTCCAAATGGCAAGCCGATGGCCGCAATACACGGTTGGCCCATGGCCAGGATCTCGATGACAGTGATTTACCCGTGGGCATCCGCTGGGGTATCGGCGGCGCGGTGGCGCAAAAATTTGCCGCTGAAGGTTTCTTCACGGTATTGACCACGCGCACCGCCGCCAACGCCGCCACCCTTGAAAGCGCCATCAAGGCACAGGGCGGCGATTGCCTGACGGTGGAATTGGACCTGGTGTCTGAGGCCTCCATCACCGCCGCTTTCGAGCGGATCAGGGCCGAGGCCGGCGACCCGGACGTGCTGGTCTACAACGCCGGCTATCTGGAAGGCAGGGACCTGCCGCCCGAGAAAGAGCTGCTGGAGCATATCCCGGTGGAGATGTTCGACACCGCGCAACATATTGCCAGCCGGGGGCCGTTTCTGGTCGCCAGGGAGGTTTTGCCGGCCATGCGCAAAAAGGGCGAAGGCTCCTTCCTGATTTCCAACAACGCCGCCTCCCTGCGCGGGCGCAAGCGCATGACCGGCCAGTCGCTGTATTACCCACGGGTGATGATGCGCACCCTTGCCCAGGTGCTGACGGAAGAATATTCGGAGCATGGCGTGCATGTGGCCAACGTGGTCATTGACGGCCTGATCGATTCGCCGGGTACAAGGGCATTGCCGCGGGCGCGGGAAAATCCGGACATGGTGATGAACCCGGTGAAGATCGCCGAGGCCTTCTACTATCTGCACGGCCAGGACAAATCCTGCTGGACCCACGAATTGCAGCTAACGCCCCACCCCGCCAAACCAAGCTATTAGAGCCATTTCGGGAGGCGCGGATGACCACGTCGATGACCGGGGCCGAGCGCGAGGCCTTCCTGGCGGAACCCCATATCGGCGTTCTGTCCATCCCCGACAGCGGCAAGGGCCCCCTTAGCAGCCCGGTTTGGTATGATTATGTGCCGGGCGGCGAGGTCTGGTTCCTGACGCAAAAGACCGCCCGCAAGGGCCGCCTGCTGACCGTGGGCGGCCGGGTCAGCCTGTTGGCACAGACCACCGCCTCGCCCTACCGCTATGTCTCCATCGAGGGCCCGGTCTCCGAAATCGTCCCCGCCGACCTTTCGGCCGACCTGCTGCCCATGGCGCAACGCTATCTTGGCGAACAGGCGGGCAAGGACTATGCCGCCGCCCTGGCCGGAAAGTATGCCTTGGGCACCGCCATCAAGGTGATGCTTCGACCCGAACGCTGGCTCACCGTGGATTACGCCAAACGCGGCTGAGTGTCCGTCCTCAGCAAGTCCGGCACCAAGTTTCTGTTCCAACATTTGGCAAGTTCCGTCTTGAAAAGTATCTGGTGATACGTGGACG
>JAPYUH010000459.1 GCA_029936195.1 Alphaproteobacteria bacterium
CCATGATGCCCATGGACCGGGCCGAACCGGCAATCATCTTGCTGGCCTGATCCAGATCGTTGGCATTCAAATCAACCATCTTTTTCTCCGCGATTTCCCGCACCTGCGCCATGGTGATGGAGCCGGCGACCTCACGGCCCGGGGCCATGGAGCCCTTGGGCAAACCGGCGGCCTTTTTAATAAAGAAACTGGCCGGCGGCGTCTTGGTGATAAAGCTGAAACTCTTGTCGCCATAGACGGTGATCACGCAGGGGATCGGCATGCCGCCTTCGAGGTTCTGGGTTTCCGCGTTGAAGGCCTTGCAAAAGGCCATGATATTCACGCCCTGCTGACCCAAGGCCGGGCCCACGGGAGGCGATGGGTTGGCCTGTCCGGCCGGGATCTGCAGCCGGATATAACCGGCGATCTTCTTTGCCATTATCTTGTCCTTCTCACGCTCTTGCGATTTGTCTGGCGCTGGGCATAAAGCCCCTCACCGAAGGGTGCGTGGTACGGCCATGGCGGGCCTCCCACGCGCTAAAATTCAACGTCTAAACCAAACTCCGTTATCAGGTCTTCTCGACCTGACCGTATTCCAATTCAACCGGTGTCGCCCGGCCAAAGATTGAGACCGAAACTTTCAGCCGGGCCCGCTCTTCATCGACTTCCTCGACCATGCCGTTGAACGAGGCGAAGGGACCGTCGCTGACCCGGACCTGCTCTCCCACCTCGAAGGTGATCGACGGTTTCGGCCGCTCAATGCCTTCCTGAACCTGGCGCATGACCCGCTGTGCCTCGGCTTCCGTAATCGGCGAGGGCTTGCCGCCCGTGCCTAGAAAGCCGGTCACCTTGGGCGTATCCTTGATCAGATGATAGGCCTCGTCCGAGAGTTCCATCTTGACCAGCACGTAGCCCGGAAAAAACTTCCGTTCCGCGTTGACCTTTTGGCCCCGCCGCATTTGCACCACTTCTTCCGTGGGCACCATGATCTCCAGGATATCCTCGTCCAGGCCCTGCAACTCGGCCTGCTCCGTGACGGAAGCCGCCACCTTGCTCTCGAAGCCGGAATAGACATGAACGATATACCAACGCGCCGCCATTTCCATCAGCCCCCCAGGCCGAGAATTAATTCAACGCCAAACGTGATGACCTTGTCCGCCAGCAGGAAAAAGATCGCCGCGATCGTCGCCATGACGAAAACCATGGCCGTGGTCAGACCGGTTTCCTTGCGCGACGGCCAGGTCACCTTGGAGGTTTCCTGGCGCACCTGCCTGACAAGTTCCGCTGGGCTTGCTTTCGCCATCAATTCATCCGCCTAAACTGCGCCGCTCGTATAATCTGGCAGGAGTGGAGGGACTCGAACCCACAACCCCCGGTTTTGGAGACCGGTGCTCTGCCAATTGAGCTACACTCCTATTAAGTCCTATTCGTATCAGTCCTATTCGTCGATCGATGCGACGACGCCGGCACCGACCGTGCGGCCGC
>JAPYUH010000460.1 GCA_029936195.1 Alphaproteobacteria bacterium
TTCGTGGCCAACCATGCCTTTGATTGCATCGGCGCAAAGTCCTGTGGCATACCTACGGCCTTCATTGACCGGCGCAAACGGCCCTTTGGCCACACGCCGCATCAACCCAATATTATTGTTGCCGATTTCAAGGAGCTTGCCGATGTCCTCTGCTGAAACCACGCCCCCCTTATCAGGGCTGCGGGTGATTGATCTGACCCGGGTACTATCGGGGCCGTTTTGCACCATGACCCTGGGCGACATGGGGGCGGAAGTGATCAAGGTGGAGCATCCGTTGGGTGGTGACGATACCCGCGCCTTCGCGCCCCCCTATCAAGGCGATCAATCGGCTTATTTTCTGTCCGTGAACCGCAACAAGAAAAGCCTGACCCTGAATTTGAAGGACGAGGGCGCCAAGGAGGTGTTGTGGCAGCTAATCGATACCGCCGACATCATCGTGGAAAATTTCCGTCCCGGTGCCGCCAAGCGCCTTGGCTTCGGCTATGACGATGTTGCCGCCCGGCGCCCGGAAATTATCTATGCCTCGATCTCCGGCTTTGGCGACAGCGGTCCCGATGCCACGCGGCCCGGTTATGACCTGATTGTCCAGGGCGAAAGCGCCATGATGAACATCACCGGCGGCGCCGATACCTCGCCCTACAAGATGGGGACATCCATTGCCGATCTGGTCTCCGGCATGACCTTGGTGCAGGGCATACTGGCCGCCCTTTATGCGCGGCGGGACAGTGGCAAGGGCCAGCATGTGAAGGTTTCCATGCTGGAGGCGCTGTCATCCCTGCTGACCTATCATGCGGGCAATTATTTTGCGACGGGAGTGTCATACGAGCGCGCGGGCAATGCCCATCCGTCCATCGTCCCCTACGAGACTTTTGAAGCCGCCGACGGCTGGTTGAACATTGCCGTGGGCAACGATGCCCAATGGGTGACCTTTTGCGACGCCGTGGATCGCCAGGACCTGAAGGTGCATGACGACTATGCCAAGGGTCCCGACCGGGTCAACAACCGGAAGCGCCTGATCCCCATTATCGGCGATATTCTGCGGCGGAAAAGCCGGGCTGAATGGATCACCATTTTGGGCCAGGCCGGGATTCCTTGTGGCGCGATTCAAACGGTGGGCGAAATCTGCGAGAGCGAAACCCTGAAACAGCGCGGCATGATTTGGAATATGCAGCATCCAACCGCGGGCGAAGTGCGCAATATCGCCAATCCCATAGTGATGACGGGCACGCCCTTTGCGCAACCAAGCCCGCCGCCGCAATTGGGCGAACATACCGACGATGTGTTGCGGGACGTCCTTGGTTTCAACGCCGAAAAAATTGCCGCCCTAAAGGACCAAGGTTCGGTCTAGATGTGCAGGCACCCCGGCCGAAAGGAACTGTCGGCCGGGGTGCCCAGTAGGAGCGAGATAATCCACCTTCTCCTCCCAGCGTGCCGTACAGCAGGATGAGCAGCATTA
>JAPYUH010000461.1 GCA_029936195.1 Alphaproteobacteria bacterium
GCAGCACCGCCGCGATGACCAGTGACACGCCCAAACCGGGGAAAATATAGAACCAAATGTCCGCGCCCTCGCTCAGCATTCCGCTGAGGATGCCCGGCAGGGTGACGCCCACGATGGCGCCGATGGAGCCGAAGCCGTTAATCATGCCGGCCGCCGTGCCCGCGCCCTTGCGGGTGCCGAAATCCAGCGCGGCCGTGCCGGCCACCAACGAATCGGGCATGTATAAAAAGAAGCCGATAAAGAAAAAGGCCGAGCCAAGCGCCAACTTGGTTGCTGGCAGGGCATTGAACCCCAGCAGTACCACCGCGACCACCACGAGGCCAATGACCGCCACCGGCATCCGCCGTGCGCCAAACACCTTGTCCGACAAATAGCCGCCCAGCAAAACGCCCAACGGCCCGGCCAGTTCGAACAGGCTGCCGATGATGCCCGATTCCGCCGCGCCGGTGCCGAGCTTTTCATTCACGTACAGCGGAGACCAAAACAGGATGAGATAACGCGCCGGCTTGAGGAGCAGATACACCGCCGACAACAATTGCACCATGCGGTTGCTCATTACCTGCCAGATGAGCGGCCACGAGCCTTCCTCGGCCTCTTCTTTTTGTGCGTCGCCGAGGAGCACCGCGCGGGCCTCGCCCTTGTATTCCTCAATGGCCGGCAGCCCGACATCCTGCGGCCGGTTGCGCTGCAGCCAAACAAATAAACCCCAAATACATAACAACACCGCTGCCGGTACCCAGAACGCATAGCGCCAGCCGAGCATGCCCCAGAGCGTTTGGACGGCCTGTTGGTTGACTTTCTTTAATCGTTCCTCCAGCGGCTGGGGTGAATCGCTGTTGGCATCCCGATTCTTTTTCTTTTCAATTTGTTTTTGAAGGTCCTCAGCCGCTCGTTTCAAGGCGGCGTCCTTCGACTGTAGCGCGGCTTTCAAAGACTCATCAAAACGCGGCTCATTCAGCGCATGCAACCCCCGCAGCGCGGCGGCTCGGGCATGGACATTTTGTTGCGCGTCCTGAAACAATCCGGCCAACGCGTCTGCCGCTGCGGTTGGGGACAGCGTCGTTGCATGGGTGATGAGTAACTGACCGTGAATGACCTCAGCGGTTGCCACATCGCGACCTTGGCTGGTGGCGACTTTTATTACCTCAGCTAGAACCGGCGGTTGCCCGGGCTGATATGCCGCCAGCCGATTTTGCCCCCCCCACTCGATGGCGAAACCGGCCAACGCCGAGGCGATGACGCCGCCCAGCGCGTAGTTCGTGCACCAAAAACCCATCATCCGACCGCGTTCTTTTTGCGCGAAAAAGTTGCCGATATTTTTTGTCAAAGGCGCCCATCCGGTCGATTGGCACACGCCTTGGAAACAAAACAGGATGCCCAGCAAAATCACCATCGACGAGGCACCCATGAAAATCGCCGTCAGCACCGAGGCCATCATGCCGTACAGGATGACGC
>JAPYUH010000210.1 GCA_029936195.1 Alphaproteobacteria bacterium
GTCATGCCCGGTTTTTCACAACTTTTGTGACCATTGTCACGCACCCCGCAAGGTCACCGGGCGCTCGCGGCAACACCGTCAAGACACAATTGCCATGAATTTGCCGCGGCCGTCCGTTCGGTCAGCCGTCAACTCAATGGGTCACGATGCTTTCGCTATCCTTAGTCTCGGAAACCTTGATCTCGTCCTCATCCTCGTCCTCGGGCCATTCAATGGGCACGGGGCGGGTCACGAAGGCGTGTTCGAGGACGTCATCAAGATTGGTAACCGGGACAACATCCAGTTCCTTTAGAATGTTGTCCGGAATATCCGCCAGATCCTTCTCGTTGTCCTTCGGGATCAATACGATTTTGATACCGCCACGAGAGGCCGCCAGCAATTTCTCCTTCAGGCCGCCAATCGGCAGCACCCGCCCGCGCAGGGTAATTTCGCCGGTCATGGCGATTTCGCGGCGGATTGGAATACGGGTCAATGTTGAAATTATCGACACGCACATGGCCACGCCGGCGGAGGGCCCGTCCTTTGGCGTGGCGCCTTCGGGGACGTGAACGTGAATGTCACGCTTTTCGAACACCGTGGGCTTAATGCCGAAATCCGCAGCGCGGGCGCGAACGTAAGAGGCTGCGGCCTGGATCGATTCCTGCATAACATCGCCAAGTTTGCCAGTATACTTCATATTGCCCTTGCCGGGCAGGACCAGGGATTCGATGGTCAGCAATTCGCCGCCGACCTCCGTCCAGGCCAGGCCGGTGACCACGCCAATCATATCCTCCGCCTCGATCTCGCCGTAGCGGAAGCGCTGTATGCCCGCATACTTGCCCAGATTCCGGCGGTCGACCTTAACACTATCCAGTTTTTTCTGGATGATATCCCGCACTGCCTTGCGGGCCAGATTGGCCAGCTCACGCTCCAGATTCCGAACGCCGGCCTCGCGCGTATAATATCGGATCAAATCACGCAGGGCGCCGTCCGAGATCGACCATTCCTTGGCCTTCAAACCAGCGTCCTTGACCACTTTATCCAGCAGATGACGGCGGGCGATTTGCACCTTTTCATCTTCGGTATAGCCCGAGATGCGGATCACTTCCATGCGGTCCAGCAACGGTTGCGGCAGACGCAGGGTATTGGCCGTGGTCACGAACATCACGTCTGAAAGATCGTAATCGACCTCCAGATAATGGTCATTAAAGGTATTGTTTTGTTCCGGATCAAGGACCTCCAACAAGGCGGAGGCAGGATCGCCGCGGAAATCCGCGCCCATTTTATCGATCTCGTCCAGCAAATATAGCGGATTGCTGCGCTTGGCCTTTTTCATGCCCTGAATGATTTTTCCGGGCATGGAACCGATATAGGTCCGCCGATGGCCCCTGATCTCGGCCTCGTCACGCACGCCGCCGAGGGACATACGCACGAATTCGCGCCCCGTGGCCCGGCCGATGGATTTACCGAGCGAGGTTTTGCCGACGCCGGGCGGTCCGACTAGGCATAAAATGGCGCCCTTGACCTTGTTGGTGCGATGCTGGACGGCAAGATACTCAAGGATCCGCTCCTTGACCTTGTCCAGACCGTAATGGTCCTCATCCAGAATAGTCTGCGCCCGGTCCAGATCCTTGGAAATGCGCGAGCGTTTTTTCCATGGGATCGACAGCATCCAATCCAGATAGTTGCGCACCACCGTGGCCTCGGCCGACATCGGGCTCATATTGCGCAGCTTTTTCAGCTCCGCGGTGGCCTTTTCCCGGGCTTCCTTGGTGAGCTTGGTTTCCTTGATCTTGTCTTCAAGCTCCTGCAACTCGTCGCGGCCGTCCTCGGTCTCGCCCAGCTCCTTCTGAATCGCCTTCATCTGTTCGTTCAGATAATATTCCCGCTGGGTCTTTTCCATCTGCCGCTTGACGCGGGAGCGGATCTTGCGCTCTACCTGCATCACGCCGATCTCGGCCTCCATCAGCGAATAGACCCGCTCCAACCGTTCCAGGACCGAAGAAATCTCCAATAGGTCCTGCTTTTCCGGAATCTTCAGGGCCAGATGAGAGGCGACAGTGTCGGCCAGTTTTGACGGCTCCTCTATCTGATTGACCGAGACCAGGACTTCGGGCGGTATCTTTCGATTCAATTTCACATATTGCTCGAATTGCGAGGTCACGGTCCGGGCCAGGGCCTCGACATCTTCGCCCTCCTCGCTGCTTTCGGCGACCAATTCGGCATGGACTTCGAAGAAATTTTCGTTCTGGGTAAAAGTGGCAATCTGGGCCCGCGCGCCGCCCTCGACCAGGACCTTGACGGTACCATCGGGTAATTTCAACAGCTGCAGGACAGAAGCAATGGTGCCGACCCTGTAGATATCATCGGGGCTTGGATCATCCTGGGCGGCGCTCTTCTGCGTCACCAACAATATTTGTTTGTCGTCGCTCATGACATCTTCGAGCGCGCGGACGGATTTTTCACGGCCCACGAACAGCGGGACGATCATGTGGGGAAAGACCACAATATCCCGCAGGGGTAAGACCGGGTAGGTCGCTATCTTGGAAAAATCGCTCATGCCTAAACCTTGTACCTATTGCCCGTTTAAGTATCGCCCGGGGTCGCTTGGGCTAATTGATGTTGGCCGTCGCTGTCATGATGCGGTCCCATTCCAATGGGGCGTCCGCAACATGGTTAACGCAAAGCCGGGTTACAGATGGCGGTTGATGGTCCGAAGATCAAGGTTTGATGCGTTCGGGCCCTGCCAACGCCAGCGAACATACCGCGCCGATTAAGCCCCTGTTCCCACGTCATCCTGCCGGTCGGCATAGATGTACAGGGGCTGGGCGCGCCCTTCCACCACCTCGCCGTTGATCATCACTTCCTCCGCACCCTCTTCGGACGGCAGGTCGTACATGGTGTCGAGCAGGATGCTTTCCATGATCGAACGCAGGCCACGGGCGCCGGTCTTGCGCGTAATGGCCTTGCGGGCAATGGCATGGAGGGCATCGTCGGAAAACGCCAGCTTGGTGTCCTCCATTTCGAACAGGCGTTGGTACTGCTTGACCAAGGCGTTTTTCGGCTCGGTCAGAATTTGCACCAAGGCTTCTTCGTCCAGGTCCTCCAAGGTGGCAACCACCGGCAGGCGGCCGACAAATTCGGGGATCAGGCCAAATTTCAGCAAATCCTCCGGCTCCACGCCGCGCAGAATTTCGCCCGTCAGACGGTCGTCGGGGTCGCGCACGTCGGCGCCAAAGCCGATCGAGGTGCCTTGACCACGCTTCGAAATCAGCTTTTCCAGTCCGGCGAAGGCACCGCCGCAAATGAAGAGAATATTGGTGGTGTCAACCTGCAGGAATTCCTGCTGGGGATGTTTGCGGCCACCCTGTGGCGGGACCGAGGCGACCGTCCCTTCCATGATCTTCAACAAGGCCTGTTGCACGCCCTCGCCCGAAACATCGCGGGTAATGGAGGGGTTGTCGGATTTGCGGGAAATTTTGTCCACCTCGTCAATATAGACGATGCCGCGCTGGGCCCGCTCGACATTGTAATCGGCGGCCTGCAGCAGCTTGAGAATAATGTTCTCCACGTCCTCGCCCACATAACCGGCCTCGGTCAGGGTGGTGGCATCGGCCATGGTGAATGGGACGTCAATAATCCGCGCCAAGGTCTGTGCCAGCAGGGTCTTGCCGCAACCCGTGGGACCGGCCAGCAGGATGTTGGATTTGGCGATCTCCACATCGTTGCTCTTGGTGCCGTGGTTCAGGCGCTTGTAATGGTTATGCACCGCCACCGAGAGCACCTTTTTGGCGTGCCCCTGCCCGATCACATAATCGTCAAGAACATCACAGATTTCCTGCGGCGTGGGGACGCCGTCGTCGGCCTTGACCAGGGTAGATTTGTTTTCCTCGCGGATAATGTCCATGCACAGTTCCACGCATTCATCGCAGATGAACACGGTGGGGCCCGCAATCAGCTTGCGCACTTCATGCTGAGATTTGCCGCAGAAGGAACAGTACAGCGTGTTTTTGGAATCGCCGCCCGAAAGCTTCGTCATAATAACCCCTGCTCAACCTTGCCGAACGGACCGGAAATTTCTGTCAGGTCCGACAGCGTAAAAAATTGGTCATACCCACATCATGGGAAATATGCACCCCTGACGCAGTATCAGAGACCCGCCAACGGGTCAATGATACTCGCCACACCATGAATATTCACGGTGCGGCTCGAACCGGGACACGGCCCCGCTATTTAGGCCGCGCCTTGATTCCGGAACCAACATAACGTCCCGGCGATCAATAATTCGTTAAAGGATCGCGCCCATTCCAGCCCGCCGATGGCAGGTCGCCGTCCTATTTACCGTCGCCGTCGCCGTTGTCCGCCGAACCACCGTCGTCATCGTCGTCCGGATCGACGATACGTTTTTGCACCACGTCATCGATCAAGCCGAATTCCTTGGCTTTTTCGGCCGTCATGAAATTATCCCGGTCCATGGCTTTTTCGATTGTCTCGATGTCCTGCCCCGTGTGATCGGCATAGATACGGTTCATGCGTGCCTTCAATTCAAGGATTTCCTTGGCCTGGATTTCGATGTCCGTCGCCTGGCCCTGGAAACCGCCCGAAGGCTGATGGATCATAATGCGGGCGTTGGGCAGACTATAACGCTTACCAGGCGCACCAGCGGTCAGCAGCAACGATCCCATGGACGCGGCCTGCCCGGTGCACAGGGTCGAAACATCGGGTCGGATGTAGCCCATGGTGTCATAGATCGCCAGACCGGACGTCACCACGCCGCCCGGCGAATTAATGTACATGAAGATATCCTTTTTGGGGCTTTCAGCCTCCAGGAACAGCAACTGCGCCGTCACCACGGAGGCCATGGCGTCACCCACCGCGCCGACCAGAAAGATAATCCGTTCCTTCAACAGCCGCGAATAAATGTCGTAGGAGCGCTCGCCCCGATTGGTCTGCTCCACCACCATGGGGACCAGGGTATTCATGTAAACGTCGTTGGGATCACTCATCTGGCTGTACCGCCCTATCTGCCTAAGTATCTATTTCTCTGGCTCATCGGCGGAGGGTTCCGCTTTGGCTTCTACGTCTTCGTCATCCTCGTCGGGCGCCATCAATTCCTCGACGCTGACCTTGGTCTCATTCACCTGGGCCATCTCGATGATAAAATCAACCACCTTGTCTTCCATGATCGGGGCTTCCAATTGCGCCCGCATTTCCGGATTGGACTGATAGAATTCGAAAATCTGCTGTTCCTGGCCTGGGAAATTCTGCGCCTGTTCCGCCATCACCCGGTTCACTTCGTCCTGGTTGACGGTAAGATTGTTGTCCTGGCCGACCTTTGACAGCAATAATCCAAGACGGACCCGGCGCACGGCAATATCGCGGTATTCCGCCTTTGCCTCTTCTTCCGATTTATCCAGATCGGCGACCGTCTTGTCCTGGCGCTTGAGGTCTTCCACCACCTGGTTCCAGATCTGCTCGAACTCGCCATCGACCAGGGATGGGGGAACCTCAAAATCATGACCTTCGGCCAGGGCATCGAGCAAGACGCGCTTTAGCTTGGTGCGGGAGATCGTGGCGAAATCCTTTTCGCTCTGTTCCCGCACCGCATCCTTGAGGGCCTGCAAATTCTCCAGCCCCAGTTTTTCCGCCAGGGCATCATCCACCGAGACCGGCAGCGGCACCTTGACCTCGCGCACGGTGACGGCGAATTCGGCCTCCTTGCCGGCCAAGTTCTCGGCCTGGTATTCCTCCGGAAAGGTCACCTTGACCGCCAATTCATCGTCCTTTTTGACGCCAACCAATTGCTCCTCGAAACCGGGGATGAATGAATTGGAGCCCAATTCCAGGCTATGTTCCTCCGCCGTGCCGCCGTCGAACAGCTCACCATCCACGCTACCCTTGAAATCGATCACCACCGTATCGCCGTCCTGGGCCGCCTGGCCCTCCGCCGCTTCGGTAAACTCCTTGAACTGCTGGGCCAGGGAGCCGACCCGCTCGTCAACCTCTCCCTCGGCCATTTCGGCCACCACCCGCTCCAGGGTCAGGGAGGCGAAATCCATGGGCTCGAATTCCGGCATCACTTCGAGCTGGATGGTGTATTCCAGATCCGCCCCTTCGTCGAAAGAGACCACTTCGATTTTCGGCTGCATGGCCGGTGTCAGATCGTGTTTTTCCAGGGTTTCCGTGGTTGCCTCGTTGACGGTCTGCTCCAACACCTCGCCCAATAGCTGCCGGCCATAGGTCCGCCGCAATATCTTGACGGGCACCTTACCGGGCCGAAAGCCGGGCATCTGGGCCTCTTTCGCCAGATCGGTCAGCTTATCGGTGACCTTCGCCTCCATGTCGGCGGCATCCACCACGACCTTGTATTCCCGCTTCAAGCCCTCGGACAGGGTTTCGCTAACTTGCATAGAAATTTCCCGCTTAAGTCTGTGAATTCGGCCCAGTTCAGACCAGTTCGGCCCCAATTAGGCTAATTCGGCCCCATTGACCAGAGCAAATTTTCGGTGCGGGCGACAGTCCTACGTTTTACCGTTCGGTTCAATCGCGACTCGCCTCATTCAGGCAGCCGAGAACATCCAGCCAGAACCGTCTTGCATCAAGCCATCCCCCGGCAAGGGCCGTATTGGCCCGCAATCCGGCCAGATACCGGGCCAGGTCGCCGCAGGTTTGCCGCCAAGCTTCGGCCGCCATCCCAGGCTCCGTTCTCCCGAACCAAACACGGCTACCGGACGCTTGGTAGCCGGAGGTTCAAAAGACCGCCTGTAGACGGCCGCGAACAGCCGTTCGGCAAAAGCCTTGGACATACGCTGTCGCCCCCCGGCGTGAAGCCAAGGGGCATGATTTCGGACATGCCGAACCGCTTGTGGCGGAGCCTTTTGACAGGCCCATCAACCCAGTTTCAGTTTAG
>JAPYUH010000211.1 GCA_029936195.1 Alphaproteobacteria bacterium
GTTCCAGGCCGCCCGCCCGCCCGAGATATGATCCAGGGAGGCGAAGCGACGGGCAATGGTATAGGCCGGCTCGAACGTGGTGGAGGCGGTGGCGATCAGGCCCAGATGTTCGGTCACCATGGCCAGGGCCGGCAACAGGGTCAGGGGGTCGAACGAGGTTACCGTGGCGCTGCGCTTCAAGGCCTCCATGGGCATGTTCAGAACGGCCAGGTGATCGGCCATGAAAAAGGCATCGAAACAGCCCTGTTCCAGTTTTTTGGCAAACCCGACGATGGCGCCGAGATTAAAATTGGCGTCCGGCATCCCGCCCGGATAGCGCCAGGAAGCGGTATGGATACTGACCGGGCGCATGAATGCTCCCAGGCGAAGTTGACGTTGGGTGATTTTATCGCCGTTCATTTTTGTTTTTCGATTTCTGCCTCGACGCCGCCCAGGCGGTCCTTGCCGAAGAAGATCTCGTCGCCGACGAAGAATGTCGGGCTGCCGAAGGTGCCCCGTTCGACGGAGGCATTGGTGTTGGTCAGCAATTCATCCTTCACCGATTGTTCCTGAATACCGTCCAGGATGCCGGCGCCGTCGAAGCCTGTGTCGTCCAGGGCGGCGGCGATAACCTTCGGATCATCCATTTTCAGGCCTTGCTCCCACATATTCCCATAGACCGCGTCCACATATTCCAGCAGCCGGCCCCGCCGCCCCATCAGCACGGCGCCGCGCATGATCTGCACCGTGTTGACGGGAAAATACGGATTGCGTTGATATGCCGTCAGGCCATGCCTGGCAATGAACCGATCCATCTCCAAGCGGCCGTATTCGTTTTTATTTTTGATGCCCTGAAACTGTTCCATTGGCGATTTGTTTCCAGTCAGTTTAAAAACGCCGCCAAGCAAGACGGGAACGTAGTCGCAGGCCACGCCCGTGCGTTCGGTGATGCTGGGGATGATTTTATGGGAGAGATAGGCGTTGGGGCTGCCAAAATCGAAATGGAATTGAAAGTTGGGCGATGTCGTCACGGCGAAGTTTCCTATTCAGCTGAATTGCGGTCATGGCAGGACGCCATGATATCCCGAGCATGCATCTAAGCAAAACCTCCCTTTGGCGTGATCGCCGGGCCATGACCTTCGTGGTCTGGCTGTCCATTGCCCAGACCGTGTCGTGGGGCATCCTGTTTTATGGCTTCGCGGTGTTCATCAAACCGTTGACCGAAGAATTCGGCTGGTCCAAGGCCGAGATCACCGGCGCCTTCACGTTGTGCCTTTTGGTCTCGGGCCTGGTCTCGATCAGCGCCGGCGGCATTCTGGATCGGTTCGGCGGCCGTTGGTTGATGACGGGGGCCTCGGCCCTGGGCGTGGTGTTGTTGGGGGCCGCAAGCTTCACGGAGTCGCTGCTGTCCTACTATTTGGTCTGGATCGGCATCGGCCTGGTCACGGCGGCGACCTTCTATCCCTCCGGCTTCGCCGTGGTGGTGGCAACCCTGGGCGAGCGGGCCCGTCAGGGCGTCACCTTGATGACCTTGATTGCCGGCTTTGCCTCCACCGTGTTCATTCCCCTGATCTCCCTGCTGATCGACCAGGTGGGATGGCGTGACAGTTTCATGTATCTGGGCATTATTCTGCTGGCCACCAGCGTACCTATCCATGGCATCGTTTTGCGCCAGGAGCGGGTGCCGGGTGCCGGCGCCACGGACCGGCCGCGTATCTTCACCATTGATCTCAAGTCCGGACCCGTCGCCGCCGCCCTGCGGAATTCGAAATTCTGGTGGATCGGCATTTGTTTCACCGCTAATTCTTTTGTCATGGCGGGCGTCACCGTCCATATCATCCCCCTGATGCTGGAGCGTGGTTTCAACATGGCCACCGTCATCGCCACCACCGCCATGATCGGACCCTGCCAGGTTTCGGGGCGGATCTTCGTCACGGTGTTCGAGAAGTGGATCGATTTCCGCATGGCCGGGCTGATCTCCAGTATCTTTTTGCTGATCGGCTTCGCCCTGCTTAGTTTCGCGCAGCCGGACAACAGCCTGAATTTCATCTTCCCCATCTTCTATGGCGCCGCCCTGGGCATCATCACCATCGTCCGTGCCCTCGCGGTACCGGAATTGATCGGGCCGGCGGCCTACGGCGCCCTGAACGGCCTGCTTGGTTTCGCCTCCGCCATGGCCCTGGCTGCCACCCCGGTGCTGCTCAGTTGGATCTGGCTGATCAGCGGCAATTACACAGCTCCCCTCATCGCCCTGTCGTCCGTCGGCATGATCTGTCTGTTCAGTTTCGTCATGGCCGTCCGGCGCTGAAATGGGTTGCGCCGCAAAAAAAGTCTGCTACTTCGCCGGTGGCACCCCGGAATGGAAAAAGGCCGGCTATCCACTGGTAACGGGTGATTGAACCGTCGCCCTTGGATGGACCAGCTCAAATGGAAACAGGGCGCCAAGGTTGTTGCCTTGGCGTCCCGTTTTTGGCCAAGCCGGTGGAGGAGGGGTTCCCGACCCAGCAGCACCGGCATGGACATACTCGACCGGTGCTTTTTCTGTCCGCCTGATACTCATCGGACCGAAACTGCTGGAAAATAGGGGAGTATTGATTAACAAATAATTATTACACGACTAAATTCATCGACCAAATTGAATATATCTCTACGCTAATTAGCATAAACAATAATTGCTATTTTGATATTTTTTGAGTGGTACACGCCGTAGACATACCGTCCAAGCACTGGCCGTGGCATAATGGTCAAATGTGTTGTAATCTTGGCAAAATATTGGCGGATACAAATTGTCGCGGCGTCGCGAAGCCGGGGCTCGTCCATGTAGGTCGTGGCCCATGCGCGTAACGGTACTGGGCTGCGGTACTTCCGGCGGGGTACCGCGAATTGGCAATGTGTGGGGCGTTTGTGATCCGGCGGAGCCGCGAAACCGGCGGCGGAGGTCCTCAATTCTGGTGCAAGGGAAGACGACCAATCTGATTGTCGACACCACGCCGGACATGCGGGAACAATGTCTGGATGTGGGGTTGGAGCGGTTGGATGCCGCGCTGTTCACTCATGGCCATGCGGACCATGTCAACGGAATCGATGATTTGCGCGGCTTTACGCTGTTGCAGGGTGATTGTGTGCCGATTTATGGCGACGACGATACCATTCAAAGCCTTCGGCAACGCTTTGGTTACATATTTGCCTCGGCCAAAAACTACCCGACCATCGCCACGGCCCATGCCATCGATGGTCCGTTCACTCTGGGCGACATCGAAATTCAACCATTTCGGCAATTTCATGGCGGTATGGAAACTCTGGGTTTTCGTTTTGGCAATGTCGCCTATTCTACTGATTTGAATGATCTGCCGGAACAATCGTTCGAGATATTGGCGGATCTTGATGTTTGGATCGTCGATGCCCTGCGGCCCAAGCCCCATCCCTCCCACAGCCATCTTGCCCAGACCCTGGAATGGATCGAACGGCTGCGGCCCAAGCGTGCGATCCTAACCCATATGACCTGGGATATGGACTACCAGACACTTTGCCGGGAGTTGCCTGCTGGCGTGGAACCGGCCTACGACGGCCTGGTGATTGACCTACCTTGACAAATTATCATGAAGAAACGGCGGTGCGCTATTTGTCCACGGGCCCTAGGCAAATTGAAAGGGCGCCGTGGTTTTATCGACCACGGCGCCCCACCAAAGGCTGTGCCGGAGGAGGAGGGGTCCCGGCTCAGCAACGTCAACCAGGACGGAATTGGCTGACGTTAGAAGCGTTCGCCTGATACGCATCGAAATAACGTGCATATTAGGGATTAAAAGTTAAACAAGTATTACTTTGTAACTAAAATTTGACTTTTTAGATATTTGTTTAAATGGGTATTTTTTTGCATAGTCCATTTGGCCCGCTCTGATTTGCAGCACGATGCAATGTGATCATTCCACCTTTGCCCGCGCCGTGGCATAGTACTTCCATGAATGAACAAAACATCGAAGCCGACGTTGATCGTGGTGATGGAAATCGCGGGCCGGGGCATCTGTATCTGGTCGACGGCTCGGCCTATATCTTCCGGGCCTATCATGCCCTGCCGCCCCTGACCCGGAAAAGCGATGGGCTGCCCGTGGGCGCCGTCTCGGGCTTTTGCAGCATGCTCTCCAAGCTGGTGGACGACGTCCGCGATGGTGGCGAGGTGGATTTTTTCGCGGTGATTTTCGATGCGGCCCGAAAAACTTTCCGCAATGATATCTACCCTGAATACAAAGCCAACCGCCCGCCCCCGCCCGAGGACCTGCGGCCGCAGTTTGCCTTGGTCAAGCAGGCCAGCCGGGCCTTTAACCTGGCCACCATCGAAATGCCCGGGTTCGAAGCGGATGATGTCATCGCCACCTATGCCCAGCTGGCCCGCGCGGCCGGCATGGAAGTAACCATCGTCAGCTCCGACAAGGATCTGATGCAACTGGTGGGCGGCGGTGTGGTCATGCATGACCCCATGAAACAACGCCGGATTGGCCCCGGTGAAGTCGTTGAAAAATTCGGCGTCGGGCCCGAGAAAGTGATCGATGTGCAGTCCCTGTGCGGCGATTCCACGGACAATGTGCCGGGCGTGCCGGGCATTGGGATTAAGACCGCCGCGCTGTTGATTAATGAATACGGTGATCTGGACAGCGTCTTGGACCGCGCGTCGGAGATCAAACAGAACAAGCGGCGGGAAAATCTGATTGAATTCGCCGACCTGGCCCGGGTCAGCCGGGAACTGGTCACCCTGAAGAATGATGTGCCGGTGGAGATGTCGCTGGAAGATCTGCGCCTGAAGGAGCCGGAGGCCGATGTGTTGCTGGCCTTCATGGCGGAGATGGAGTTGGAGCGTCTGGCCGGCCGTATCGCCCAGCGACTGGGCGGCGAAGTACCCGCCGCCGCCGCCGCGCCGGAACCAGAGCTGTCGGCGGACCGGGACTATCAATGCATCCAGACCATGGCGCAGCTGGAACCTTGGATCGCCCTGGCGCGATCGGCGGGTATTGTGGCGGTGGATACGGAAACCACCTCCCTGGACGCCATGGCGGCCGACCTGGTCGGTGTCTCGTTGTCCGTGCGGCCGGGACAGGCCTGTTACATTCCCTTGGGCCATACCGGTCCGGTGCCGGCCGGGGAACTGGACCTCGAAGGTGGTGCCGCGGCCCCAGATCAGATCCCCCTGGACGGCGCCCTGGACCATTTGCGGCCCTTGTTGGCCGATCCCTCGGTGTTAAAAGTGGGGCAAAACCTAAAATACGACATGTTGGTATTGCGTCGGTATGATGTTGACATCAGCCCCATGGACGACACCATGTTGTTGTCTTATGTGACCGAGGGGGGCCTGCACGGCCATGGCATGGATGAATTGTCGAAGCTTCATCTCGACGTTCAGCCGATACCCTTCAAGGAGGTGGCGGGCAGTGGTAAATCGCAAATCACCTTCGATCAGGTGCCGCTCGACAAGGCTACGGAATACGCGGCGGAGGATGCGGACCTGACCCTGCGTCTGTATCAATACCTCAAACCGCGCTTGATGGTGGAGCGCAAGCATACGGTCTATGAAACCCTGGAGCGGGCCCTGGTGCCGGTCCTCGTGGACATGGAAGGGGCCGGCATTCTAGTGGACCGGGCCGAGCTGGCCCGCCTGTCGGCTGATTTCGCCGTTCGGATCGTCGCCTTGGAAGGCGAAATCCACGAACTGGCGGGCGAAAACTTCAATGTCAATTCGCCAAAACAGCTGGGCGAAATCCTGTTCGACAAGATGGCCATACCCGGCGCCAAGAAAACCAAGACCGGGGCCTATGCCACCGGCGCCGACGTGCTGGAAAGCCTGGCCGCTCAGGGCCATGAACTACCCGTAAAAGTGCTGGAATACCGCCAACTGGCAAAGCTGAAAAGCACCTATACCGACAGCCTGCAAGGCCAGATCAACCCCGTGACCGGGCGGGTCCATACCTCCTACGCCATGGCGGCGACCTCCACCGGGCGCCTGGCCTCGACCGATCCGAACCTGCAGAACATTCCCGTCCGCACCGAGGAAGGCCGGCGCATCCGCAAGGCCTTTATCGCCGCGCCGGGCTGTAAATTGTTGAGCGCGGATTACTCGCAGATCGAACTGCGCATCCTGGCCCATATCGCGGATATTACCGCGTTGCGCGAGGCTTTTCATGCCGGCCACGACATCCACGCCATGACCGCCGCGCAGGTTTTCGATCTGCCCATGGAAGACATGGATCCGATGATCCGACGCCGGGCCAAGGCCATCAACTTCGGCATCATCTATGGCATTTCCGCCTTTGGCCTGGCCAATAATCTGAGCATTTCCCGGGGCGAGGCGCAGGACTACATCAACGCCTATTTTGAACGCTATCCCGGCATCCGCGACTATATGGAACAGACCAAGGCCTCCGCCCGGGAGCTGGGCTATGTGGAAACCATTTATGGCCGGCGCATTCACATGCCGGGCATCAACGACAAAAATCCGGCCCGCCGCGGTTTTCACGAGCGGGCCGCCATTAACGCGCCGATCCAGGGTTCGGCGGCGGACGTGATCCGCCGCGCCATGGTGGCCATCCCCGGCGCCCTGAACGGTGCGGGCCTGGCGGCGACCATGCTGTTGCAGGTACACGATGAACTGATCTTCGATGTGCCGGAGGGGGAAATAGACGAGACCATAGTGGCGGTCAAAAGGGTGATGGAAGGTGCGGCGCACTTGTCGGTACCCCTGACCGTGGACACCGGGGTGGGCGACAGCTGGGCCGAGGCACACTAGTGCGGCGCACCAACATAGCATGGCCGGCCTGATCATGGGTAGGGGGTGGGCGCGGAAGATTCGGCTGATTAGCGGCCTAGGGTCAGGACCTATTAAATTTCTGGCGCCCGCCACTGAACTCTGATTCATTG
>JAPYUH010000212.1 GCA_029936195.1 Alphaproteobacteria bacterium
CATGCCTCAATTTTGGATGGAGGATTTCGCGCCACAAATGGTGTGGCTGGTGATTTCCTTTATCGCGCTTTATCTGTTGATGGCCCGCGTGGCATTGCCCCGCGTGGCCGACGTCCTGGAAACCCGTCATGGCCGCATCGCCGATGATCTGGACCAGGCCGCGCAGCTAAAAGCGCAAGCCGAAACCGTGATCGCCGAGTACGAAGCGGCCTTGGCGGAAGCGCGCGGCAATGCCCAGGCCACCATCGCCCAGGCGGCGTTGGAGGCAGCCGGGCGGGCGGAAAAGCGCAACGCGGAAGTGGCCGAGGTTCTGGCGGCGAAAGCCGCCGCCGCCACCGGCCGCATTGACGCGGCCAAGACCGAGGCATTGACGGAACTGCGCGGTGTCGCCTCGGAATTGGCGCAAGCGGCCGCCGAACGTCTGATCGGCGGGGAAGTCGCCCGCGCGGACGTGGACCGGGCGGTGGCCACCGCCATGCAAAACACCAGCGGCAATAGAGACTAGGGGGCTTAGATCATGGACGCGACATTCTGGGTTGGCATCGCCTTTTTGGTCTTTGTCGGTATCCTGTTCTATTTCAAGGTCCCCGGCATGCTGACCGATGCCCTCGACACCCGGGCGCAAAAGATCTCGGACGATCTGGACCAGGCCCGCCAGTTGCGTGAAGAGGCCCAGGCTTTGCTGGCCACCTACGAACGCAAGCAGCGCGATGCCCTGGCCGAGGCCGGGGAAATAATCGCCCATGCGGCGGAAGAGGCCAAGCGGGAAGCTGAAATCACCGCCAAGAAGCTGGACGAGGCCATTGCCCGGCGGCAACAAGGCGCCCTGGACAAGATCGCCATGGCCGAGGCCCAGGCGGAAAAGGAAGTCCGCGACACGGCCATCGAAATCGCCATCACGGCGGCCACCGCCGTGGTCGCCCAACAAGTGCAAGGTGACCGCGCCGATGCCCTGATCGACACCGCCACCCAGGATTTGGGCCGGCATCTGAACTGATTAGACCCACGGTCAAGCGTTACAAGAAACCCTGCCTTCGGGCGGGTTTTTTTGTGTCTTTACACAGTCGCCGCCGCATCGAATTGTTTGGCTTCCGCCGGCGTCAGTCCATATTACGAATTGACTATCCCACTCCAATCGGAGGACATCGTTATAGCTGAAAGCGTCTACAAAGTCATCGAACTCGTAGGAACCAGCACAGAGTCATGGGAGAGAGTCGCCGCGGCGGCGGTGTCGCGCGCGGGCGAAAGCCTGCGTGACCTGCGGGTCGCCGAAGTCACCGAAATGGACATGCAGATTGAGGACGGCAAGGTTTCCGCCTTTCGCGCCAAGGTGAAGATCTCGTTCAAATTCGAGGACGGCGATTGATCCCATAGACCCTGCCGCCGCAACGCGGTCGGTTGGGCTCATGGTGCCAGCGCGTCATCAGCCGGTCGGCGCATTTCAGACGGCGGGCGATGAAGGAAGTCGTGCGCCCAAATTTCTCGGAACGATCCCATAGCCGGCGCCGGACCGAGGCCGAGCACAACCACGTCAGGCCCGCTTCCTCAATGGTTTCCGGGCTGCCCGTGGCGTTCAGGCGGGCGACCTCCCGCAGCCAAGCGTCCGCCACCGCATCCAAGTTTTGATAGTGAGCGTGTATGTCGGTCAGTGTTACGCCCAAGCTCGCCGTCGCTCCATGGGGAAATATGAGAAAAGATGTCTGATCCCAGCCGCGTGAGGGTTGAAAAGGCAGTTGCCTCATTCTGACGGAACGGAAACCCCGCTATTCTTGAGCCGTAGTCCGACAGTTAAATTCGCCCGTAAGCATCCAACCCCTGCCGCGCCAACGCATCCGCCGCCTCGTTGCCCGGGTCGCCGGCGTGGCCCTTGACCCAGTGCCAGGCGATTTCGTGGCGTTGGATGGCCGCTTCCAGGCGCTGCCACAGGTCGACGTTTTTAACCGGCTTCTTGGCCGCTGTTTTCCAGCCGTTGCGTTTCCAGTTGATGATCCACTTGGTGATGCCGTCCCGCAGGTAGGTGCTGTCGGTATGCAGGTTGACTGTGCAGGGGCGCTTCAGGGCTTCCAGGGCGGCGATGGCGGCGAACAGCTCCATGCGGTTGTTGGTGGTTTGGGGCTCGCCGCCCTTCAATTCCCGCTCGTGCGCGCCAAACTGCATCAAGGCGCCCCAGCCGCCCGGGCCCGGATTGCCGGAGCAGGCGCCGTCGGTATAGATCGTTACGTTATCCAAGATTCTTAATCCAAACCATAGGCGCCGGGGCCTTCGATGCGCTGGTGAAAGCGCAGTTTTTGCCGGTATTCCATGGGGTCCTTGGGCTTGACCATGGCGCCGTCCACCTGGTTCAGCCAATCATACAGCCGGGTCAGCAGGAAACGCAGGGCGGAGCCCCGCGCCAGCAGGGGCAGGGCGGCCAGTTCCGCCGCCGATACCTCCCGCACCTCTCGGTAGGCGGAGATCAGGCGCCGCGCCTTGGTGATGTTGAACTCCCCGCCGCGCTCGAAACACCAGGCGTTCAGGCAAATGGCCAAGTCATAGGCCAAGGCGTCGGTGCAGGCGAAATAGAAATCGATCAGGCCGGTCAGCTTGTCGCCCATGAAAAATACATTGTCGGGAAACAGATCGGCATGAATGACCCCGGTCGGCAGATCGCGCGGCCAGTTGGCGGACAGATATTCGTACTCCGTGGCGATTTCCCCGGCCAGGCCCTTGGCCACCTCGTCGGCGCGGACGGCGGTGGCCGCCACCAGTTCGGCCCAGCCGTCCACCGACAAATCGTTGGGCCGGCTGGCGGGGTAGTCCAGGCCGGCCAGATGCATGCGGGCCAGGGCCGCGCCAACCTCGCCGCAATGGGCCGCCTGCGGGCGCTTGGGCCAGATGCCCCGCAAAAACGTCTGCACCGCCGCCGGTTTGCCCGCAACATGGCGCAACGCCTTGCCGTCGCGGCCATGGATGGTCGGGGGGCAGGGCACGCCCTTGTTGGACAGATGGTCCAGCAGGCCTAGAAAGAACGGCAAATCGTCCGGGTCCACCCGCTTTTCATAGATCGTCAGGATATAGCTGCCCCGGTCGGTCTGGAGGAGATAGTTGGTGTTCTCCACCCCCTCGGCAATGCCCTTCAGGCCCGTGGCGGTGCCGATATCGTACTGCGCCACGAAACCGGCAAGCTCTTCATCATCGATTTCCGTATAGACCGCCATGCGCGCGCACGCCTCCGCTAGGAGCGCAGCTCCACGGGCAGTTTAAATTCCATGTCTTCCCGCGCCGTGGTGACTTCTTCCACCACCACGTCATGGCGGGCGCGAAAGGCATCCAACACTTCCTCCACCAGCACCTCCGGTGCCGAGGCGCCGGCCGATATGCCGATGGTCCGCCGCCCGGTCAAATCGTCCCAGTCGATATCGCCGGCCCGCTGGATCAGCCGGGCGTAGTCACAGCCCGCGCCCGTCCCTACTTCAACCAGACGCGTGGAATTCGACGAATTGGGCGCGCCGATCACGAACAGGGCGTCACACCGTCCCGCGATGGCCTTGACGGCGGCCTGGCGGTTGGTGGTGGCATAACAAATATCCCCCTTGCGCGGCCCGGCCAGATTGGGGAAGCGCCTGGCCAGCACATCCACTGCCGCAGCCGTATCGTCCACGGACAACGTGGTCTGGGTAATATAGGCCACCTGGGCATCGCCGGGCGGTTGAAAGGATTCGGCCTCCGCCGCCGTTTGCAACAAAGTGATCCGGCCCTCCGGCAATTGCCCCATGGTGCCCACCGCTTCCGGGTGGCCGCCATGGCCCAACATGACCACGTGGCGGCCCTTGGCGTGGTGGTTCTCCGCCTCGCGGTGCACCTTGGTCACCAGGGGGCAGGTGGCATCGAGAAATTGCAGGCCCCTGCGCCGGGCCTCCTGCGGCACGGATTTGGCCACCCCATGGGCGGAAAAGATCACCCGGCCGCCATCGGGCACCTGGTCCAACTCGTCAACGAACACCGCCCCGCGCCGCTCCAGCCCCTCGACCACATAACGGTTATGGACGATTTCATGGCGCACATAGATGGGCTGGCCATAGCGCTCCAGGGCCAGTTCGACGATTTGAATGGCCCTATCGACGCCGGCGCAGAAACCCCGGGGCGCGGCCAATAGAATTGTGATCGGTTGTTTGCTCATATCAATCAACTTTACGCCGAATGGCTCTATATACTCTGAATAGGCTCTGGTACAAATTGCTACCTGAGGGAACATCGAGAGATCATGAAAAACAAATTCACGGTCCGCAAAATTATCGGCTATGGGATGGGCGAATTATTCGGCGCCACCGCGACCAAGGCCGCTGCTTTGGCGGGCGCCAGCATGCTGCTGGCGGCCTGCGGCATTTTCGGGCCGGGCGAGGTCAAGGTTTGTCCCCGGGTCTCGCTGTTAAACGATGCCGAAAGCATGACCCAATATCGCGACGGCCCCGGCCGCGACCTCACGGACGTGCTGTTCGAGGCAAAGGTGGTGGACGTGAACTGGAGCTGTAAGTATCTCGACAACCGGGTCCGGGTGGAGGCGGCGATCGACATCGTCGCGCAAAAGGGTCCCGCCTCGGAGGGCGCCAACGCCAAGGTGTCGTTTTTCGTCGGCATCATCGACTATGAGCAGAACATTATCGCCAAGAAGACTTTTGCCAGCGAAATCGAATTCCGCGACGGTCGCCGCCGCGCCGGCGTGCGGGAAGAGATTGAACAGATATTGTTCCTGAAAGAGGGCGAGAGCGGCGATGACTATGAAATCATCGTCGGTATGCAATTGACCGAACAGCAGTTGAAACAGAACCGCCGACGCAGACGTTAGTTTGGCGCTAGCTCGGCGCTGGTTTGACGCCAATTTGATGCAAAATTAGGGCGCGCTTCCATTACGGCAACGTTGACTCCTCACCCAGACCGCCTATCATTCCCCCAACGCACCTGACCGGAATGTGGTACCGGCGGGGGCGGCCAGACAGATGAACCTCGCGGGAGAGCCCGGCGCGAATTTATGTGCGCCGGCGCCGAAGGAGCAAGCACTCCGCAAACTCTCAGGCCCATGGACCGCGAGGGGATGTCACTCTGGAAAGCTGGCGCGACCACGAATGCGTTTGGGTTTCAAACCGTTTTGGGTTTCAGATTCTTGACGCGGAACACGCGCTGCACCGAAGGGGCAAGGTTCCGTTATGAATTTTTCATGACGTGGCGGAACGAACTCTCTCAGGTCCGACGACAGATTGGGGGCGGTGGCGACCATTGTGGTGCCGCGCTGACAATTGTTGGAGGACCGGATGAACAATCCGCACCCTGGGCGAACTGACGAAAACGCTTTGAAAACCACGCCCCTTCACGGCCTGCAGGTAGAGCTTGGCGGCAAAATGGTGCCCTTCGCCGGCTATGAAATGGCGGTAAACTTCCCCCTGGGCGTCCTGGGCGAACATAATCACACACGGGCCAGGGCCGGGCTGTTCGATGTCTCGCACATGGGTCAGATCCGCCTGTACGGCGATGGCCGTGCCGGGGCGCTGGAGGCGTTGGTGCCGGCGGATGTTGCAAACCTTGGCCCCGGCGCCATGCGCTACAGCCAGTTGACCAATGACCGGGGCGGCATAATCGATGACCTGATCGTCACCAACGCCAATGGGGGCGATCATCTGGCCCTGGTGGTCAACGGCGCCAACAAGGATGGCGTTCTGGCCCATATACAAGCGGCTCTGCCGGCGGGCATGGAACTTGAACACCGCACGGATGATGCCCTGCTGGCCCTGCAGGGCCCCGGCGCGGCGGCCGTAATGGCCCGCTTGGCGCCGGGTTCGGAAAAACTTGTCTTCATGAGCTGCCAAAGCGCCCAAATCGGCGGCGTGGCCTGCCACGTCTCCCGCGCCGGATACACCGGCGAGGACGGCTTTGAAATTTCCATGCCCGGTAACCGGGCCGAAGAAATCGCCCGGCTGTTGCTGGCACGGGAGGAGGTCGAGGCGATTGGCCTGGGCGCCCGCGACAGCCTGCGGTTGGAGGCGGGGCTGTGCCTGCATGGCCACGATATCGATGCCGTCACCACGCCGATTGAGGCCGGCCTGGCCTGGTCTATCCAGAAACGCCGGCGAGCGGGTGGCGGCTTTCCCGGCGCAGATATTATCCTGGCGCAACTGAAAGACGGCGCGGGGCGCAAACGGGTAGGCATTTTGCCCGATGGTCGGGCGCCGGCGCGGGAGGGGGCGGATGTGGTCGACGGCGACGGCAAGGTGATCGGCGCCATCACTTCGGGTGGATTTGGACCAACCTTGGGCGGGCCGGTGGCCATGGGCTACGTCCATGCCGAAAATGGGGGCACAGGGACTTCATTGGGGCTGGTGGTGCGCGGCAAGACGTTGCCGGCCAAGGTGGCAAAAATGCCGTTTCTACCGGCCGGATACTTCAGGGGTTAGAGGAGAGGACATCATGAGCACGATTTATTACACCGAAGAACACGAATGGCTGGCGGTGGAGGGCGACATCGGCACCTGTGGCATTACCGAATTCGCCCAGGAACAGCTTGGCGACATTGTTTACGTGGAACTGCCCGAAGTTGGCCGCGCGGTGGCCCAGAATGACGAGATCGCGGTGGTCGAATCGGTCAAGGCCGCCTCCGAACTGTATGCCCCGGTCAGTGGCGAAGTGACCGAAAGCAACGACGGTCTGGCCGACGATCCGGCCAAGGTAAATGCCGACGCCATGGGCGCGGGCTGGTTCTTCAAACTAAAAATCAGCGATCCATCTGAACTGGAAAACCTGATGGATGGGACGGCTTATGCCGCCCTGGTGGCGGGGCAGGGTTAATGCGTTATCTGCCCCATACCCCCGCCGACCGTCAGGCCATGCTGGCCGCC
>JAPYUH010000462.1 GCA_029936195.1 Alphaproteobacteria bacterium
AACAGCGGGGAGAAACGACCCCCGATTCTTCAAGACGCTGCCCGATCCCGCCTTGCCAGCAGCACCGCGCCGAGACCGCAAGCCAAGCCTAGAATGGCGCAGACTGAGACGACGGACATCATCGGTATCGCGGTGCCGTCGGAAAGGACAGACACGAGCTGCGAAAACATCGCGGCGAACAAGAGCTGCAAAAAGACGACGATGCCGGACGCCGTACCCGTCAGCGCCGGTTCCTGGGCGATGGCACCGGCCTGAGAATGCGGCATGACAAGTCCTTGTCCAAGCGCGAGGATGGCGAACGGCACGAACAGCCCCAACGTGGTCAGTCCGAATCCCACCGTCGAGCCGACAAGCATCACCGCACCGAGAACCGTGATGATTGAGCCGATAGCGATCAATACGCTTCCCGTAAGCCGATCGCCGAGGCGCCCGGACAGAAAGTTTCCGGCCATGTATCCCGCCGGTCCCAGCATGAACCAAATTCCGAATTCCGATGCCGGCCGTTCGAGGACTTCGATCGTCAGATAGGCGGCGGCCGTCCCCTGGGCAAAGAACGCGGCCGAGCCAAAGGCCGGCGCGAATGCGTAGAGCAAGAACAGACGCCTGCCGAGTAGCTGTCGATAGCCGCGGATCAGACTCTGCCGAGCGGCGGTCCCGATTGTGCCCGTTTCGCCAATCACTGTAGGGGCAATGACAATGGCGATCAGCCCGAACACTGCCGGCAGAATTAGGATCGACTCCCAGCCGAATTGGTCTGTCAGCAGCCCACCGATCGGCGGGGCCGTCAACGGACCGAGAACGTAAGCCGTGGTCAGATACGCGATCATCTTTCCCAATTGGTCGACGCCATAGACGTCGCGGACAATCGCGCGCGCCAACACCAGCCCGCAGCCCGCGCCCGCACCCTGCAAGACTCGCCCGACGATCAAAACTTCGATGCTGGGCGCCATCACGGCAACGGCCGCGCCGACAGTGAACAGGACGAGCCCAGCGAGCAAAACGGGCAGCCGCCCGAGACGGTCCGAGACGCTGCCATAGACCAGCGTCGCGAACGCCATCGCCACCACGGCAAGGCTGAAGGTAAGTTGCGCGGTCGATTCGCTGACCGCGAATGTTTGGCGCACATGGGGCAACGCGGGTAGGAACAAGTGAATCGACAGCGGGCCGACCAACGTGATCGCCACCAGCGCGATGAATAGCGGCGCGCCGGGCTCGCGGCTGCTACGTTTTCCTGGTGTCACCTTCGCGGCTTTATTTGAGACCGGATCCAACTCTTCCTTGTCGGACAGCCGGATAAAAACAACAAGCTGGCTCCAGCAAATAAAATCTTGAACGATACTGTTGCTTTATCCGATGTCATTTTAGCAGTGGCGGTCGGGTTTCTCATACGGAAAGCCTAAACCAGAAGGTCTGGCAACGGAAGTCTTTGAGACAAACCCAGT
>JAPYUH010000213.1:0-3298 GCA_029936195.1 Alphaproteobacteria bacterium
CCTCCACCACCACATAACGGCCGGGCATGGGATTATGCTGTTGCAGGGCGGCATGGGCATCGACCGTGCGGGCGGCATAGCCGCCGCCCAGTTCCACCATGATGAATTTCCCGCGCGCCGCCTTGACCGCCTCGTGGATCGCGGCCTGCTCAAAAAATATTTCGCTATCAGTGAAACCCGGCGCCGGCGTCATGTTGTCCGCGGCGTCCACGGCGAGGGTATTATTGGACGGCGCGTGGTCCGCGATGAACAATTGCTCCGTCATTACGCCGAGGAAATTTGGGAAATAGTCTGGTGGAACCTCGCCCTGCCAGGGTTTGGTATTGGCGAAGGCACGCACCATGCTTTCCAGATAATCCATAAGTCCCCACATTTGAGCGGCATACATCACCTCTCTATGCGATTATGATTAATGACCGTTTAAGAGAGAGGAGCCGTCGTGGCCGAACAATTCGATGCGATCATTATCGGGGCCGGCATCATTGGCGCTTCGGTTGGATTGGAGTTAAGCCGCCGGGGCTGGCGCACGTTGAACGTGGACCGTCTGCCCGCCGCCGGCTATGGCTCCACCTCTGCCTCCTGCGCCATTATTCGCAGCCATTATTCCACTCTGGACGGCACCGCCCTGGCGTTCGAGGGCTATCAGTATTGGAAAAACTGGGCCGCCCATCTGGGCGTGGAGGATGAACGTGGACTGGCCCGGTTCGAGGAAGTCGGCTGCGCCATTATGAAGACCGAAAGCAACGGCTACATGAAATCCATCTGCGCCAATCTTGATGCCCTGGATATCGCCTGGGAAGATTGGGACAATGCCGCGATCATGGAGCGCTTGCCGATTTATGACCTGCGCAGTTTCGCGCCCGCCAAGCGCATGGATGACCCGGGCTTCGGCGAGGCGACGGGGCCGTCCATGTCGGGCGCCGTTTTTACCCCGCAGGCGGGCTACATCACCGATCCGCAACTGGCCACCCACAATGTACAAGTGGCGGCGGAGGCGGCGGGAGCGGCCTTTTTGTTCAACGCCGATGTCAGGGAGATCCGCCAATCCGGTGGCAAGGTTCGTGGCATCACGTTGGCCAATGGCGATGATATCGATGCGCCGGTGGTGGCCAACGTGGCCGGGCCGCATTCGGCCATAATCAACGAAATGGCCGGGGTCGCCGATGCCATGAACATCAAGACCCGCGCCCTGCGCCAGGAAGTGGTACATATACCCGCGCCCGAAGGTTTCGACTATATGAGCCGCGGGCCCGTGACTTCGGATAGCGATATTGCCTGCTACAGCCGGCCCGAAACGGGAAACCACATCCTGTTCGGCAGCGAAGATCCCGAATGCGACGGCCGGGAATGGGTTGACCCCGACGACTACAACACGGAATTCACCGATCAATGGCAAACCCAGGCCCTGCGCGCGGGGCAACGGGTGCCGGACTTGAAAATCCCCAATCAGGCCAAGGGCGTGGTATCGCTTTACGATGTAACCGATGATTGGATCCCGATCTATGACCAATCCGACCTGCCGGGCTTCTACATGGCGGTGGGTACGTCGGGAAATCAGTTCAAGAATGCCCCCGTGGCCGGCGCCATGATGGCGGAACTGATAATCGCCACTCAAGGCGGCCGGGACCATGACGCCGATCCGGTGCAGTTCGATTATCTTCACACCAAACGCCGGGCCAATATCGGGTTTTTCTCCCGCAACCGGAAAATCAACCCGAACAGCAGCTTCACGGTTTTGGGTTAGAGGAGGAGGTGGGGCGATGAAACTCTACGGCTATTGGCGTTCCTCCGCTGCCTACCGGGTAAGGATTGCATTGAACCTGAAAGGTCTGGCGGTGGAGGAAGAATTCATCCATCTGCAAAAGAACGACCAACGCGGCGACGACTATCTGGCCCTGAACCCCCAAGGTCTGGTGCCCACCTTGATCGACGGTGACCTGCGGTTGAGCCAGTCCCTGGCGATTTTGGAATATCTGGATGAATGCCATCCCGAACCAGCATTGTTGCCCAGTGATATTCCCGGCCGGGCCCGCGTTCGGCAACTGGCCCAGGTGGTGGCCTGTGACATCCATCCCATCGATAACTTGAAGGTCTTGAATTTCCTGACCGGGGAATTGGGCGTCTCGGCCGAGGGGCGGTTGACCTGGTACCGCCATTGGGTCTGCCAGGGTCTCGAAGGCTTGGAAGGCCTTGTTGCCAATCATGCGGAAACGGGGCTGTTTTGTCATGGGGATCAACCGTCGATAGCGGATTTGTGCCTGGTGCCGCAGCTCTATAACGCCCGCAGATTTGACGTTGATCTGTCCCGCTATCCCACATTGCAGCGTATTGATCAGGCCTGTCAGGCTCTCGACGCCTTTGCGGCCGCCGCGCCCGAGAAACAACCGGACGCCGCCACGAACGTATGAGTTTGTTAACGCCCCTCCGCCAGAATATTGGCCCACGCAATTGGAGGACGGCGCTTATATGGCTCCGCGCATCTCTCAAGACACGTTGCAGACGAAATTGGCGGCGCATAGGCAGTTTTTACGAGGCATCCATGGAGGGGATCGCCTGGTATTGAAGTTGCATGACGTCGCCGATCTTGTATTTGCCAAACGCGATCTGTCGTGGGCGGAGCTGGCGGGCACGAACCTAAGCCGGTGTATCTTCTATGAAGCCTCCATGGTCGGAATTTCCCTGTTCGCGGCGGTATTAGAAGGCGCGGATCTACGGGGCGCGGACCTTTCAAAGGCGGATTTGCGGGGCATAACCCTGCACCGGGCCAATTTGGAGGCGGCCAATTTGGAAGAAGCCGACATCCGCGATGGCCGGTTGTTTGTGCAGATAGAGGGGGGAGGATACGAGCCCGTGGGTGACGGTGTCAGCCGCGTCGACGAGGCGGTCTTTGCACGGGCCAATTTGAAAAGCAGCCGCCTGGGCGGTGCCTTCGGTCCGCGCACGGATTTGAGATGGGCAAATTTGCGGCACGCAAACCTGGTCAAGGTGAACTTGGCTGGATCGGATTTAAGCGGCGCCAACCTGGGCGATTGCGTGCTGCACGGCGCGGTACTGTTGGGCGCCACCATGGAAGGCACAAATTTCAGCGGCGCCGATCTGACCGCATCATTGTTCAAGAAATCCGACATGGTGCAGGAGCAATTGAATGGCGCCGTCATCGCGCCCTCGCTGGCGGAGATCGGCGGCACCATTTCCGATATTCTGCACCAGCATTCCATCTGGGTGCGCACCCTGGGCGCTGAAGGTTCCCAGGCCGATATGAGCGGGGTTGATCTGTCGGGCGTATCCTTGCGGGGAG
>JAPYUH010000213.1:3398-6812 GCA_029936195.1 Alphaproteobacteria bacterium
ATTTGCGTGGCGCCAAGATGACCGGCGCGGATTTGCGGGGCGTCATCGGTTACAAGGATTAGATCGGCCGTATCGCCCTCCGATTGGCCCCCGGTCCACAATGGCGAGCAATCGCGGGTAATGGCGGGCCCTGGACGGCGCGCGGCGTGGCGCGTATACAGTGCGCGCTCAACCAAATGAATAAATCAGAGACCTGCCGCCATGTACGATCTGCGTTGGATTCGCGAAAACCCGGAGGCGTTCGACGCCGCCCTGGCCGCCCGGGGCCTGGCCCCCTTGGCCAGTGACGTCCTCGCCCGGGACGAAGCCGCGCGGGCCAACAGGACTGCGCTGCAGGAGATGCAGAACCGCCGCAATGCCCTCTCGAAACAGATCGGCGCCGCTAAGTCCAAGGGAGAGGATGCGGACGCCCTGATCACCGAAGTAGGTCAATTGAAAGGCGCGCTGCGGGAAGGCGAGGAGGTCGAGCGGACCCTGTCCGGGGCCTTGCGGGAAACCTTGTCCGGCCTGCCCAACCGCCCCGAGACCGACGTGCCCGTGGGCCCGGATGAAGACAGCAACGTGGAAGTCCGCCGCCATGGCGAACCCACCAAGTTCGATTTTGCCCCTCGGGAGCATTTTGAGATCGGCGAAGCCCTGGGCTTGATGGATTTCGAGGCGGCTTCGAAAATTTCCGGGGCCCGTTTCGTGGTCCTGCATGGCGTCCTGGCCCGGCTGGAGCGCGCGCTGGCGGCTTTCATGCTGGATATGCACACGGACGAATTCGGCTATCGGGAAACCTCCGTGCCGATGTTGGTGAAGGAGCACACGGCATTTGGCACCGGCAACCTGCCGAAGTTTGAAGAAGATCTTTTCAAGACCACCGACGATTTTTATTTGATCCCCACGGCCGAGATGGTGCTGACCAATCTGGTCCGCGACGGCGTCCTGGGCGAGGGTGAATTGCCCCTGCGCTTTGTTGCCCACACCGCCTGTTTCCGCTCCGAAGCCGGGGCCGCCGGGCGGGATACCCGCGGCATGCTGCGCCAGCATCAGTTTTACAAGGTGGAAATGGTCTCCATCAGCCATCCCGAACAATCCGGCGAGGAGCTGGACCGCATGACAGCGTGCGCCGAAGCCATTTTGCAGCGCTTGGAAATCCCTTACAGGGTGATGCTGTTGAGCAGCGGTGACATGGGATTTTCAGCCCGGCGCACCTATGATATCGAGGCCTGGATGCCGGGGCAGGATATGTACCGGGAAATCTCCTCGTGCTCCAACTGCGGCGATTTTCAGGCCCGCCGCATGGCTGCGCGCTTCAAACCCAATCAGGGCAAGGGCACCGAATTTGTCCATACCCTGAACGGTTCCGGCCTGGCGGTCGGCCGCACCATGATCGCGGTGATGGAAAATTATCAATTGGCCGATGGTGGCTTTGCCATTCCCGAGGCCCTGCAGCCCCATTTGGGTGGAAAAACCAGGATTGACTAAACGTATGGCTCCTAAACTCGCCAATTTACGACGTATGCGTATTCTTTTGAGCAACGATGACGGCATCAATGCCCCCGGCATGAAGGTGCTGCAACGGATCGCCCGAAGCCTGTCGGATGATGTCTGGGTGGTGGCGCCCGAGGGGGAGCACAGTGGTGCCTCCCATTCCCTGACCCTGACCGCGCCGCTGCGTCTGCGAAAAATCTCGGCCAAGAAATTCGCCGTCGAAGGTACGCCCACGGATTGCGTCATGATGGCCATGAACCAGGTGATGGCGGACAATCCCCCCGATCTGTTGCTCTCCGGCGTCAACCGGGGCGCCAACATGGGCGAGGACGTGACCTATTCCGGCACCATCGCCGCCGCCATGGAGGGGACTTTGGTGGGCGTGCCCTCCATCGCACTGAGCCAATCGTTTGCCAACCGCAAGGTCATGCATTGGGCCACGGCGGAAAAACATGCCGGCGACGTGATCCGCCGCCTGGTCGCCATCGGCTGGCCTGAGGAGGTTTTGATGAACGTCAATTTTCCCGACTGCCTGCCCGGCGATGTGCGGGGCGTTGAAGTGGTGCGCCAGGGCCGCCGGGATATTACCGCCCTGAATATTGAACAACGCATCGATGCCCGCGAAAAACCCTATTACTGGCTTGGCTATCGGCCGCAACATGGCACGCCCAAGGCGGGCACGGATCTGCGCGCCACGGAAGAGGGCCGTATCGCCATCACGCCCCTGCACATGGACCTGACCGAGAACAAGACCCTGAAGCAACTCAAGGCAGCCTTCCGAGCATGAGCTATGAGGCGCATAAGATACGCCTTATCATGGACCTGCGCCGGCAGGGCATTGCCGACAAGGGGGTCTTGAGCGCCGTCGAGCGGGTGCCGCGCGAGCTGTTCGTGCCCGACGCCATGCGCTCGGAAGCGTACGAAAACATGCCCTTGCCCATCAGCCAGGGCCAGACCATCAGCCAACCCTTCGTCGTCGCCTATATGACCCAGGCGCTGTGTCTTGGCGGCCGGGACCGGGTTTTGGAAATCGGCACCGGCTCGGGCTATCAGGCCGCCGTCCTGGCGCAACTGTGCCGCCGGGTCTGCACCATCGAACGCTACCGCACCCTGCTGGCGCAGGCGGAGGGGCGGTTCGAGGACCTGAAACTGCACAACATCACCACCCGCCTGGGCGACGGCGGCAAGGGCTGGCCGGAATTGGCCCCCTTCGCCCGCATAATCGTCACCGCCGCCGCACCTGAAATGCCCCAAACCCTGGCCGATCAACTGGACGACGGCGGCATCATGATCGTCCCCGTCGGCCCCTCGGGCGACCAAACCCTGATCCGGGTGACGAGGCAGGATGATGGGTTCAAGGAAGAGCGCCTGCTGGATGTTCGTTTCGTGCCCTTGGTGGACGGCCTGCCGCCGGGTCGGGCCTGAGTTGCGGTTGCCCATATGGCGGTGGTGCCATCGGCCGTTCGGGTCGCGCGGACAGGAATATCCGGCGAGACAGGCTAACGCAAATTTCATCGTCTGCGGTGGCCATCATGGCCACACCGATACCCCACCATGCCCCACTTTGCCCCGCCATGCCCAATACGCAACTGTGGCCCATTTGACCGGCAAGCCAATGCCGTCAAGGCAACGGTATTCCTTGCCGAACTTCGGTGTCGCGACGCCCGGGCCAAATTGGCCTTTATTCTGGAGCGTTCTTTTCGAGAATATTGCTCAACACCAGCAGCGTCACGGGCCAAATACCCACCCATATTCCCAGCCGCTCCGCATGGGCTTCTTGAAGGACTGCTTTTAGAGCCGGATCTTCAATGCCGCCAAGGACAGGCCTTAAGAGCTCCACATCAATTCCGACGTACCAGATAATCCAGGCTAGCGGGATTGAAATAATGCCAAGCCAAAACAGAACTCGAGGTAACATTTTCATATTCCCCTCCTCTG
>JAPYUH010000463.1 GCA_029936195.1 Alphaproteobacteria bacterium
CAATTGACGTTGGTGAAATCCTCCTCCGTCAATGCCCGCCAACCGGGGCCGGTGCCATTGATGAAAGCCTTGGGGGCGGTCTCTGCCGCATTGAGAAATCCGGCAAACAAAAGGGACAAAGCGAGGGAACGTATCAGTGAGCTCATGCCCGAAATCTATACCGCGCTTCGGCCATTGACTAGCTCCAATGACGTGCCATGATTTCTGCATGGATCGGCGCACCTTTCTCATGGCCTCAACCGCCGGGCTGGGCGGCTTGAAGTTTGGCCCCTCGCTGATGTCCGCGCCGACCAATCTGGGAGGCGGGCGCAAAAAGCCAGCCAAGTCGGTCATCCTGTTTTTCCTTTGCGGCGGTTCCTCCCACATCGATATGTGGGACATGAAACCCGAGGCGCCGATAGAGTATCGTGGGCCATTCAATCCCATCAAGACTACCGCACCAGGCCTGGAAATTTGCGAGCACCTGCCAATGACCGCCAAGCAGGGGAAGCACCTGGCCATCGTGCGCTCAGTCACCGACAGTGGAAAGGCGACTGGCGACCATCACGCAGGCTATTACTACAACCTCACCGGCAATGTGCCCGACCAGACCTTCCGCACCGAGGGCAATAACCGCCGCCCCTACCCCACCGACGCGCCGTACATGGGCACGGTCATTGGCCAACGCCGGCCCAAGCATCCCAAGCTGCCACAGATTATTACCCTGCCGACCAAGCCCAGTCGCGCTCCCTACACACGCCCCGGCCAATTCGCCGGTCGGCTCGGGATGGATCACGATCCCTTTTATATTTACGGTCAGCATGAAAACCCGCTGCGCTTCACCGCGCCTTCACTAACGCTGACTGACGGCATGGACCGCAAGCGGCTCGCCGAACGCAAAGTGTTCCTCGAAGCCGTCAACAACGCCCGCCGTTCCGCCGATATCGACCCCGCCATTGCCAACTACACGCGCCAACAGCAAAAGGCCTTTGATCTGCTTTCCAACACCGCCACCGCTGGTGCATTTGATATTGCCAGTGAGCCAAAAAAAGTGCGCGAACGCTACGGCGAACATCTCAATGGCATGAGCATGCTGATGGCACGGCGGCTTGTGGAAGCCGGTGTACCGTTTGTGACTGTGTTCTGGAAAGTGGATGGCATTAACGGAAGTCTTGCCAAAAAGTGCAGGAGCGCCGGAGGATGGGACACTCACGGAAATAATTTTGGTTGCCTCAAGGAAGACCTGCTGCCGCGCTTTGACCGTTGCTATTCAGCGCTCTTGGAGGATCTACATCAACGTGGCCTGCTGGAATCCACACTAGTGGTGCTGACCAGCGAGATGGGCCGCAAGCCAAAGATTGGCGACCCGCGTTCCAATGGTGTGAAAGGCGCCGGACGCGACCACTGGACCGCCTGCCAAAGCATCGTGCTCGCCGGCGGCGGCATCCG
>JAPYUH010000214.1:0-4391 GCA_029936195.1 Alphaproteobacteria bacterium
ATATTTTCCGTGACGTTGGCATCACGCATGGCAATACCCAATGAAGGCGCGTCCGAGTCCATTAATGGTCGCAATAGGAAACGGTCGGTGGTCAATTGTATGCAAGGCATATCATATTATTCCATTTTTACGATATTAATAATTATATATTAAATTTTTACGTGTAGTTCAATACAAATACATGTATATAGTCCGTTGACACATCAAAAATGTTGACTCCGGATTGGGATGGGGACATGACGGCATTTACGCCTGAACGGATGAAAAGTTATTCTGCGGCGGAAACGCTTTGCCCCGATGCCCGGTATGCGGAACTGCAAAGTTTCCGGGACTATTTAAGTGATGGTACCGGCAAGCATGTCCTGGAACTTGGCAGTGGCAACGGCACCTTGACCGCCTGCCTGCAAGGCATGGGCTTGGATCGTCGATACAATCGATATTGCCTTTCAGGCGCCCGCCGGCGTCCGCCGCCATTACAACGCCGACATTGCCGGCGGACTGGATTTCCTGCCAGATGATGCCGAATACGATGCCGTGGCATCCTTGGCTGTTTTTGCATCACGTGGTATCCGACGGCCAATCCCTGCCGGATGCCTTGGCACGGGATATTGCCGCCGCAATGAAGCCCGATGGCATCGTCATCTTACAGGATGTACCTGCTCCATTGGATGATCCGGCCCCAGGGCATATGTCCCACCGCCAATGCGAAGGCGCCCTGAATACAATTCAGATATTCGCCGATTTGGTCGATACCCATAGTGTGCCAACCCACAACGGCGTCTATCTGAATATGGCGGCCATCGCTGAACAGTTATCGGACCATTTTTCCCTTTGGTCGCGGTTTTATCATCGATGCGATTGGCAATTTCAAGATGCCGACACCGCCGTGCGCTATGTACAATCCCTGTTCAATCTCAATTTATCATTGGTTGGGTTGGAGCAAAGCATGGCGCCAACCCTGCATGAAACCGGACAGAGCGTTTCATTGCCGTGGGCCTTGGATTGCCTCGTCATGCGCCGTCGCCCCTAAACGTTAAAGACCAGAAATTCACTATCGCAACTAATTCGTGCCCACCCATTCGGGTAGGCGACAGTGCATAACATATTGATCATTATCCGTAGCTCGCGTCCCGGATGGTACGAGGGAACATCAGGACATTGCTTGACAAAGGGTTAGATAACGATCATGGACAACCAACAGAATCCGGCAACGGTTAATGTAGACGCCAGCGCGCCTGAAAATGAACTTCAGGAATCGATTTCGCAAGTCGCGGCGCATATGCGCGAAGCGGGGCATGTAGAGTCGGCGCATTTTATTGACGTCGCGGCGTTGATCCTAAAAGGCCCCGATAAAAGCTAGCTGGCGGTTTTTGGGCGGTTTCACGTCCGGGCGACCAAGCGTTTGAAATAGATGCCGGCCAGAACTCCGACGGCCAGGCTCATGATCAATGTCATGACGGCGCCATGGGGGCTCCACAGGGGCACGGTGGGAAACAGCCCCGTCCAGGCCAGCCAATAATTTCCTAAATGGAAAAAATGTTGCAAGCATTGCTATATTCTCCTTAATCAGGCGTCATCACACGCGGGATAAGGTGGGCGAATCAGGTGCCGCCGGCCCATGGACAATACATAGTCCATAAACTGTCCCGACGAAGTGGCGGTAATCACAGTTAGGCTGATTTTGAAGAATTTAATCGGCGGAGCGGTCGGCCGTTGATCAGCCGTGGAAAAATTTGGTCCAGCGCCCGGCGAGGGCGGTTTGAATGGCCGCGGCCGCCGCCATGAACCTCAAGCCTCCAAGATATCAACGGAACTACTGGGAATTGCAGCATGGTCGGGATACATTGCCGCCAACTTGAAAACCAATAAAGCAAACGAGGAACACGCCATGTCCACAACATCCAGTCTCGGCCGCCACGGCGCCGTCCCCAGTGAATTCAACGCCGTCGAGTGGGAGGCCCGCTGCGACCTGGCCGCCTGTTACCGTCTGGTGGATCACTATGGCTGGTCCGATTTGTTCGGCACCCACCTGTCCCTGCGCATCCCGGGAACGGAGCATTTTCTTTTGAACCCTTACGGCATACTGTTCGGCGAGATTACCGCCTCTTCGCTAATCAAGGTGGACCAGGACGGCAATACCTTAAGCGACAGCGATTTTCCCATCAATCCGGCCGGCTTCACTATTCATTCGGCGGTGCACATGTCGTCCGATGTCATGAACGCGGTGATGCATACCCACACGCGGGCCGGCAACGCCGTCGCCTGCATGAAGGGCGGCCTGCTGCCCCTAAACCAAAAGGCCTTGCTGATCCAATCGGCGGTCACATATCACGATTATGAATCCGTGGCCCTGGACCATTCCGAGCGGGAGCGCATTGTTAGCGATCTTGGCGATGGCCGCATCATGGTGCTGCGCAACCATGGCCTGCTGACCGTGGGAGAGACCATTGCCGAGGCGTTCTTCTGGATGTACCGCATGGAAACCGCCTGCCAATACCAGGTCGACGCCCTGGCCTTGGGCCAGGAATTGCAATACCCGACCCAGGAGACCATCGACTACACCATCGAAGTGGGCAAGAAGATTCAGGGCAAGCGCCGGGTCGAGATGGAAATCCGCCAATGGTCCGCCATGATCCGTCAGTTGGAGCGCGAGGTCGGCGACGACTGGCGCGGCTGATCCAGCCTTTAAACAGAATGCAAAAATAGTAGCAGACGGAAAGGATTCTCTTGGTATGGCTTTCAAACACATCAGGTTCGACATCAGCGACGAGATCGCAACGATCACCCTGTTCCGGCCCGAGGCCCGCAATGCCCTAAGCCCGGAAATGCGGGCTGACTTGCGGGCTGCCCTCAAGGTGGTGAAGGAACAAGCGGGTGAAGAGATCAAGGCCCTGATCCTCACGGGAGCAGGCGGTGCGTTTTGCGCCGGCGGCGATATCAAGGGCATGGGCAGCGATGAGCGCACATCATTGATGACCCGGCAGGGCCTTAGGTCGGATCATGACCTGATCTATGATCTCGCCCATATCGAGCTTCCGGTGATCTCGTTGGTTGATGGTCCGGCGGCGGGCGCGGGTTGCAATTTCGCCCTTGCCGCGGATTTTGTCTTCGCCACGCCCAAGGGCATGTTCATGCAGGCCTTTGGCCGCATCGGCGCGGTCCCCGATTGGAGCGGCTTTTACATCCTGCCACGCCTGGTCGGGCTGCAGCGGGCCAAGGAACTGGTTTTCACGGCCCGCAAGGTTGCGGCCGAGGAGGCCAAGGAGCTTGGCTTGATTCTGGATATCGTGCCGCAAGACACCGCCATGGACGAGGTCCGCGAGTTCGCCGGCCGCTTCCGCAATGCCTCCACCGCGGCCATCGGCATGTCGAAAAATATTCTAAACCAATCCTTTAATCTGGACCATCGGACGCTGTTGGAATTGGAAGCCGATGCCCAAGGCATGGCCTTGGTCACGCCCTATCACAAGGCGGCGGTGCAGCGCTTCAAGGATAAGGAACCCTCTCTTTTTGATTGGGAAAAATTGAGCGCGGGGAAGACCCGATAACAGAGGGACGACGTCGAAATGATTCGGGGCAGTTGTCTTTGCCATTCCGTGCGCCGGGAAATCAAGGCGCATAGTCCGGCAAAACGGTTCCATCGGCCTGTTGGAAGTTTCTGAAGGGGATAGCACCCAGGGCAACGTTTGAAACAGCACCCTCTATTTCGGCGCCCGGACGTAATAAATTTGAAGCTGGAGCAGTTCGCATGTTTACAGAACGCCGATTCAATACAGGCAATGTAGAACTGAACTTTGCCGAAGGTCCGTCAAACGGCAACGCATTGGTTATGCTTCATGGCATTTCCAACTGGTGGCGGCATTTCCTGCCGATCATGCCGGCTTTGTGTTTTCGCCATCATATCCACGCATTGGATTTTCGCGGCTGTGGTCATTCTGGCAGGATGCCGGGCGCATATTCCATTGCCGACTATGCCGCCGATGTCATTGCCTTTATAGAAAAAACTTCACCGAACCTGTCGATCTTCTAGGTCATTCGCTGGGTGCCCATGTGTCGCTGGTCGTCGCCAACGCTATTCCTAAGCACATAAGGTCGGTGATCCTTGAAGATCTGCCGGTGTGGACCGCTGATGGACGCTTGCAAGGCCGGCCCTTTCAGCCAATATTCGCGGCTTGGCGTGATATCCTGGGGCAGGGCAAAAATTTCGGCGAGTTCTATCATCTGCTTGGCGAAAGTGAATAATCCAGAGATTCCCTCGGTGATCGCATTCGGGCCCGATCCCTGGCCTTGCTGGACGCAGATGTTTTCGATGCCTACATTTTGCGCGATCCCTATATGGGATATGATCCGGAAACTCTGACGGCCAGGCTGGCCTGTCCAACGTTGTTGAT
>JAPYUH010000214.1:4491-6756 GCA_029936195.1 Alphaproteobacteria bacterium
TGGGATATGATCCGGAAACTCTGACGGCCAGGCTGGCCTGTCCAACGTTGTTGATCCAGGCGGATTCAGAGATATTCGCCCGATTGCAAGATACCGAAGCTCTTAGGATGATGCAGCTTAATCCAAGAATTTGCCGGACAACCGTTACCAGCGCGGGCCATAATGTCCATTCTGACCAACCCGAAAAAGTCAGCCGGGCCATTTCAGATTTTTTGGAATCCCTCAATCCGGAATGAGGACGGCAATCGAATGGAGAGTAGGAATATTACCATATGATCCGAGGCAGCTGTCTTTGTAATTCGGTCCGTTGGGAGATTGACGGCCCCGTTGGCAATATGTGTCATTGCCACTGTTCCATCTGCCGCAAGGCCCATGGGGCGCCGTTCGCGACCTACCTTTCAACTGGTGCCCAGAACTACCGACTGGTCGCTGGTACGGAGGTCATCAAGGAACATGGATGTTCGCCGCGCCTGACCCGCGCTTTTTGCGCCACCTGCGGGTCGGTGGTGCCCATGATGGTCGGCGCGCGGGCGGTGATCCCCGCCGGTTGCCTGGACGACGATCCCGGTATCCGGCCCGATATGCATATTTTCACCGGTTCAAAAGCGCCCTGGCATGCCATCGACGATAATTTGCCGCAACATGATGCCTATCCGGCGGAAGTGGGACTGGCAGCATCGCCCATGCCCGCGCGGCAATCGGAAACGCCGGGACGCATACATGGATCGTGCCTTTGCGGCGGCGTCGCATTCGAAATCAGCGCACCGTTCGACATTGTGCACAATTGCCATTGCCGACGTTGCCGCAAGGCAAGGGCAGCGGCCCACACCACCAATGGCTTCCTCTCCATCGACGCATTTCATTTCCTGAGAGGCGCGGACCTGTTGGACCGGTACCAGGTGCCCGAGGCAAGGTCTTTCGCACAATCATTTTGCCGTGTCTGCGGCTCCGGCATGCCGAGTCCAAGGCCGGATACCGGCAAGGTCGCCATCCCCTTGGGCTGCCTGGACGACGATCCCGGTCAGGGCGCCGACGATCATATTTTCACGGGCTCCAAGGCGCCCTGGTACGAGATAACGGACGGGCTGCCGCGGTTCCATGAAATGTCAACTCCGGGCTTTTGAGGCAAGGCGGTACGCCGTCCGCGATCAAAGGACGAGTTCCATGAATATGAGATGCTTGGCGAAATTGTCGCCGTATTCGGATTCCGAATAGATCTCCGTCTCCTTGAAACCAAGGGCGCGGTAGACGACATGGGCCGCCCGCATGAACTTTGCGGTATCAAGGAACATCCGCGCATATCCCAACTCCCGCGCCTCGTGGATCAACCGTGCCATCAACTGGTTGCCGATATTATTGCCCCGGAAATCAGGGCGGACATATACCCGCTTTACTTCGCAGATCCCGGGCCGCAGTTCCTTCAGAAAAGCCACGCCCGCCGCCGCGCCGCCTTGTCTCGCCAAAAGAATTAGGCCCGTGGGCGCATGGAATTTGCCGATTTCCCCCCAGGCATGATCAAAGGCGCTGTCAAGGTCAATTTTCTCGCCATATTCTTTTTCGGTCTGCGCCACGACCCAGGCCAAATATTCAAGGACCAGCGTCCGCACGATCTCCAGATCATCATCACGCCGTACGGCAACGATATCCGTCATGGGGCGCCGTCATCCAATGTCTGGCGCATTTCGGTGCCGATCACCTTGAAGCCGTATTTTTCATAGAACGGCCGGTTATGTTCCGTCGTTTCCAACAGATACAGCCCGATTTCGGCGCAGCCCCGTGCCTTGGCATTATCAACAATGCGACCCACCAACAGACCGCCCACATTTTTGCCCCGGGCCGCGGGCGTCACGATCAATTCTTCCAGCTGGCAATATTCGCCGCCGTACCGCAGGGCCAGATTGTAACTTACCGTGGCCATGCCAAGAATATCCGGACCTTCAACGGCCAGAACGATTTCTCCCCGTTCCTTGCCCAACAGCTGCTGAAAGGAATCCCGCAAGGGGCGTACGGGCGATGAACGGGTGGCCGATTTCAACTCGGACAGCAATGCGGCGCACCGCCTTTCGTCCTCGGCGACCGCATTTCGCAGTTCAACAGCCATTTTGGAACTCTCCGTCGTTTGTTATCTTCGCGCCGGTGGGGAAAGACTTCGGGCGAGACCCATGACCATGGCCTCGCCCGAAGTCGTTGCTATACCCAATGGGGCTTTTCTAGGGCGCGGCCCGGTTCGGCTTTTCAGGCAGGCCGAAATCGAACACCCGGTTT
>JAPYUH010000215.1:0-5483 GCA_029936195.1 Alphaproteobacteria bacterium
AAATCGGCGAAGGCCCGTTCCGCCCCCACCTCGGCCATATGGTCCACCGCTTTCTTGGCCAGGGCCTTGGCCTCCAGGGGCGTGCCGGGGCGGCGGCAGGGATCTTGCGCCCGCGCCTCGAAACCCAACCCCGCGACCATCAGGGCCAATAGAAATACCGTAGCGAGGCGGCGGCTAGATTTCATGACACATCCTATCGTCGGCTAAGGATTACCGGCAGGCCGTCCCTCGGCTTAGGAATGGGAATGGCCTGCCAGCGGTTCTGATAATCGTCCGGCAAGGCAACGGAATAATGTTGCAGGAACTGATGTACGAAGGCGCGCACCTGCATAATGGCAAAATGCATCCCGATGCATTTGTGCGCCCCGCCGCCGAATGGCGTCCAGGCAAAGCGGTGGCGGCGGTCCTCGGCCCGGTTATCCGAGAAACGGTCCGGATCAAACAAGGTCGGTTGGTTCCATAATTCGGGGTCCATGTGGACCAGGCCGGGACTGACGGAGACCGAGGTTTGGGCGGGAATTTCGTAGCCACCGAATTCAAACGCCCGCTCGGCGAAGCGCGGCAGGAACGGCACCGGGGGCCGGAACCGCAGGGCTTCCTTGAGGACACGCTCGGTTAATTCCAACTTATCCAGATCATCGTAGCTCAACTGCTCCGAGCCCACGGCCAAAACCTCCCCGCGCACGGCGTCCTGCCAATCGGGATATTGAGCCATGGCCCAGATCATGGTGGTCAGGACCGAGGTGGTGGTATCGTGCGCCGCCATCAGCAGGAAATTAAGGTGATCGACGATTTCATCGTCGTTGAAATAGGCGCCGTCCTCGGAGCGGGCCTGGCAGAACTGGCTGAACATATCGTCCTCGCCGCCCGCCCGCCGGGCCGGGATCAGATCACGAAAGTAGGTCAATAAAAATGCCCGCGCCTTGACCCCGCGGCGCATTTGGCTGCCGGGCCAGGGCCGCCGCAACACGGCGACCGAGGCCGCAATCTCGTCCACGAAAGCCTGGTTCACCTTGGCGGCTTCCGGGCCCATAGTCAGGCCGAGAAAGACCGAGGCACCCAGTTCCAGCGTTAGATCCTTGATAGCGGGGTAGAATTCAAACCGATCCGAGGGCGCCCAGGCGCCAATGCCCCGCGCGATACCTTGGTTCAGGTGCAGCATGTAATCTCGCATGGGTTTGGGCTTGAAAGCCGCCTGCATGATCCGCCTGTGGCCGCGATGGTCGTCGAAATCCCGCAGCATCAGGCCGTCGGGAAACAGACGCTCCAGCAGCCGCCAGCCCTTGCGCGAGGAGAAATTCTTCTCCCGGTCCATCAGGACGTATTCCAGGGCATCGGCGCCATACAGCGCCACGGTACGGCCACCGAAGACGCCAAATTTATAGATCGGGCCATACTGTTCCCGGCGCTGTTGGTGAAACCCGAATGGGTCTTTCAAAAATGCGAAGGTATTGCCGAATATCGGCAAGCCCAGATCGCCTGGCACATGGTCCAGCGGCCTGGCCGTCCCTTGCGGCCTGATGGTTTCACTTAGCGTCATCAATGTGTCTTTCCTGATCGGTATAGAAAGCCATAATAGCACTTGCCGTAACTATTTTGGAACTGAACCCTGGCTGATAATGACGAACAATTTGGTAGGCCGCCCAGACAGGATGGCAGGTCCTGGTCTGTGAAATGCATGTGGCGGATATCGCGGCAAGCCGGGCCTTTTGGTGGGATGTGCTGGGCTTTCTCGTCGCATTCGAACGTCGCGACGAGCGGTTCATGTATCTGGAGCGGACCTTGGCCGATAGCCGGGCGGCGCAGATTATGCTGTGCCAGCGCAATGGACGGTGGGAAACGGGTCCCTTGGAACCGCCGTTGGAGCAGGGCATGATGTTCCAAATTGAAGTTGATGATCTTGGCGCCATCCAGGGCACGCTTGCGCAAGGGAACTGGCCCATTCATACGCCCCTGCGTGATGCCTGGCGCCGTACCGGCGATAGGGAAAGCGGACAGCGTGAACTGTTCCTGCAGGACCCCGATGGCTATCTGCTGATGTTGAATGAAAACCTAGGTGGAAGGACCTTGTGAAAGCGATGACCAAGAATTTAAGTTTTCAAGTAATTACCCTGCCAGCGTAACCTGGGACGAGGTGTCGGCACGGTTTAAACGGGTCGAGGACCTGGGCTTTGACATGGTCACCACCGGCGATCATTTCGTTGATTGGAGTGAGCCGTCCCGGCCCTGGCTGGAAGTCTGGACCCTGTTGGCGGCGGTGGCGCGGGAGACCTCGCGCATTCGCCTGGCCACTTATGTGACGCAAATTCCCTTGCGCAATCCCGCCATGTTGGCACGCCAGGCCTTGACCCTGGATCATATCTCGGGCGGGCGGTTGGAGGTTGGGCTGGGCACCGGCCTGAGGATCGACCCGGTCTACGAGATGATCGGCATTCCAAATTGGGATAATCCCGAGCGCGTGGCGCGCCTGGGGAAGTATGTGCGGATCGTCGATTTGCTGCTGTCCAACGAGGTGACATCGTTCCAAGGCGAGTATTATCAGATCAACGGCGCGGTGATGAACCCCCGCCCCATCCAGTCCCCGCGACCGCCCATCGTGGTGGCGGCCCTGGGGCCGAAGATGTTGGATATCACCGCCCGTCATGCCGACAAATGGAACACCATCAGCTTTGCCGAAACCTTCGATGCCCAGTTGGCCGAAGCGGTTGAGCGCACCAGGCGGGTGGATGGTTTGTGCCAGACCCAGGATCGCGACCCGGCCACGTTGGAACGGACCTATCTGATGTTTGATATGGCGTCGCGGTCCGCCGGCGGCAGGATTGGCTATTACGAGTCTGAAAATCTGTTCGTGGATCAGGTCTCGCGCCTGACCGAACAGGGCTTCACCGAAATCGGTCTCTATTATCCGGTATTGGCGGAACAGGAGTCGACGTTCGAGCGTATCGCCACGGATATAATTCCGGAATTGAAGCGCAACCACATCGGATAATGGCGCCGAATAGTGTAAGTTGCTCTCAACAACAAATTCAGCCACTAATTTAGGGAACCCATCATGAGTGTACTACAAGGCCAAACCGCGTTCGTAACCGGCGGGGGTACCGGCATCGGCCGTGCCGTCGCCATTGACCTGGCCGGCGCCGGGGCCAAGGTGATCGTCTGTGGCCGCCGCATGGAACCGTTGGAGGAAACCGTGCAGGCCGTCACCGCCGCCGGCGGCAGCGCCAGTGCGGTAACCTGTGATCTGACCGACGCGGAGGCTATCGAACAATGCGCGGCGGCGCTGTTGGCCGAACACGGCACCATCGACATCCTGGTCAACAATGCCGGTTTCAGTTCCGTGGTCAGAAGCGTGCGCTATATCGGGGCGGAAGAATGGCGCGGCGTCATGGACGTCAACACCATGGGCCCGGCCATGATGACCAAGGCACTGTTACAGCCCATGATCGACCAGGGGCGCGGCGATATCGTCATGATCGCCTCCATGGCCGGGGTCAACCCCTCGGTGATGGCTGGTTCCGTCTATAGTGCCGCCAAGACAGCCGCCCGGGTCTACATGAACGTTTTGGCCCAGGAAATGCGCGTGCACGGTATTCGCGCCATCACCGTCTCGCCGGGCGAGGTGGACACCCCGATCATGGATAACCGCCCCCTGGTGCCAGATGCCGTCACCCGCGCCCGCATGATGCAGCCGGAAGATATCTCTGCCGCCGTCATGATGGCCGTGTGCCTGCCGCGCCGGGCCATGGTCTCGGAAATTAATATCGGCGCCACGGACCCCCGCGACATGTCCGCCGATATCGCCGCCTCGAAAAACAAACAGACCGCCTAAAGCCATGGAATGGCGGCGGGACGGCTTTGTCATCTCGACCGATGCGGGCCGTCTCGATCTGGACTTCACCGTCGATTATTTGGCGCAAACCTATTGGGGCAAGAACACGCCGAAGGACAAGATACGCTGGTCCATCGACAATGCCTTGATATTTGGGCTGTACCGTGAAGGCGGTGGCGAAAACAGCGGCAAGAACTGGGGGCAGGTGGGGTTTTGCCGCGTAGTCTCGGACAAGGCGCGCTTTGCCTGGTTGTCGGATGTTTTCGTACTGGACGAGATGCGGGGCCTTGGTTTGGGTAAATGGCTGATGGAATGCACAGTAAGCCACCCTGATCTAATGGATGTGAAGCGGTTCTTTTTGGCCACCGCTGATGCCCATGGCCTTTACCGCCAGTACGGGTTTGAATCACTCGCCGAGCCGAAAAATTTTATGTTGAAGACCAATGCATAACGATGATCTGATCATCGGCGTTTCCATCAACAACGTCACCGGCATCACCGGCAAGGCCTATGACCTCTCGGACCTAGTGCGGGCGGCGGTGGAGGCGGAGGCCATGGGCTTCGACGCCGTCTGGGTCCATGACGCCATGATGGGCCGGCGCACGACGGCGGCCTATTGCCCCGTCACGACCCTGGCCGCCATCGCCGGCCGGACCAGCCGCATTCGCCTTTGTACCGGCATTCTGACACCCCAGGCGCGCAACCCCGTGCAGTTGGCCAATCAATGGGCCACGTTGTACGAGCTCTCGGATCAGCGGGCCATCATGGGCGTGGGCATGGGAGCGGGCACGCCAACCCTGATCAAACGGGAATTCGAAGGCCTGGCGGTGTTGAAACACGGCACCGATCTCAACCCGGCGGAACTGTATGCCAAGCGCGGAAAAGTGTTCGATGAATGCCTCGACGTCATGCGTCAACTTTGGGCCAACGACAAGATCAGTTATCAGGGCGAATTCTTTCGCTTCAACGAAATCACACTGGGCCACGCGCGGCCGCAATCCATGCCCCCCGTACTCATTGCATCCGGCATCTATTTCCCCACCGAACCGGGCGGCCCCGTGCATCACGGCTGGAAACCCAGCATCGCCGGGCACTGGCTGCCCGGTAACTTGAACCGGGTCATCGACTTTGGCGACGGCTGGATCACGGTGCACCTGTCGCCCGGTGAATATGCCGAAAACTGGCGCAAGATCGCCAAACTGGGCGCCGAACGCCAGCCCGGTAAGGGCTACATGCCCGCCTTTAACTGTTTCATGAACGTCAACGATGATCCGCGCCTGGGCTGGGAAGGTGTGCGCGACCATCTGGAAGATTTTCATGGCCCCCCGATCCGCGACGACGTCGTCGACCGCTGGGCCGTCGCCGGCCCACCGGACCGGATTGCCGCCCGCCTAAACGAATATATCGATGCCGGCGTCCGCATATTTCAAATCGTCATCGGCTCCCCCGACCAATTCGGCCAAATGCGCCGGATCGCCGAACAGGTGCTGCCGCTGATCAAACGATAATACCAAGGCGCGGTGATACAGACCCATATGGATCGTTTCACGGGCCCGCCGCGCCGCAAGCGGGCAACCGGGACAGTGACGACCCATGTCGGCCATGCCCCCGACTTCGAGCTTGGGTGCCAAATTCAGGCTTGTGGTACCGGTGC
>JAPYUH010000215.1:5583-6737 GCA_029936195.1 Alphaproteobacteria bacterium
GCCATGCCCCCGACTTCGAGCTTGGGTGCCAAATTCAGGCTTGTGGTACCGGTGCCACGGCACCCCATTACGCTGTTCGCGCGCCGACCCGAAGGCCTTCGCTAGGCGCCTATAATGGGTCTCTATCCCTGCTGCTTGGCATCAATGGTCCGCCGCGCCGGGATTCTTCCGGAACCGTCTAATGGTTCCACCAGGCCAAGTCGGAGAAGGCGCGCATATCCAGCTCGTGGGTCCAGGCGGAGCGGTGTTGCTGGGCCAGGTGGAAATATGTATCCGCGATTTTGGCGGGCAGCATCAGGCCGTCATGTTGCATGCCCTTGCTCTCCCGCAATTGCTGAAATTTCTCCGGACCGAGCATCTTGCCCAGGGTATCGGGGGCATCGACGGAGCCGTCAACGATGATATGGGCCACGTGAATGCCCTTGGCCGAGAACTCCGCATTCAAGGACTGGCACAACATGCGCCGCCCGCCCATGGCGGCGGCATGGGAATGCTGGCCCGCATTGCCGCGCACGGCGGCGGTGGCGGAAGTGACCAATATTGTGCCCTTGCCCCGCTCCTCCATACCGGGGCAGACGGCGGCGGCGGTGCGGAACAGGGCAAAGGTGGCCATGCGCCAGCCTATTTCGAACGCTTTGTAGGTTGTGTCCGCCAAGGCCCGGTTACCGATTTGGGCGCCGAGATTGAAGACCACGACCTCTATAGGGCCAATATCCGCCTCAATGGCGGCGACCCGTTGTTCGATGGTGTCATCCTTGACGGCGTTGAGGATGTAACCGGAGGCGGAACCGCCTTTCTCCTCGATGTCCCCCACCAGCTTGTTCAGACCATCTTGGTCGCTGCGACGGCACAGCGCGGCGTGATAGCCCTCCCGCGCAAAGCGTTTCGCCACATTGCCGCCGATGCCCGCGCCCGCGCCCATGACCAAACAGACAGGTTTCATGGTTTAATCTCCCCCGAATTCATGTCCGCCCCGTCAACCGGGGCCCGACCCTCATAACATATTACTTTTCGAAGCGTTTGCGCCGCTCCGCAATGTCGCCCGAATATGTTGCCAAGATCTGCTGGCGGTCTTCCATGGCCATGGCCGCATCCATGCTGGGCGCATCGACGGCGAAATTCAGGGCATCCTTGGTCAGACGCAAGCCGAGCGC
>JAPYUH010000464.1 GCA_029936195.1 Alphaproteobacteria bacterium
GGGCGATGACGAAGAACCAGCGGAATTTCGAAAGTGCCGTGATGATGTCCTCGGTGATGCCGTCGGCGAAATAATCCTGATCCGGGTCGCCGGACATGTTGTCAAACGGCAAGACGGCAATTGACGGCTTGTCCGGCAGGGCAAGTGGTTCGTGGGCAGGTGTTTCGCGCGCCTCGGGCCCCGCCGCCGCCGGCTGATCATTTGGCTGCCAGCGCCAGACGTGGGCGGCACGGGCGATATTTTTCAGTTTCTGTTCGCCAAAGTCAACGAATTGAATGTCCAAGCGATCTTGAACATCTTCAAAAACCCGTTGGGATATGGCAATGCCGCCGGGCTCGGCAATCTCCTGCAAGCGGGCCGCGATGTTGACGCCGTCGCCCAGAATGTCATCACCTTCGATGATGATATCGCCCAGGTTGATGCCGATTCGAAATTGAATCTGGCGATCCTTCCCGATGCCGAAATTCCGCTCCGACATGCCCGTTTGCAGTTCGATGGAACATTTCGTTGCGTTCACGACCGAGGGAAATTCCAAGAGCAGGCCATCACCCATGGTCTTGACGACGCGGCCGCCGTGGGCTGCGATCTTGCCGTCGATCAGTTCTGCCCGATGGGAACGGAAAGCGGCCAGCGTACCGACCTCGTCCACGCCCATGAGGCGGGAATAGCCAACAATATCAACAGATACGACGGCTGCCAGTTTGCGTTCAGTTTGCTCGGACATGGGACGAGTCTAATGGTTGGCGAATGAATAAACCATGGCCATTCGATGCCGCGAACTACGCTAAATGGTCAAGACGACCTTGCCGATGGCGCGCCGTTCCGTAATCACATCCAGGGCCGCGGCAAAATCGTCCAACGGAAATGTGCCGTGCACCAGCGGCTCCAACCTGCCGTCCGCCCGCCATTTGGACAGGGTTGCCATGGCGGTGCGCAACCGCTCGATGTTCGCCGCCGTTCGGGGCTGGCGGGCCCAACCGCCGTAGTAGCCCCAATAGATGCCGTGCACCGATATATTCTTGACCAGGAGGATATTGGCGGGAATTTGCGGAATTGTACCACCCGCGAAACCAATGGGAAAAATCCGCCCTTCCGGTGCGGTGCAGCGCAGGGATTGTTCGAACACCGCGCCGCCCACCGGATCAAATATGACATCGGCGCCCCGGCCGCCGGTCAGATCCAGGACCACGTCGCGGAACTCGGTTTCACGATAATTGATAACGTCGTCCGCGCCGGCATTGCGGGCGGCGGCCAGCTTCGCAGCACTTCCAGCAGTGGCAATGACCCTGGCGCCCAGGGCCTTGCCCACATCGACGGCCGCCAGACCGCTGCCGCCGCCCGCGCCGTGCACCAGCAGGGTTTCGCCCGGCTGCATGCGCGCCTGCCAGACCAGGCTGCCATAGGCGGTGGCATAGATGGTTG
>JAPYUH010000216.1 GCA_029936195.1 Alphaproteobacteria bacterium
TCGTAAAAGGCAAACCCCATGCCCCCCGATTGCGCGATGGCGGTGATGTGGCCCTGGTCGCGCCAGGGCGGCAGCAGGGGCAGTTCCGTGTTGTCCACGGCGGGGGAGAAGGTTGGGCACAGAGCGGCCGCGCTATTGGCAAAACCTTCGGAATTGGGGCCCATGACGGCCATGTCATGGCGTTTGGCAATGGCGCGGATTTCGTCCTGGACGGCGGCGCCCTCGTCTCCGCCTTCCTCGGCAAAGCCCGAGGTTAGGATTTGCGCCGCGCGGACGCCCAGCTTGCCGCATTGCTCCAGGGTATCGGGGATGAATTCCGCCGGGATGATCAGGATGGCCAGGTCGACCTGTTCCGGCACTTCGTCGATGCTCTTGTGGCATTTCAGGCCGAGAATTTCGTCATGGCTGCGCGAGATGGGATAGATCGTGCCCTTGAAATCATGGCCCATCATCACCGTCATCAGACGGCCGCGCAGTATGGTCGGGTCGGGGGAGGCGGAGATGACGGCAACAACATTCGGCCACAACAGGGCGGACAGATCAGGCATTTACTTTGGGTCCTAACGTAGGCCGAGGCCGCGGGCGACGATGCCGCGCAATATTTCGGTGGTACCGCCCTGAATGGTCAGCTTCGGCGCGATGGTGATATTGCGGGCCAGTACTTCCTCGAACCGAATGCGGTTGCCGGGGTCGCTGTCCACGAATGCGGCCAGATCACGGGCCACGGACGGCAGCGCTTGTTCCCAGACCGTGCCCAGATCCTTCACGACGGACGCTTCCAAGACCGGCTCCTTTCCCGCATGCAGCATGCCCGCGACGGAAATGGACATGCGCCGCAGGGTATGCAGCTGCGCCACCAGTCGGCCCAGACCCTCGGCCTCGCGAACATCGGGGTTTTCGCCGATCACATCGACCAGTTCCATCAAGACCTGGATGGTTTCCAAAAACCTCTCCGAGCCGCTGCGTTCGTAAGCCAGCTCGGAGGTGGCCTGTTTCCAGGCCATGTCCGCCTCGCCCAGAAGATTATCCAGGGGCAACAGGGCATCATCGAAAGTGACCTCGTTGAATTCGTAGTTGCCGTTCGGATGCAACACGGGCCGGCAGGTGATGCCGGGGGTTTTCATGTCGACCAGGAATTGCGACAGGCCATGACGGCGATTATCATGGGTCGGGGCCGAGGTGCGGAACAGCCCGATCATGTAATCGGCTTCGTGGGCCCGAGAGGTCCACAACTTGCGCCCGTTGATCAGCCAGCCGCCGTCCGTGCGCTCCGCCTTGGTCTTGGCGGCGAACAGGTCGGAACCGGAATCCGGTTCGCTCATGCCGATACAAAAGGAGACTTCGCCCCGGATGATGCGCGGCAGAATATCCTGTTTAATCGCTTCCGAGGCATATTTGATCAACACCGGGCCGCTTTGCCGATCGGCGGTGAAATGTTTCCGGGTCGGCGCCCGGGCCACCAGGAATTCCTCGTTAATGACATAGCGTTCCAGAAAGCTGCGGCCCTGACCGCCGTATTCCTTCGGCCAGGTAATGCCGATCCAGCCCCGCTCGCCAACCTTGCGGCTGAATTCCGGGTTATCCCGGCTGCCGCCGTTGGGATCAAAAGTGCCGGCGGTAATTTCTTCCTTGAGGAATTGCCGCACCTCGGCGCGCAGGGCCTCGGCCTCGGGGGGCAGGCGTATGGGATCGAATTGAATGGCAACTGACATATTTTACGTCCTCAGGCAGCGGTTAGTCCGTGCCACAAACCCTCGCCGCCCTTGGCGGCGACCCGGCGGCCCAGTTCAGCGGCCCAAACCGCCTCGTTGTCGAAATCATCCCGCCATGACCACAGGCGTTGGACGAAACGGTGCAGAATATGCTCCTTGGTGAAGCCAATCGCGCCAAAGGTCTGATGCCCGATGGCGCTGCCTTGCCCCGCGGCCTCGCCGACCCGGATCTTTGCCGAGGCCACATCCAGATAAACCCCGTCGTCGGCCCAGCTTTCCAGGGTTTCGATGCTATGGGCAGTGGAATTGGCGATGGCGATGGCGGCCGCCGCCTCCTCGCCCAAACGGGCCAGGTTTTGCTGCACGGCCTGGAACTTGCCGATGGGCCGCCCGAAGGCCACCCGCTCCTCGGCATATTGCACGGCGATCTCCAACACCGTCTGCAAGGCCCCGGCCATCTGCATGGCCCTGGCGGCCGCGCCCATCATATTCAAGGCCTTGGCATCGACGCCATTCTGCAGGGTGGCGATTTGCAGCGGGGTAACGCCACTCAGATCGACGCTGTTCAAGGGCTCGCCCGCCAAATTCAGGCCGTCCCGGCAAAGGCAATCGGCGGCGCTGACCAGGGCCACGTGATCGTCCGCCAGGACGGCGATGTGATCGACTTTCGTGGCGAAGGAAACCGCCCGCACCGTGCCCGATAACTTGCCATCCACCAGGCTGATCTTGTCGGCCCGCCGTGTCGGTGCCACGGTCATGGCGCCGCCGGGCATGACGATGCCCCCCTGTTCCAATAACCAGCCGGCCAACAGGGTTTCGGCCAGGGGCAGGGGGACGGCGAATTCGCCCGCCACCCGCAGCACCGCGAAGCCGGAGCCGATCCCCGCACCCGCGCCGCCCAATTCGTCCGACACCCAAGCGGTGGTCAGCCCGGCTTCCTCCAGCGCGGACCACAACGGTGCGCGCCAGGCGTCATCGGCGGCATTGTTCAGGGTTTGCGGGTCGCCCAGGTCCTGGAAAATGCGCGTGGCCGCGTCCCGGACCAGGCTTTCTGCTTCATCCATGCTTATCTGCCGCCCCTTATCTGCCCTGGAAGTTGGGCACGCGCCTCTCGGACGAGGCGGCGATGCCTTCCTTGAAGTCATCGGTTTCGCGCAAGACGTTTTGGATCGTTAACTCGTGATCCGTGGCCGCCTTGACCCGTTCGGCCAGGCCGCCGCGCATAGTGGCCCGGGTTTCGATCACGCCCAGGGGCGAACATTCGGCGATCTCGGCGGCCAGTTCCATGGCCGCGCCACGAACTTGATCCAGGGGCACCAGAACGTCGGCTAGGCCCATCTTCACCGCTTCCTCGCCCTTAATGCGCCGGCCCGTGTACATCATCATGGTGGCGTTCTGCTGGCCGACCAGGGCGGGCAGGGTATGGGTCAGGCCAAAGCCGGGATGAAAGCCCAGGCGGGTAAAGTTGGCGCTGAACCGTCCCTCGGGGCAGGTGACGCGGAAATCGGGCACCAGGGCCAGGCCCAGGCCGCCGCCGATAGCCGCGCCCTGAATGGCGCCGACAATGGGCTTTTTCGTGGAGAACAGGCGGACGGCTTCCACATACAGGTGCGTTTCGGGCGTGGGTTTTTCTTTTTCGAGGATATTCTGACCCGAGCCGTCGCTGAAATTGGCGCCGGCACAAAACGATTTGCCTTGCGCGGCCAAAACAATGGCGCGGCAATCGGCGTTTTCGCCCAATTCTCCACAGGCATCCGCCAATTGGAGGATCAGGGCGCGGTCGAAAAAGTTATGAGGCGGACGTTGAATTTCGATCAACGCCACATTTCCGGTAAGAGTTACTTCAATATCGTCGTAGTCAGCCATTTCAAATTTCCTTTAGTCAGCCCAATTAGGAACCGAGTGTGCATTTGCCGTTTTTGACCACGACCAGGTCGCGTTCCTTCAAGCGGCATTGGAACGAGACGATGTTACCGTCCCGCCACATATCGGTGATGATGGTTTCGCCGGGGTAGACGGGCGCTGAAAAGCGCACGTCGAAACCCCGGATCATGGTGTGGTCGTAATCGCAAATTGTCGTCAGTACCGCACGGCAGGCGGTGCCGTAGGTGCACAGGCCATGCAGAATGGGGACGGGAAAGCCGACCTTTTGCGCCAGGACCGGATCCGCATGCAGGGGATTGCGATCACCGCTGAGGCGATACAACAGGGCCTGGTCGACGCGGGTTTCCAATTCGCAAGTGACGTCGGGGGCGCGGTCCGGCGTGGGGTGGGGCGCGGGCGCCTGGGCGGTGGAGCCGCCAAATCCGCCGTCGCCCCGGGCGAATGTCGCGCTGCCAACCTTGAACAACGGTTCGCCATCGGATTTCAGACGCACGGATATTTCCGTATGCACCACGGCGCCCTTGCCCTCGCCCTTGTCATAGGCCTCCACAACCCGCGCATCGGCGATCAATTCGCCCGTGGGCGGCAGGGGGCGGTACAATTCCAGCCGTTGTTCGCCATGCAAAACCTTGGTGTAATCCCAACCGCAATCCGCCAGCAAGCTGCCCCGGGTCAACACCACCGCCAGGGACGGCACGGTCTTCAGAGGATTGCCTTCAAAGACATAGTCCAATTCTTTTTGATCCATGGCGTCCCGGCCGAAACCGACGCCAAGGGCATACAACATGGTTTCCCTGTCGCCATAGGAAAATTCCTGTCCTTCTTGTTTCAAGGACATCACGTGATCGTAGTTCATGGCCATGGCGGGGAACTCCTATCCAAACTAATGGGGGTACAAACTACAGCTTTACGAATTACAGTTTCACAAACTACAGGGGGTCGGAGGTGAAAACCGTGCGGGCATTGCCCAGATCGGTGGTGTTGGCGCGGAAAGCAGGAAAGGCGTTCGACAGCATGGTCGAGGGTGTCCAGCCTTCCGTATTGGCGATGCCGCGGGTGGGGCGCGGCTGGTTCCAGATGTAAACCTCGTTGCCGCGGATGGAGAATATCTGCCCGCTCAAATCCTTGGCATCGTCGGCCACCAGGGCCACGCCCAGGGGTGCGATCTGATCCGGGCGCATGCGCGCCTTGGTCAATTCCATGCGCTTGGCCGTGGCCTCGTCCTTGATGGGGATGGTGCCGATCATCCGCGTCCAGGCCGAGGGCGAGAGGATGTTGGAGCGCACATTCTTGCGCTCGTTCTCCATGGCGATCACCCGGGACAGTCCGACAATGCCCATCTTGGCGGCGGCATAATTGGTTTGCCCGATATTGCCGATCAGACCGGAGGTGGAGGTGAACAGCACATAGGCGCCGTCTTCCTGATCGCGAAAATGGTTGATGGTGGCGCGGGTAACGTTGAACGAGCCCTTGAGATGCACATTAATGACCGCGTCCCAATCTTCTTCCGACATTTTATGGAACATGGTATCGCGCAGAATGCCGGCCGGGGCGATCACGCCGTGCAGACCGCCAAAGCTGTCCATGGCTTGTTGGAACATGAGTTTGGCGCCGGACATCTCGGCCACGCTGTCCGTGTTGGCCGCGGCCTCGCCACCCGCCGCCTTGATCTCGTTGACGACCTCCTGGGCGGGACCCACCGCGCCTTCGTCATCGCCGGAGATGGAGCCGCCCAGATCATTGACCACCACTTTGGCGCCTTCGCGGGCCGCCAGCAGGGCATGCTCCCGTCCAATGCCCCGGCCGCCACCGGTCACCAGGATTACTTTTCCACTCAGCACACCCATCTCATTTCCTCCAATTTGTTATTGAAGGCAAAATAGCGCGCCTTTGTGAAACAGGGAAGCCCCGCCAGAAAAACGGGCCAAAAAGACCAAGCTTGATTGAAATCACCGAGCCACCCACTCCCCCTCCCGGCCACCCACGGGATCATCCTCAATGGGTGGCCGGGCGGCGGAGTGGGTGGCTCGGACCAAGCTTGAAGAGCTTTATCCGGACTTTCCGGCATTGGCGATGGGCTGGACGAATTGCAATTCCGTATCCCAGGGCAGGAAAATCCAGGTGTCCTGGCTAACCTCGGTCACGAAGGTATCGACCAGGGGCCGGCCCTCGGGCTTGGCATAGACGGCGGCGTAATGGGCCTTGGGCAGCATGGCGCGGACCACCCGCGCCGTGGCGCCGGTATCCACCAGATCATCAATGATCAGGACGTCTTCGCCGTCTTCGCTGACACCTTTCAGGATCTCCGGCTCGGCCCGGTCCTGATGGTCGTATGTTTTGATGCAGATGGTATCTACCACCCGCAAGTCCAATTCGCGGGCCACGATGCAGGCGGGCACCATGCCGCCCCGGGTGATTGAGATGATACGGCTCCACGGACCTTTTTCGGCCAGGCGCCAGGCCAGTGCCTTGCTGTCCCGATGCATCTGGTCCCAGGAAACGGGAAATCCCTTGTTGTAGCTTTCTTCCATGTGAATGCACTCCCCATGCCTGATGTGCCTAGAATTTAATTTAGTCCGACGACGCCAATATGACGAGCGCCTTTCGCCACCGCCCTGAATGTCTGGGTCAAGGCGGGCCAACAACCGGACGCTCACGCGCGGGTTAGAGCCGCGCACCCAGGGAATTTAGGTGGCGGCGTGGCCGTTTGGCCGGCCCTACCGGCTGAGGCTGCGCATGCTTTGGTCCAGGCCGCCCAGGGTCAGGCCGTACATGCGGTGGCTCATTATTTGTTGCAGCATTTGCAGGGAGGGGGTGTATTCCCAATGGCGTTCGGGTACTGGATTGATCCAGCTAGCATGCTTGAAGTGATCCAATAGCCGCTCCATCCAGACTTGGCCGGATTCTTCATTCCAATGCTCCACGCTGCCCCCCGGATAGACGATCTCGTAGGGTGACATGGTGGCATCACCGACAATGATCAGCTTCCAGTCCGGGCCGTAGGTGTTAATCAGCTGCCAGGTGGGGATGTGCTCGGTATGGCGGCGGCGGTTGTCGCGCCAGACCTTTTCGTACATGCAATTGTGGAAATAATAGGATTCCAGATACTTGAACTCGGTCCGCGTGGCCGAGAACA
>JAPYUH010000217.1:0-5075 GCA_029936195.1 Alphaproteobacteria bacterium
GCTTCGAAAATGTCGCATGACGCGGTCTCCCATGAAAAATGAACGGACCGATCATAGAAGTTCATGCGCTGCCTGTGTTGCCGTCTCACCCAGTCGTGAAGCAAAGTGTTCCGGTCGCGGGGACCTGCCCCATGGTTCCAAAGCCAGCCCTAACCTTGTCGCCTGGTGAGAGCGGCGTGAACCCGCCTATTCAACGATGCGGGCTCGGACACTGGTTGAGAAACGCTTCAACTCAAATTTCAGGCACAAAAAAGGCGCCGGCCCGGCCGCTGATTCAGAGTATGCGGGGTAAACAGCGCCTGTACTTTCAAAATATGGCGGACTTCGAACCCGCCAATCTCAGCGTGAAAATACTACACCATGTAAACTTAAATTGCAAGAAAATTTAAAAATACACGCTTATCCAATGCGACAAGGCCCGGCACGAAGATGATCAATTCTCCGTCGCCCCGGCAGGCCTCTCAAACGAACGTGGCGCGCACCTGTCCCATGGCGCCGAAATCGGCCATGACCGCATCGCCGGGCGAGATTGGCGTAATGCCGGTGCAGGTGCCGGTCATGATCAGATCGCCGGCACGAAAGCCGCGGGGCGACAGGGCGGGTTGTTTCAGGCACCAGCCCAGGGCGTCGAAGACATGATCCCACAGCAGGACGGCGGTGCTGCCCGTATTCACCGGTTCGCCGTTGATGGACAACTTGACCGGATGATCGGCCAGATCATAGCTGCTCCAATCGCGAATTTCCGGCCCCACAATAGTGCCGATGTTGGCGCCGCCATCGGCGATGACGCGAAACCCGGCGCCCGCCAACTCGCCCTCGAAGCGAGCGCCGACAATCTCGAACGAGGGGTAAATAGCGGCCACCGCCGCTTCCAGTTCCGCCCGCCCGTAAGGTTGCGCCCGGCAGGGCAGGTCCGATTGCAGCCGCACCGTTATCTCGCTTTCGATACTGGTTCCGGGCAGCACCGGTAGCTCGACGCCATTGTCGTGGGTAAAGCGTTCGAACAAGGGGCCTAGAAACGGCTGGCTGACCCCCAACATCGCGAACAATGCCTCCACCGTGGCGCCGATCTTCCATCCGACCAAGGGCAGGCCGGAGGCTGCGATCATGGCCGCCTGGATGGCATAGCCTTCCGCCTCCGTGGCCGGGCTGCCGGCGAAATTACTGGCCAGTTTGGTGGCGCTGATACGGGCCTGCCAAAGTTGTTGGGCGACGTCGGCGGTCATGACGTTTCTAACCCAGCTGCTGAGCGAACAATTCCATGGTGCGGCCGCGGGCCTGATTGGCCGCCGCCTCGTTGTAGGAGCCGCGATGGTTGCAGTTGAAGCCATGGTCGGCATCGTAGACATGCACCACCGCGTCCGGGTGCGCCGCATCGATTTTATGGACGTTCTCCAAGGGGATGCCCGCGTCATGCTCGCCGAAATGCATCAACAGCGGGCAACCTTCCGTCTCGTCGATATAGGGCACGATCTGGCCGCCGTAGTAGACCACCGCCGCCTGCACCGGCAGCCGGGTGCCGCACAGATAGGATATGGTGCCGCCCCAGCAATAACCCACTGTCCCCACCTTGAGGCCTTCGCCGGCCATGACATCCACCACCACCTTGATATCGTCCATGCACAGATCCCAGGAAAAGGTCTGCATGATATCCCGGCCGATGGCGATGTCGTCGGGGGTATATCCCAGTTCGCAACCCTTGGTTTCCGAGCGGTCGAACAGCGCCGGCGCAATGGCCACGTAGCCATCGGCGGCAAAGCCATCGCAAACTTCGCGAATGTGGCTGTTGACGCCGAAAATTTCCTGAATGACGACGACGCCGCCCTTGGCCGCGCCGTCCGGGTCGGCCCGGTAGGCGCCAAAGTTGTGGCCGTCGGCGGCGGTCAATGTAAGGTTCGTTCCCATGATGCTGTCTCCGTGAAGATTTTTTGCTTAGGTTCAGTATGGCACGTCTGTCAGGCGGCGTCAGTATCATGCCATTGTAGGAATGGAGAAGTGGAGTAGAGGATTTGCGTCAAACGAAAAACCTGATCTGGGTCATGGTTCTGACCGCCCTCGGCGCCTGCACCCAAATTGACGCCCCGGACACCATGGACACCATGGCACCGGCAATGGTGGATGATCCCAATGACCTGACCATCGCCTTCATCGGTGATCAGGGTTCGGGCACCGGCGCCCGGGCCGTTTTGGAACTGATCAGGGCGGAGGGCGCGGATCTGGTCCTGCACCAGGGGGATTTCGATTACAAAGACAACCCGGCCGCCTGGGACCGCCTGATCACGGCGGTTCTGGGCCCTGAATTTCCTTATTTTGCCAGCGTCGGCAATCATGACAGAAAACGTTTCTTCGGCACCGGCGGCTATCAGGATCTCTTAAAACGGCGGCTTGCCCGGGTGCCGGGCGCCCGCTGCATGGATGACCTGGGCGTCCGGTCGGTTTGCACCTACCGCAATCTGTTCATGGTCTTCTCGGGCATTGGGACCATTCCAAGGCGGCCCGACGACCCGCGCCACATCGCCTACATACGCGGAAAACTGGCCGCCAGCGGGGCTTTGTGGAAGATCTGCAGCTGGCACAAGAACCAACGCGCCATGCAGCTCGGCAAGAAGAAGGACGCGGTGGGCTGGGCCGCCTACGAGGCCTGCCGCGAGGCCGGCGCCATCATCGCCACGGGGCACGAGCATTCCTATTCCCGCACCCATTTGTTGAGCCATTTCGAAAACAGGACCATTTTGTCCACCTCTCCCATCCTGCGTATCGGTAGGGGACGGACGTTTGCCTTCGTCTCGGGCCTGGGGGGCAAGAGTATCCGGCGGCAACGTCGGGACGGGCCCTGGTGGGCGGCTAAATACAGTAAGGATCAAGGCGCCAGCCATGGCGCTGTGTTCTGCATCCTCGGCGATGGCGGGCGATCAAACCGGGCCAGTTGCTATTTCAAGGGCATCGACGGCACCATCGCCGACCGCTATTTGATCGTCAACGAGGGCCGAAAACCCTTCCGGCCGACCTCTTGAACTTACGCTGCCGGCCGGCGCAGGAAGCGGCCCATGGAGGTCATTTCCAGCACCACCTTGCCGGTCTGATTGAGCACCTGAATGCGCGACGACACGGTGCCCCGGTCGGGCTTCAACCGGGACGGCGTGGCGGACAACACCTCCGTGCGGGCGGAAAGAACATCGCCGGGGCGCACCGGTTCCAGCCATTTCAGGTCATCGAAGCCAGGCGAGCCCAGGCTGGCCATGCGGTCCTGTCCCTTTTGTGACTCGCAGGCCATGGCCATGAACATGGCGCAGACCTGCCAGCCCGAGGCGATCAAACCGCCATAGATACTGTCCTTGGCGGCCACCGCGTCAGTGTGAAAGGATTGGTTGTCATAGGTTTTGGCGAAGGCAATGATTTCATCTTCGCGCACCGCATACCGGCCGAATTCCCGCACCGTTCCAACCACAATATCCTCCAGATAGGTCATGGCGCGACATCCATGGCGGGGCGCAGGCCATACATCCCGACACCGTCCAATTGCACCACCTTGGCATTGAGCTGATTGAAGACCTCCGTGCGCAGGGTTATCAGGCCCATGGGCCGGCTGGCCGAAAGCCTGGCCGCCATCACCGTGGCGCGCCCCGACAGCACATCCCCCGGCCGCACCGGCACCAACCAGCGGCACCGATCGATCCCCGGCGCGCCCATGCTGACCAGGCCCCGAAGTTTGATGAAGTCCGCCAGCAGGCCCATGACCATGGCATTGGTATGCCAGCCCGAAGCGATCAGGCCGCCAAAAAAACTGCTTTCGGCCGCCGCCCCGTCGGTATGGAAGGGTTGCGGATCGTATTGCGAGGCAAAGGCGACGATTTCCCTGGCATCCACCGCCCGCGCGCCTAAATCCCACACGTCGCCGACGGCAATATCTTCGAAATATTTCATGGCCTTCGTCTATCATGGCATTGATTACCTGCAAAGCTGGGAGAAAGAGATGTTGACCTTGGTTTTCTGTTTACGCCGCCGGGAGGGCTTGAGCCGGGACGAATTTCAACGCTATTGGCGCAACCGGCACGGCCCGTTGATGGCGAAGAACATGGCTGCGTTCGATGCCCGCAAGTATCAGCAATGGCATACCGCCTCGGGCCCGGCGGCGGACGGCATCAACCAATCCCGCGGCGGTCCGGCGGATTATGACGGCCTGGCCGTGGTCTGGTGGGATGATCTGGAACATTTCGTCACCGCCACCGGCACCAATGACGGCCGGGCCGCCGGCCGGGAGATGTACAAGGATGAGTTGACCTTCATTGATCTGGAGAATTCGCCTATCTTCATGACAAACGTCGGATATGAAGCGGGCGGACCCATAACCCTTTAGGCCGGTTGCCAGTCATGACCCAACTATGATCCAACTATGATCCTCGTGCACGGAACATGTATCGCCTTTGGCGCCACGGGCCTGCTACTGCGCGGCCCATCGGGCGCGGGCAAGTCGGACTTGGCCCTGCGCCTGATCAATCGGCCCAATATTCGACCGGACATGGCGGTACGATTGGTGGCCGATGATCAGGTTGAGGTGAGCCGGCGGGACGACGAACTTTGGGCCAGCGCACCAAGCCAAATCGCCGGATTGTTGGAGGTGCGGGGCGTCGGCCTAGTACGGTTTGAAACGCATGGTGACGTGCGTTTGCGTCTGGTCCTGGATCTGTGCCCGACCGGCGCGGTGCCCAGGTTGCCGGAGGCTGATCGCTGCACCATTGACGGCGTCGCCCTGCCGCTTTACCCATTTGCCCCATTCGAAGCTTCGGCACCGGATAAGGTTGCGATTTTGGTGCGTTCCTTGCCTCAGGATATTTTGGCGTCATGACCGACGATAATCAGGACGCGGCATTATCGACCCGGACCCGGGTACGTCTGGTGCTGATCACGGGTCTTTCCGGCGCCGGGCGGACCCTGTCGCTCAAGGCGCTGGAAGACGTAGGCTTCGAGGCGATTGATAATCTGCCCCTATCCTTGATCAGCCGCTTGCTCGATCCCCTCAGCCGGCCCGGCGGCGGTGATCATGCCATCGCCATTGCCGTCGATTTCCGTCAGAG
>JAPYUH010000217.1:5175-6688 GCA_029936195.1 Alphaproteobacteria bacterium
GCCGGCCCGGCGGCGGTGATCATGCCATCGCCATTGCCGTCGATTTCCGTCAGAGGGATTTCAGTGTCGAGGCCTTCGATCAAGCCACCAGGCCCTTGGCCGCACGGGACGACGTGGATCTGGACGTGGTCTTTCTGGATTGCGACACGGAGGTTCTGGCCCGCCGCTTTACCGAAACCCGGCGCCGCCATCCCCTGGGCGAGGACCGCACGGTGATGGACGGCATCATGCGCGAGAGGCAGCTGCTGACGCCCTTGCGTGAACGGGCGGATCTGTTGATCGATACCTCGAACCTGACGGTCGGCGAATTGCGGGCCTTGGTAGGCGGCCAGTTCCGCCTGGCCGATGCGCCGGGTCTGGCGGTCTCGGTCCTGTCGTTTTCGTACCGGCGGGGCCTGCCGCGGGAGGCCGACCTGGTGTTTGACGTACGCTTTCTGGCCAATCCCCATTACGTCGACGCGTTGCGGCCCTTGACGGGGCGGGACCCGGGCGTGGGCGCCCATATCGCGGCCGACCCGGCATGCGAGCCTTTTCTGGCATCCTTGGACGGGATGCTGCAAACTCTGTTGCCGTTGTATCGGCGGGAAGGCAAAAGCTATCTGACCGTGGCCATCGGTTGTACCGGGGGTCGGCACCGGTCGGTCTATGCGGCGGAACAGTTGACTGGGCGGTTGGCGGCGGCGGGGCATGCGGTTACGGTACGGCACCGGGATGCGGACCGCATGTAAATGACAATGTTTGCGTATTATAAAAAGAGGCCCAGGGGCGGAAGATGATTGGTATGGTTTTGGTCACCCATGGTCGGTTGGCGGATGAATTCGTCGCCGCGACCGAGCATGTGGTCGGCCCACAGGAATGCATCCGGGCTATTTCCATCGGCCCGGATGATGATATGGAACAACGCCGGACAGAGATCGTGCAGGCGGTGGAAGAAGTTGATACGGGCAACGGCGTCATCCTGCTGACCGATATGTTCGGCGGCACCCCCTCCAACCTGGCCATATCCCTGCTGGACCGCGCCAATGTGGAGGTTATCGCCGGCATGAACCTGCCCATGTTGATCAAACTGGTGAAGGTGCGCCAGGAGGACGATTTGCAGGACGCCGTGGCCAAGGCGCAGGAGTCCGGCCGCAAGTATATCAATGTCGCCTCCAACCTGTTGCAAGGTGACAAGTGAGCAGCGAAACCGTTCGGCGTACCATCCCCATTATCAACCGACGCGGCCTGCACGCCCGGGCCGCGGCCAAGTTCGTCAATTGCGCCGAACGCTTCGAGGCCGATATTTTCGTTACCCGCCAGGGGGTCGAGGTGCCGGGCCGTTCGATCATGGGGCTGATGATGCTGGCCGCGGCGCCCGACACGGAAATCGAGGTCCGCGCGGTGGGCGTGGATGCGGCGGAGGCGGTGGCCGCGCTGGAAGCGTTAACCGCCGGTAAGTTCGACGAGGATCAAAATGAAGATCAAAACGGGGGATAAATGGCAAATTTCGTTCTAATACATGGCTCGTTCCAGG
>JAPYUH010000218.1:0-4068 GCA_029936195.1 Alphaproteobacteria bacterium
GGCCCAGACTGCGGCCAAAATCGCGGTCCGGCACGCCGCGGCGGAAGTCTTCCTGAATAAAATTCCAATTTCCCGTCGTTATTATTTGGTTGACCGGACGGATCAGCCAAGGGACGGTTTGGCCCGACCATGACCGCCATCGCACAAGAACATATCGCACTTCCCGCGTGGCGCCGCTGGGCCATCTTGTTCTCCATCACCTTGGCCACCACCCAATACGCCATGGCGATCCTGGTGGTGTCCGTGGTGCTGCCGCAAATGCAGGGCTCTCTGTCGGCAACCCAGGACGAGATCGCCTGGGTCATGACCTTCAATATTCTGGCCACGGCGGTGATGACGCCCATGTCGGGCTGGCTGGCGGCGCGGTTCGGCCGGCGCCGGGTCATGCTGGGCAGCATGTTGGGCTTTTCCGTGGCCACATTATTCTGTGGCCTGGCCACCAATCTGCCCATGCTGGTGTTGTTCCGCATTGCCCAGGGGACCTTCGGCGCGCCGCTGATCCCACTCGGCCAGGCCATCCTGTTGGACAGCTTCCCCAAACATCAGCACAGCATGGCGACTTCCGTGTTCGGCATGGCGGTGGTGGTGGGGCCGGTGATCGGGCCGGTGCTGGGCGGCTGGCTGGCCGAGGATTACGGTTGGCAGGCGGCGTTTTTCATGTTCCTGCCCTTCGGCGCCATCGCCCTGGCCGGGCTTTATCTGTTTCTGACCGACAAGGGCAGACAGCCCGGCGTCCGCCTGGACTGGACCGGTTTCCTGACCCTGTCCGTCGCCGTGATCGGGCTGCAAATGTTGCTGTCGCGGGGTCAGCGGCAGGATTGGTTTGAAAGCCCGGAGATTATCATCGAGGCGGTGCTGGCCCTGATCGCCCTGCATTTGTTCGTGGTCCACAGCCTGACCGCGCGGCGGCCTTTTCTGAACCCACGCCTGTTGCTGGACCGTAATTTCGTCATCGGCCTGATCATCGTCACCATTTACGGCATGCTGAACTTCACCCCCATGGTGCTGATGCCGCCCCTGCTGCAAGGTTTGCTGGGCTACCCGGACAGCATAATCGGCCTGCTGCTCGGGCTGCGCGGCGCCGGCGCCATTTTGGGTTTTTTCGTGGCCATGATCGTTTCCAGGCTGGACCCCAGGATCGGCATGAGCCTCGGCTTTCTGATCCAGGTCGCCTCCGGTCTGCACATGTCCAGCTTCGACACCAACGCCACCGTCTTTGACGTGGGCTTGAACTCGGTCATGCAGGGATTGGCCATCGGCATCATCTGGGTGCCCCTGACCGTGGCCGCCTTCGCCACCCTGGATTACAAGCACCTGGCGGAAGCCTCCGCCGTCTATCACCTGCTGCGCAATCTGGGCAGCGCCGCCTTCATCTCGCTGTCGGTGACCGTGGTGATCGTCTCCACCGCATCGAACTATGCCGGCATGACCGAATTCATCTCGAACTATAACAAGATCCTGACCCTGCCCTGGGCCCTGGGCGCCTGGAGCATGGACAGTGCCACGGGACTGGCCGCCGTCAGCAGTGAAATGGGGCGGCAAGCCGCCCTGATCGGCTATATCAACGCCTTCAAGCTCTACACAATCGCCTCTCTGGCGGTATTACCCTTGATTGCCCTGGTGCGTATACCAAAGCCGTGAGAATTCTGCCATGATGTCGGCCTTCTGGAAAAAACGGCGGAATGGGGAAATGGTTATTGAACGAGGCGCGCAAAGGCGCACGGGGGAACGCCGGGGTAGTGATCGCCGGCAAAGCCAGCAAAATTCGCCCGGTGGCGCGCCGGGCGGCATTGAACGGCGGCTGAAAAACCGGCGAACCGGACAACGCCGCGCGGCATCGGAACGGCGCACCTAGGCCGGCTGCTTTTCCCAAGTGAAGGCTCTCAATTGACCGCCCCAAAGTGAACACCATGCCGTTACAAGACAAGGTTGCGATTATTGCCGGCGCCGGCCAGACAGAGCCCGACGGCATGGGCAACGGCCGGGCCACGGCGCTAACGTTTGCCCGCGCCGGCGCCAAGCTGATGCTGGCCAACCGGTCCGCGCCGTCCCTGGAGGAAACCGCCAGGCAGGTGCGGGCGGAAGGCTTCGATGCCGAATCCATGTTGATGGATATCACGGACGAGGATGACTGCCGCGAACTGATGGCCGCGACAATTGATGCCTTCGGCCGCATCGATATCCTGCACAACAACGTGGGCGCCGGGATCGTGGACCGGGATACGGCGGAGATTGAGCTGGCCCAATGGCGGGACGTTCTGGACCGCAATTTGACCGGCGCCATGCTGCTGTCGAAACATGTGCTGCCGATCATGCGCGAACAAGGGGCGGGCTGTATCTTGCACACCTCTTCCATCGCCTCCGTCGCCATGTATCCCCTGATCGCCTACAAGGTGGCCAAGGCCGCCCTGAATGAATTCTGCCGCTGGCTGGCCTATGAAAACGGCCCCCACGGCATCCGCTGCAATGTCCTGATGCTGGGCCTGATGGACACCCCCACGGCGCTGGAGCTGTATCACCAGACCAGCGGCGACCCGAAGGACCTGATCCGCCAACAACGCAATCAATTGCCCCGCCTGGGCCGCATGGGCAGCCCCTGGGACGGCGCCAACACCGCCCTGTTCCTGGCTTCGGAAGCGGGCGCCTATATCACCGGAGCCACCATCCCCATCGACGGCGGCCTGGCCACGAAAGTAGGATTATGAACGGTGAGGTTATGAACGGTTTGGAAGATCGCATCACGGCGCTGGAAAGCCACATCGCCCACCAGGACGGCACCATTGATGATCTGAACGAAATGGTGAACAAACAATGGGCCGAGATCGAAGCCCTACGCCGTGACCTGGCCGAATTGCGGGCCAGATTGGCGCGGGTCGAAGGCGACGTAGGCCCCAGCCAACCCGACGACCTACCCCCGCCGCATTATTAGCCGCGACGTGCTCAAATGCTCACTCCACCGGCACGAAAATGCAGTGCCGGATTTTTTCATCCACCGCTTTCGACAGATGCCCCTTGCCGCTGATATCCTCGACCAAAATCACTTCGCCGGCGCCGATGATGCGGGCTTCGCCGTCGGAGGCGGTGATTTGCACGCCGGCGTCCAGGTTGATGATGTATTGCCGGCGTGGCGCGGAATGCCAATCCAGCTCATAATCGGGCTGCACCTGGCGGAAGATGATCCCCGTGGCGGGCAGGCGGTCCGATAATTTGCCGCCCCGGCCTTCCGAGGTCCATTCCACCTCGATATCGCGGAAATGAGACTGGCCGTCCTCGTCTTCGTACAGATTATGGATGCGCATGGTGGTGTTTCCTCCTCAGAAATTTCCCAGATCTTTTGACAAGCGGTTCATGATCTCCAGGCCGAAATCGGTTGGCTGTTGGGCCGGCGTTCGGTCATGCACCGCGCCCAGGTCGAGACGGCGGGCGGTCAGGCGTTTGCCGTAGCACAGCAGATGGTCGATGGAATGCATCAGGAATAACAGCAGGGGCAGAATATCGGCGAAGGCGCGGTCGGCCTCTGCTTCGTCTCCTCGCACAAAGGCCTCGTAAATCGCCACCTGGCGGTCGCAGGCATCGACGCCGGGGATGATGCCGTGGCATCCCGCCCGCAGGCTGTCCACCAACTCCATGCCGTTGCGGCCATTGAACAATGTAAAGCTATCGTTGGTGTCCTGGCGCAGGGCGTCGATATAGGTGGCCGGCCCCTCGGCCTTGATGATCGAGATGTTGGGGTGGCGGCGGCGCAGTTCGGCGAAGCCGGCGTTGGACAGCCCGATGCCGATATAGTCGGGCGCGTTCTGGATGCCCACGGGCAGGGGCGACAGGTCGGCGACGGCGCCATAGAAACGGCTCAATTCAGCCTCCGCCGCGCCGCGCACGGGGGGCGGCTGCAGGACCACCCAGGCCGCGCCCAGATCAGCGGCCAGTTGCGCCATCGCCGCCTGTCCGGGGACATTGTTTTCCGCAATGGTGATGGAAAGGGGTGCCTGGCCAGCTACATCTTCCGCCGCCCAGGTCATTAAGGAACGGCGTTCCTCTGTCGACAGCTTGTTGGTTTCCGTGGCCAGG
>JAPYUH010000218.1:4168-6679 GCA_029936195.1 Alphaproteobacteria bacterium
GGCCAGGGCGCCCCGCACCTGGGCCCGCATGGCGCCACGGTCCAGATGGCCCGCTTGATCAAAGAAAGCATACAGCATGGGATAGATGCCGCTAAATTGTCCCGTGATTTGTCCGGTGCTCATGTGGTGTTACCTATTTTACGGGCCAGCACCTTCAGGCCCGGCTTAAAGGCCCATTGGCGGTGGAAAATTTCCAAACCGTGGCGATGAAATAGCTGCCGCAAATTTCCCATGGAAAAAAACAGGCAGTGATGCGGCGGGGTAAAGACGTCCCAATCGGCCAGATTCTTGGGCCGGCGCCAATGGCCAATGTCGGGCGTGGTCAGATACAGCACGCCCCCCGCCGCCATAACCCCGGCGATCGCCCCGACAAAGGCATTGGCGTCCGCCACATGTTCCAGCACTTCGGAGCAATAGACCGCATCGAAATCTTCACTAAATTTTGCGGCAACATCGGTCAGACCCCCAACCAGATAATCGGCACCGGGGAAATTTTCCCGGGCATGGGCCACGGCATCGCTGTCGGGATCAATGCCGGTTGCGGTGAAGCCCGCCTCCAAGGCGGCCTGGGTCATGAAGCCGCCCGAACAACCCACATCCAGAAACCGCCGGCCATTTGGGCCACCGGCAACCGCATTGGCCAAATGCCGCACCCGGCCCCGGGCCCGGCGCAGCTTGGAGGCCTCCTTGCGGAAATAGGCGCGGGTGCCGCCGCTGTCGGGATTAGCGTACAAGGCCGCCAGGGCGGCATCGTCGAGCATGGGCGAAAGAAATACCAGACCGCACGTGGCGCAGCGCCGATAGTGCCATTCGCCCCGCGCGGCATGGGGCGGGCAGTCGGTACCCCCACAAACTTGGCAGTACGGTTTTTCCATGTTGCTGCGTCCCGGCTCGCGGATTCGTGCTATTTCCAATTGACCGGTGGGACTGTACCATCCGTCCCGGTGCCGGCACCACGCCGGCGCCGTCTTTTTATATCCCTTGGTTTCCCATATCCACAGCGATGTCCATATCAAAAGCAGGGTCCATTGAAACGTCCTACGGCTGGTGGGTGGCCATTGCCTCGACCTTGATGATCACGGTCGCCTTCGGCTCCACCTATCTGGTGGTGGTCGGTCTGAAACCCATCGCCGCCGATTTCGGCTGGCCCCGGCAGGTCCCCTCGGCCGGTTATTCCGCCGCCCTGTTCGGGGCCGGCGTGGGCGGCATCCTCATGGGCCTGTGGTCGGACCGCAAGGGCATGTTGGGCCCGGCCTTTTGCGGCGCCATCTTCGTCGGCGTGGCCATGGTGGTGATCTCGCAATCCCAAACGGCGGTGGTGTTTCTGGGCGCCCATCTGCTGATCCTGGGCGTACTGGGGAACGGTGCGATGTTTTCGCCGCTGCTGACCAACGTGACCCATTGGTTCGACCGGCGCATGGGTATCGCCGTCGCCGTGGTGACCGGCGGGCAAAGCCTGGCCGGCGCCGTCTGGCCACCGGTGTTCGGCTATTTCATCGAGATTTACGGTTGGCGCGACACCATGCTGGGTTACGCCTTGTTCAGCTTCGTGACCCTGCTTCCCCTAGCCTTGGTCATGCGCCGGCCCAGCCCACGCATGTTGCGGGGCGGGGCGGCGGCGGACAAGCTGGCGCGGGCCACCGGTACCAAGGGCGGCGAAGATCTGGTGCTGGGCATGCGGGCCAACACAGCTTTCGCCTTGTTGTGCATCGCCATCGTGGGCTGTTGCGTGGCCATGTCCATGCCCATGGTGCATATCGTGGCCTATTGCTCGGACCTGGGCTTTGCCACGGCGCGGGGCACGGAAATGCTGTCGATCCTTTTGTTCAGCGCCTTTCTATCCCGCCTGGCCTATGGCTGGCTGGCGGACCACATCGGCGGCTTGCCGACCCTGCTGTTGGGTTCCGCCCTGCAGCTGTTGGGCCTGGCTTGTTTTATGTATGCCGACACCTTGGAAGGCCTGTATATGGTGTCGGTGTTCTATGGTTTGGGCTACGGCGGCATCGTACCCATGTACGCCATTATCATACGGGAGCTGTTTCACGACAGCCAGGCAGGCTGGCGCATTGGCGTGATACTATTTTTCGGCACCTTGGGCATGGCGATCGGCGGCTATGTGGGCGGCTTCATTTATGACCTGACCGCGGCCTACAGCCTGGCGTTTTTGACCGGCATCGGCTTCAACCTGATCAATCTGGTGCTGGTGGCCTTCATGGTCCTGCGTGAAAACAGGGACGGCGGGCGGGACGGGCGGCGCGGACAACTGGTATCAACGCCAACGTCGGAGGGGGCGGCGGCCTGATCAATGTGATGAACGGTCAGGCCCGGCGGAACAAATCCCAGGAATACTTGCCCGCAAGGAAACAAATCGCGGCGCCCAGAATAGGCGTCATCACGGCGCCATGGGGGCTCCAAAACGGGATGCTTGGGAACATGGTGATCCAGAGGGTCCAATAGGTATCGAAGGTAAAACTGATACTGGATAGCATTGCAACACTCCTTCGGTAGCCC
>JAPYUH010000465.1 GCA_029936195.1 Alphaproteobacteria bacterium
CGCGATCTCTGATGGGGTGGACGACCCCTGCTCCCCGGCATCTAGGTGCCATATGGTGGTCGTATTGAACGCCACATTAGAGAGGAGCCGTCCAAATGGATATTACGACAATTGGCCTAGATTTGGCCAAGAACGTTTTTCAAGTACATGGGATCAATGGCAGAGGCGATGTCATTGTCCGCCGCCGCCTTCGCCGTGCCCAGGTTTGCGCGTTTTTCTCCGCCTTGCCGCCTTGTCTGGTTGGCATGGAAGCTTGCGGCACGGCGCACTTCTGGTCGCGTGAACTGGTATCTCTTGGTCATGAAGTGAAAATCATCCCGCCGTCCTACGTGAAGGCTTATGTGCGGCGCGGCAAGAGTGATGCTGTTGATGCAGCGGCGATCTGCGAGGCGGTGACGCGGCCTAACATGCGCTTTGTGCCGATCAAGAGCGAGGATCAGCAGGCGGCTCTGATGTTGCACAAGTCCCGCGAACTTCTGATGCGCCAGCAGACCATGGTGGTCAATGCGCTACGGGGGCATATGGCGGAGCTCGGCATGGTCGCACCACTTGGGCGGGGCAAGGTCGAGGATATCATTTCCGTGATCGAGGATGGCGAGGACGAAAGCATCCCGGCCTTGGCGAAGGCCGCGCTGAAGCCGTTGGTGGCGCAGTTGCGGGGCAACGAAGATGCCACGGCGGCGCTCGACGGCGAGATCAAGGCTTGGCACAAAGGCAATGCCGCTTCGCAACGGCTGGCGACGATCCCCAGCATCGGCATCCTGACGGCCTCGGCCATCGCGGCCACGGTGCCCGATCCCTCCTATTTCCGCTCGGGCCGGGAATTCTCCGCCTGGCTGGGGTTGGTGCCGAGGCAGAACTCCACCGGCGGCAAGGACCGTCTGGGCCGCATATCGAAGCAGGGCAATCGATACATTCGACGGCTTTTGGTGCTCGGCTCAACCTCCATGTTGCGCTATGCACGAGCCAACACCGCACCTGGATCCGATTGGGTCAACGGCTTGCTCGAGCGCCGGCCCGCGCGCCTGGTCACCGTCGCCATGGCCAACAAGACGGCACGGATTGCCTGGGCGGTGATGGTCCGTGAGGAAAACTACCGCGCCCGGGCCACGGCATCTTAAGAACGGACCAAAAGCACGACCGAGACGACAACATAGTCGGTTTTGCAAGGGTGAAGATAATTTGATGTAACGCCAACCGGTTGATCCGGGGATTGGGACACTCCGCATTGATTCATGCGCCGATGCGAATAATGGCGAGCGCGCAACTCTGATTGGAACCCGATCCGCGAATTTCATCAGGGCCAGCGGTCATCGTACCGCATCAACAGGCCGGACACATGACCGCACCCGACCGGGGGCACGCATCAAAAAACCTTGCAACGCAGGGGCCGTCCACACATGAATCAAT
>JAPYUH010000466.1 GCA_029936195.1 Alphaproteobacteria bacterium
GCCGGGATAGGTGTAGATCAGTCGCCGCGCCTCGGTGGCGCCAATGCGGGCGGCCAAGGTTTTCGGCACATTGCTCGACTGCCCAAATGGCGAAGCGAAGCGCCAGGAGGTATCCGAGAACGAACGTATGCTCAGCACCGTATCCAGGGACGCCAACAAGGCATTGCCCGCGCCCGCATCCTCCGCCGCCCTACGCACGGCGGCCTCCGTCAGGTCCATGGGCGATTGGGCGGCTGCCGGGTCTTCCTCCCGCTGGGTGATCTGGCCGCAGCCGACCAGGATGGGGATCTTACGGTCGTCCATGAAAACGATCCTTCGTGGGGAAATGCTATTTGATATGGGCCTCGGCCAGGGCCTTGATGGCGTCCAGATCGCCGCCCAGCATGGTGACAACCCGGTCGATGCCCAGATCCGCCAGGGCCTGCAACGAATCTTCGCCGCCCTTTGGGTTCCACATGGTGGTCAATTCAATGTCGTCGTAATTCCGCCCCTCGGCTTCGCAGGCGGCGCGTAGTTCGGCCAGCATGGGGGGCAGATCATCGGCGCCCGCGCCGGGGATGAACCAGCCGTCGCCATGTTTGGCGATACGTTGATAAATCTTGCCGGCCCGGCCGCCCATGATGATGGGCACGCCGGGACGCTGTATGGGCAGGGGATGGCTTTTGAAACCATGCCAGTTGAGAAATTCGCTGTCGTGCTCGACCACCTCGCCCGACCAGACTTTTTTCATGGCCACCATATAGTCATCGAACCGCGCCCCGCGCCGCTCGAACGGGACGCCCATGGCGGCGAATTCTTCCCTCAGCCAGCCGATACCGGCGCCGAGCATGAAGCGGCCGTTGGAGACGAAATCCAGGCTGGCGGCCTGTTTCGCCAACAGCAGGGGATTGGTCTGGGCCACGATATTGACGCCGGTGGCGAGGCGGATGGTCTTGGTCCGGGCCGCGATGGCGGTCAGGGCGATCAAGGGATCGACAAATGGTGTCTCGGGCGCGGCACCCATTTTGCCCGACGCCGCGTAGGGATATTTAGATTGGTAATCCACGGGCACAATAACATGCTCGAAGGTCCAGACGCTTTCAAAGCCGCTGTCTTCCGCCGTTTGCGCAATGGTGATCATTTGCTCGGCGGAGGCGACGCCGATGTTGATGGGCACGATGCCGAATTTCATGGGGTTTCCAATCCATATCCTAAATTTCTCAAGACAGTGTTTTTACCGCAAATCGTATTGAACCCCAGCAAAAATCATATCGACCCGCGCGCCGTTGTCGGATAAAGGCAGATAGACCCCTTCGTAGGCATGACAGTTCCGCCCGATGAAGCCGGACGTGCCGAACCAACGCTGTGGCTGGACGTTTTCAACAACCCATTTGAAATGTTCGTATACATCCACCAGATCTTCTCC
>JAPYUH010000219.1 GCA_029936195.1 Alphaproteobacteria bacterium
GTCCAGCGATCGACATCACCTTCCAGATCGTCTTGGCCACTCATGGCTGATCTCCCAACCCGGTCGATAGGTTACTGCGCGGCTTCCGCCGCCTGCGGCCGCTCCGCGCGTTGCTGCTTCAGCATCTCGGCAATCAGGAACGTCAGCTCAAGACTTTGTGAGGCATTCAGGCGCGGATCGCAGTGGGTATGATAGCGGGAGGCCAATTGCTCCTCATCAATTAATTGTGCACCGCCCAGACATTCCGTCACGTCCTTGCCCGTCATCTCCACATGGACGCCGCCGGCGTGGGTGCCTTCGGCCTGGTGGACGGCGAAAAAGCCCCGAACCTCGGCCAGAATTCGGTCGAAGGGCCGGGTTTTGTAGCCGGTTGAGGATTTGATGGTGTTGCCGTGCATGGGATCGCAGGACCAGACCACTTTCCGCCCCTCGCGCTCCACCGTGCGGATCAGGGGAGGCAGTTTTTCCATGACCTGATCATCCCCCATGCGGCAGATCAAGGTCAGGCGCCCGGGATCATTATCGGGGTTCAGGATGTCGATCAAACGCAGCAAATCGTCAGGGTCCAGGGTCGGGCCCGCCTTCAGCCCGAGGGGATTGTTGATGCCGCGGCAGTATTCAATATGGGCGCCGTCCGCCTGGCGGGTACGGTCGCCGACCCAGACCATGTGAGCCGAGGTGTCGTACCAGCCGCCGATCCGGGTGATGGTATCCTGCCGGGTCATGGCCTCTTCGTAGTTCAACAGCAAGGCCTCGTGAGAGGTATAAAAATCCGTCTGGCGCATTTCGGGAACGGAATCGCCGTTGATGCCGCAGGCTTCCATGAAGTCCAAGGCTTCCGAGATACGGTCGCATAACTCCCCATACCGGGCCGCGGTTTCCGTGCCGTCCACGAAATCGAGGTTCCAGCGGTGGATCTTGTACAGATCCGCATACCCGCCCTGTGCGAACGCGCGCAGCAGGTTCAGGGTTGCCGCGGCCTGGGAATAGGCGGTCAACAGGCGATTGGGGTCGGGTTCGCGGGAGGCCGCGTCGAAGTCTATGCCATTGACGATGTCGCCCCGGTAGATGGGCAACTCGACACCATCAATGGTTTCCGTGGGGCTGGAACGCGGTTTGGCGAACTGACCGGCCATGCGGCCCACCTTGACGACCGGAACGGCGCCGCCGAAGGTTAAGACCACGGCCATTTGCATCAATACGCGGAAGGTGTCGCGGATGTTGTCGGGATGAAATTCGGCGAAACTCTCGGCACAGTCGCCGCCCTGTAGCAGAAAGCCATTACCCTCCGACACCTGAGCCAGGCGCCGGCGCAAGGCATTGACTTCGCCGGCGAATACCAGCGGTGGAAAACTACGCAGCTTGTCCAATACGGCGCCCAATCCGGCGTCATCGGCATACTCGGGCATTTGCAAGGCCGGGCGCTGCCGCCAGCCTTCGGGGTTCCATTGCGTCGTCATAGCATTTGTCCCAACAAAAATATGGCGCCCTGTATACGTTAAGCAGTCAATGTTTCCAAGGGCTAGGAATGCGGACCGGGAATGCCCGCTCTGGCTTTTCCCCCGGCGTTCCGGTAGCTCTATGGCCAATCTATCTGCCCGGTGGTTCTCAACACATGTCCGAAGACGGCCTGCACGACAAAAGCTGGCGCAGCCTATGGCTGTCATCGGGCGCGATGTCGGTCGCGCTGTTGGGCGATGCGCTGATTTATGTGGTGCTGCCTGTCAATGCGGAAACCTTCGGCGTTAGCCTGGCTTGGGTCGGTGTGCTGCTGGCGGCCAACCGCATCATTCGCACCTTTACCTACGGCATGATTGCCAGGTTGGGGGAACGCATCGGTTTCAGGCGGCTTTGTGTTTTGGCCTCCATAACTGCCCTGACGTCAACGGCCATGTACGGACTGTTTCAAGGCTGGGCGCCGTTGCTGGCGGCGCGGATTATCTGGGGGCTGTCCTACGGCGCCCTGGTTCTGGCCACCTTGGGCTATGCCGCCGCCGACCGCGACCGCACCGGCACGCGGGTGGGAGTCAGCCGCGCGGTGGAACAGGTGGGCCCGTTGGCGGCACTCACCGCCGGTGCCTGGCTGGCCGGCATCGTGGGGCCGCGCGATGTGTTTTTCTATCTCGCCCTAGTCTCCGTCGCCGCCGTGCTGTTGGCGTGGATGCTGCCGAAATCCCTACCCCGTTCCGGGGCGGTGGCGGCAAGGCGTACCGGCCTTATTCCCCGGCCCGATCGATTGGATTTGCTGATTTTCTGGATGGGGTTTGGCGTCGACGGCATCTTCACCATGACCATTACCATCATGCTGGCGGGCAAAATCTCCGTGGAAGCGGCGATGATCTGGGCCGGCCTGGTGATGTCCGGCCGCAGGGTGATGGAAATGATCGTCGCGCCCCTCTCGGGCCATATCGCGGACCGTTACGGCGTGCGCCGCCCGTTGCTGCTGGCCTGCCTGCTGCTGGTGGTGGGTTTGGCATTGGTCGGGTTCGGCTGGCTCTACGCCGGCGCGGCGGCGATCATCCTGGGCCGGGGCGCCCTTGGCACCCTGATCCCGGCGGCCGTTGCCCTGTTCGCCACCGGGGCGGTGATGGGACCCATGGCCCGGAACCTGACCTGGCGCGACATCGGTGCCGCCGCCGGCCCCTTGATCACCGGCATTATGCTCGGCGTCACGACACCGGAACTGCTGCATCTGCTGGTCAGCGTTGTATTTCTGGCGACCCTGCTATGGCTGATGGCATCGCCCCAATGGCGGCAACTTTCGAAGCCGGCGGCCAAATAAGGAAATAGGACGTCTGGGCCGCTCGTCCACCTACTCCGCCGCCTGGGCTTCCGGCGGCGGGGTCCATTTGGTGCGCATGGTAACCAGTTCCTCGGCCGAGGAGGGATGAATGCCGACCGTGGCATCGAATTGCGCCTTGGTGGCGTTGCAGCGCAGGGCGATGCCCAGGCCCTGAACCATCTCGGCGGCGTCCGGGCCAACCACGTGGCAGCCCACCACCCGGTCCGTCCTGGCATCGACGATCAGCTTCATCAGGGTCTTTTCATCCGACGGCGTCAGAGTGTGCTTCATGGGCGTGAAGATGGATTTGTAGATATCCACTTCGCCGATTTGGGACCGGGCCTGTTCCTCCGTCAGGCCCACATGGCCGACGCTGGGCTGGCTGAACACGGCGGAGGGTACATCGGCGTGGTTGGGCTGGCGGGGCATGTTGCCGAACACGGTATCGGCGTAGGCGTGCCCCTCCATCAAGGCCACGGGGGTCAGGGCGATGCGGTCGGTCAGATCGCCCACGGCGTGGATATGGGGGATGCTGGTTTGCGACCAGTCATCTACCTTGACCGCGCCGCTCTTGGTCAGTTCGACGCCAACCGTTTCCAAACCAAGGTCGCCGCTGTTGGGGTGGCGTCCCGTGGCGCACATCACCAGGCCCGTGTCCATGGTCTCGCCCGTGGTCAGGGTGAGCCGGTAGCCGCCCCCGGAATCTTGGCTGATTTTCTCGATCCCGGTGACGTTTGTATCGGTGCGCAGGTCGATGCCTTTCTTGGCGATCTCGCCCGCCAGATGGTCGCGCACGTCCCTGTCAAAGCCGCGTAATATCTGCTCGCCGCGGTACAACTGGGTCACCTCGCAGCCCAGGCCATTGAAAATTCCGGCGAATTCCACGGCGATATAGCCACCCCCCACCACGGTCACATGGCGGGGTAAGGCATCCAGGTGGAAGGCTTCGTTGGAGCAAATCGCATGTTCGATGCCCGGTAGCTCGGGATACGTGGGCGTGCCCCCCGTGGCCAGCAAAATACGTTCGGCGGTGACAACGTCATCGCCAATCTGAATGGTGTGGGCATCGCGCAACCGGGCCCGGCCGTCATAACGGCGCACGCCGGCGCCGTCCAACAGTTTGATATAGATGCCGTTCAGGCGGTCAATTTCCCGGTCCTTGTTGGCGATCAGGGTGGTCCAATTGAAACTGGGTTTGTCCAGGCTCCAGCCGTAGGCTGCCGCATCCTCGAAGTCCTCGGCGAAGTGGGAGGCATAGACGAACAGTTTTTTCGGCACGCAGCCGCGAATGACACAGGTGCCGCCATAGCGGTATTCTTCCGCGATCGCCACCTTGGCGCCGTGGGTCGCGGCAATGCGCGAGGCCCGGACCCCGCCGGAGCCGGCGCCGATTACAAACAGGTCAAAATCGTAGGCCATCGTCAGTCCTCAAAATGAATTCCCCAATTCAGGCAATATAATGATTTCATGCCGCCAAACTAGACGTTCGGCGATTGAATTCTGATTTTGCGGCGACTAGATTTGCCAAGGGTAGCGAGAAGGGAAAATGTCATGGAGAACTTCACACCTGTACCGGCTTTAATTGGCGGTCTGTTGATCGGCCTGTCCGCCGTTGTCATGCTGGCCACCATGGGGCGGATCGCGGGGATCAGCGGTGTCCTGGGCGGGTTGCTCAACAATGGCAGTCCCGACCGTGGGTGGCGGAATTATTTTCTGGCCGGTTTGGTCGCGGGCGCCGCCTTATTTATCGCATTGGGCGGTGACGTCGGTGCCATCAATCTCAATCCGTTTGAATTTTCGGGAGATATACAAACCGGCGTGTTGGTCGTGGGCGGCCTGCTTGTTGGTTTTGGAACGCAAATGGGCTCTGGCTGCACGTCGGGTCATGGGGTTTGCGGATTGGGGCGCCTTTCGCCACGCTCGTTGGCGGCGACGATGATTTTCATGGGGGTTGCCGGGCTGGTGGTGCTGATCATTGGCCTGGCGGTGGGAGGATAGCATCATGGTACAGCTCATCCCCTTGCTCTGCGGCGTCATTTTTGGCCTGGGGCTGGCCATCTCGGGCATGATCAATCCAGCCAAGGTGATTGGCTTTCTCGATGTCACGGGGAACTGGGATCCAAGCCTGGCTTTCGTCATGGGCGGGGCCGTGGCCGTGACGGCCGTCGCCTTTCGCTTCGTCCTCCGCTGGCCGAAGCCGATTTTGCATGACCAATTCCACCTGCCGGCGCGGCAAGATCTGGATATGCGGCTGGTCCGCGGCGCCGTGATCTTTGGCGCCGGGTGGGGCCTGTCGGGTTTCTGTCCAGGCCCCGCCATTGCCTCCCTGGCCTTTCTAAAGCCCGAGATCGGCATTTTTGTCGTGGCAATGGTCGTGGGCAGCTATCTGGCCCGGCTGGACATTTTTGCCGGCGGGGCGGGCAGTCAGTCGACCCGGTCCTCGGCGTAAAGCGGGGCATCGGATACCAAGGTGGTGCCCTTTTCCCAGAATGGGTACTGCAGGATCAGAACTTCCAGGCCCGCCGGCCCGGCCTGAATATCCAGGCCCTCTTCGGGCGGCTCGACGAAAACACAGGACCATTTTTCGTAAGTTTCGCCGTCGTGGATCAAATCGCCATTCATGACCACGTAATATTGCCCGCCGCCGGTCGCGGGATCGGGACCGGTAAATTCCATATTCGGGCCCATGCGCAGGTTCCAGGCGGCCAGGCCTTCGTCCTCAAGTGGGAAGACAACCTCTTGTTCAATGGCATCCATTGATTTCAGGGCGCTGTCGTCGGGCAGGATAGCCACGTCCGCCGTCAAATTGCGCCGTTCGTTGGGCTGTTGGAACTTTCGCCCCTCTGGAAAGAAGAAGGCGCCCGGTTCCGATTGTGCCCGCAGGGTAAAATAGTAAATGCCCTCGTCTTCCGCATTCAGGGGGCCGTAGCCCGTATAGGCGTTGGCGTAGTGAATGCAGACCGGCGCCACCCGATGCTTGCCCAGCATACCGCCGCCCTTGACCACCACCTGATATTGATTGATGCCATGAAAATGCGGCGGGATAACTGAATTGGCCGACTGTTCCACCAACAAGGCCTGGGGCGTATCCCGGTGCGAGGTATCATCACCGAGGTAATCGGTCCGCGCGTAGGTGTGGCCGTTGAACAGTTTACCCACAAAGCGATCCGGGCGGACGGTAGCGAATGATTTGGCAAATATCATGGCGGTTTCCCCTTCTTTCGGAGAATTATCAGCCATGGAAGCCGATTTGACAAATGCGATAGGCAACAGAACTAAAAATTGACCCGCCCGATGGCATCCTTTGAAGGCTTGACAATTCGTTTCTCATTCATTATTTAAACCATGTGTTAAATGATGAAATGTATGGGACTTGCTGCATGACAGGCTTTGACGACCAGCATCTGGACAAGACTTTCGCCGCCCTGGCCGACCCCACGCGGCGGGCGATCCTGCAACGGTTGGCGGAAGGGGACGCCTCCGTCAATGAGCTGGCGGAACCCTTTAATATCTCGCTGCCGGCAATCTCGCGCCACCTTCGCGTCCTGACCGAGGCGGGCTTGCTGGAACGCCGGCGCGAGGGCAAGTACCGGCCCTGCCGTTTAGACGGCCGGGCACTGGCCCAGGCCGCGACCTGGATCAATACCTACCGCCAGTTTTGGGGCGATCAGTTTGACCGGCTGGAGCGATTCCTGGACGCCGCGGACCCAACCGAGGAGACCAAAAAACCATGAACAATGTCAGTAATGCCGAAGCTTTGGCCGACGGTGGATTTATTCTGGAAATGCGGCGGACTTTTCAAGCCGCCCGCCCCCGGGTGTTCGAAGCCTTCACAAATCCCGAAGCACTAA
>JAPYUH010000220.1:0-1336 GCA_029936195.1 Alphaproteobacteria bacterium
CGGGGCAAGGAATTCGGCACTGTCACCGGCCGCTCCCGCCGCTGCGGCTGGTTCGATGCGGTGATGGTACGTCAGGCCATCAAGGTTGGCGGCATCACCGGTATTGCGCTGACCAAGCTGGACGTGCTGGACGGCATGACGGAGATCAAGGTTTGCACCCGCTACCGGGTCGATGGCATGGAGGTGGATTATCTGCCGGCCGAAATGAGCCGCCAGTCGCGGATAGAGCCGGTCTATGAAACCTTCGAAGGCTGGTCGGAAAGCACGATGGGCGCCCGTAGCTGGGCCGACCTGCCGGCCACGGCGATCAAATACATCGTCCGCATCGAAGAACTGATCGGGGCGCCCGTGGCCATGCTGTCCACCAGCCCGGAGCGGGAGGACATCGTTCTGGTCAAGGACCCCTTTGCCGATTAGGTTAGGGCTCATGGGAGAGCGCCATGACATCTGAAATTCCAGTCATCGATCTAACGCCATTTCACGACGGTGTCGGTGGGGGCGGCGGCGCCGCGGACCGGATGCGGGTTGCTGGCGAGGTGGCGGCGGCCTGTGAAACGCTGGGCTTTTTGGTTGTGTCCGGGCATGGCGTGCCGGCGGCGGCTGGCGATGCTCTTTATCGGGAGGCGAATAAATTCTTTGACCGCCCCCTGGATGAAAAGCTGACGGTACGCCGGCCGCGGAACGATCAAAACCGGGGCTATATTCCCTATGGCGAAGAAACCCTGGCCAAGATGCATGGCGGCGTGACACCGCCCGACTACAAGGAAGTGTTCGCCATCGGCCCCGATGATCTGCCCGACGAGCCCTTTTATACCGGCCCCCTGGCCTATCCTGATTTCGCCGCCAATCTTTGGCCCGAAGGCTCCCCGGGGCTGAAGCCGGCCATGCTGACCTATTTTGAGGGCATGATCCGTCTGGCCCGGATGCTGGGGCATGCCTATGCCCTGGCCCTTGATTTGCCGGAGGATTTTTTCGTCTCGCGCCTGACCAAGCATTCCAGCCAGCTGCGTCTGCTGCATTATCCGGCACCCAGCGGTGATCTGGCGCCCGATCAATTGCGCTGTGGGGTTCACACGGATCTGGGCCTGACCACAATTCTGCGCAATGAAGCCGTCCCCGGCGGCCTGGAGGTTCGGACCCGCGAGGGTGATTGGATTGCCGCGCCCGCCATTCCCAACACCTTCGTGGTCAATCTGGGCGATTTGATGATGCGCTGGACCAACGACCGTTGGCGCTCCACCCCGCATCGGGTCGCCGTGCCGGCGGCCGAGGCCCGGGCGGGCAGCCGGCGCTTGTCCATCGGGTTTTTCGTCGCCCCCAACTATGATGTCGAGGT
>JAPYUH010000220.1:1436-6623 GCA_029936195.1 Alphaproteobacteria bacterium
TTCAAATGTCGGATACGGAGCGACCCAGCTACCGCCTGCTGACGGGCCTGGACGATCATGCCTTCTGCGTCCGGGTGTCGGAGGCCCTTGCGGACGGCTACGTCCTCTACGGCTCGCCGGCCTGTACCTACGACCCGGAGCAGGGCCGGGTGATCGTCGCCCAGGCAGTCATTTTGCGCGATTGATATCTTAGGGAGGAATAGGCCCATGGGAATTAGGGAACTGGCCGAACAGGCGCAGACCGAAATCAAATCCATCACCGTGGACGAGGCCTTGCCCCGCTTTATCGATGGGGGTGGCGATGGCGATCTGGTCTTTGTCGATGTGCGGGATATTCGCGAGGTCGAAAAAAGCGGAACCATCGAGGGCGCCAAGCTGGCGACACGGGGCATGATCGAATTCTGGTTTGACCCGGAAAGCCCCTATTACCGCGAAATCTATGGCGATCCGGACAAGACCTATGTGCTGTTCTGCAATGCCGAATGGCGTTCGGCCCTATGTGCCAAGGCGCTTCAGGATCTAGGCATTGGCAACGTGGCGCAATTATTCGGCGGTCTTCCCGCCTGGCGCGAGGCCGGCGGCCCTTGGGAAGCGAAGCCGCGGAAATAGTGGTAAGTGCAAATTTGATCTGGTCGAGCCAAACTTGCCCCTGTTTCCATGCGAGCAGACCATGAGAAAATTTTGAATTTGGGAAGGCGGCAAGTCAAAATGAAAATCAAACGGGTTGAACATATCGCCATTGCGGTACACAACATGGCGGAGTCCATGGCCATGCTGAAGAATACGCTCGGTCTTGAATTGGATTACGAGGAAACCATCGGCAGCACCAAGCTGGCGATGTTTCCCGTGGGCGAAACATCGCTGGAATTGCTCGAAGCCGAGAGCCCAACCTCGCCCGTGGCCGATTGGATTGAAGAGCGCGGGCAGAGCCTGTTTCATCTCTGTTTCGAGGTCGAGGATATCGATGCCGCGCTGGACGAGCTGCGCGCCAAGGGCGTGAAGCTGTTGGACGAGACGCCCAAGGCCGGCCATGGCGGCAGCCGCATTGCCTTTTTGGATCCGGCCTCAACCGGCGACATCCTGATAGAACTGGCCGAACTGCCGGCCGGCCACTGATTGAAATTTGATTGATGGATTATTGCGTGCGCGGGTTATCCGCGCGGCAGGCGGCGACGTAGGCATCGCCCAGGAATTCGGGCTGTGTGTAGAGGCCATGTCACGGCTCCGCCGCCCCAATCCAGCACTCCAGACTACGATCTTTCTCCTAATAATTGATTACGGAGAATGATTAATGCCGCCATAGTAACATTAGAGAAAACTGTAGGGGTCCACGTCGATGGCCACGCGGACCTGGCTGGGCACCTCCACCTGGTCCACCCAGGCCCGGGCCAGGGCGGAGGCGTTGGTGGTACGGGGGCATTTGAGCAGCAGTCGGTGACGGAACCGGCCGCGCAGCAGGCTCAGGGGCGCCGGCGCGGGGCCAAGGGTTTCCACGTGTCTCTCCCGAGGTGCCGCGCGGCCAAGGTCGCGGGCCACCTCGATCACCTGGGCCTCGTCCCGGCCGGAGATGACCAGAGCCACCAGACGTCCGAAGGGCGGCAGGCCCTGGGCCCGGCGCGCCTCCCGCTCCCGTTCCATGAAGCTGTCCCGGTCGCCGGAGACCAGGGCGGCCATGACCGGGTGGTCGGGCATATAGGTTTGCAACATGGCCTGGCCCGGCTTTTGCGCCCGCCCGGAACGGCCCGCAACCTGATGCAGGACCTGATAGGTCCGCTCCGCCGCTCGCAAATCGCCGCCCTGCAGGCCCAGATCCGCATCGACCACGCCGACCAGGGTCAGCAGGGGAAAATGGTGCCCCTTGGCGATGATCTGGGTGCCGATGATCAGCGAAACCTCGCCATCGGCGATCATCCGAATGGCCTCCGCCGCCGCCTCCGGGCCGCGCACGGTATCCGAGGCGATCAGCATGCGGCGGACGTCGGGGAAGATCTTGTCCACCTCCTCGCCCAGGCGTTCCACGCCGGGACCGCAGGCCACTAGGCTGTCCTCCGCCTCGCAATCGGGGCAATGGTCGGGGCGGCGCAGATTGTAGCCGCAATGATGACATTGCAGGCGGCCGTGAAAGCGGTGTTCCACCAGCCAGGCGGTACAATTGGGGCAGGCGAGACGGTGGCCGCAGGCCCGGCACAGGGTCAGGGGGGCATAGCCGCGCCGGTTCAGGAACAACAACACCTGTTCGCCGCGTGCCAGGGTGTCCTTCATGGCGGTGATCAGTTCGGGAGAAATCCAGCGGGTCTCCGACAAGGTCTCGTTGCGCATGTCCACGGCCGAAATTGCCGGCAGCTCCGCACTGCCGATGCGTTTGGGCAGATGCAGGGCGGTGTAGCGGCCAACTTCCACATTGACCAGGCTTTCCAGGCTGGGGGTGGCGGAAACCAGGACGATGGGGATTTCACCCAACGAGGCGCGCAGCACGGCCATGTCGCGGGCATGATAAATGACGCCATCTTCCTGCTTGAAGGCGCCATCGTGCTCCTCGTCCACGATGATCAGGCCCAGATCGGTGTAGGGCAGAAACAGCGATGAACGCGCCCCCACCACCACCCGGACCCGGCCCTGGGCCACGGCCCGCCAGGTCAGACGCCGGCGCGCCGTGCCCAGATCGGAGTGCCAGGCCAGGGGCGCGGCGCCGAAACGGGTCTCGAATCGCTCTAGCCATTGTGCCGTCAGGCCGATCTCGGGCACCAGGACCAGGACCTGGCGGCCTTGTGCCAGGGTGGCGGCGATGGCTTCGAGATAGACTTCCGTCTTGCCCGCGCCGGTGACTCCATCCAGCAGGGTGGCCGAATAGCCGCCCGCCGCCAGCGTTTCCAACAATGCCTCCGTCGCGGCCTTTTGATCGGCGCTTAAATCCGCGCCGGGGCGGTCCAGGTCGGGTTCGGGCACGGCCATTTCGGCCGGCAATTGTACTTCCCGCAAGGTGCGCCCCTTGACCAACCCGCGCACCACGCCGCTGCTGACGGCGGCCAGTTCGGCGATGGTCGCGGCCGGCAGGGACAGACCGTCGGCTAGCACGTCGAGCACCCGGGCCCGGGCACCGGTCATGCGTTTGGGCGGCGGCCCGGCCAAGGCATAGGCCAGGCGCGGGCGCGGGGCCTCCAGCGCGGCGCGGACGGCCATGGTCATGCGCAGGGCCGCGCCGGGCGAGGCGCAGGTATAATCGGCCAGCCAGGTGACGAAGCGGCGGGTGACCTCCGCCATGGCGGGGGCATCGCATCGTTCGGCGATAGGCCGTAACCGGCTGTCGGCGACATGTTTGCCCGGGTCCGCCGGTCCCTCGCCCCAGACCACGCCCTGCACCGCCCGCTTGCCCAGGGGCACGGTGACGAAATCGCCCACCTCGATGCTCTCGCCGGGTTGGACGGCATAGTCGTAGGGCGTGCCCAAGGGCAGGGGCAAGAGGACATGCACACGCCGGATGGGTGCGATATCGTTCAATTCGGGTTCAGCTTCACTGGTATGCGGCGTTGCCATCGGCTAGACTTTGCCTGTCCCGAAGGGCGCCGACAAGCTGCGATGTAGATTTGCCGTGATGTAAACTAACCAGGGATTTGGAATTAGCGGACTATGAAATTTTTTGTTGATACCGCCGATGTGGCGGAAATTGCTGATCTGGCGTCAACCGGCTTGTTGGACGGCGTCACCACCAACCCCTCCCTGATCGCCAAGTCGGGGCGTGATTTCTTTGACGTGGTGGCCGAGATTTGCGGCTTGGTGGACGGCCCCGTAAGCGCCGAAGTGGCCGCGACCGAGGCCGAGGCCATGTTGGCCGAGGGCCGCACCCTGGCCAAGATAGCCGATAACGTGACGGTCAAGGTGCCTCTGACCTGGGACGGACTGAAAACCTGCCGGGCGCTCAGCAATGAAGGCACGCAGGTTAATGTTACGTTGTGTTTTTCCGCCAATCAGGCCTTGTTGGCGGCCAAGGCGGGGGCCACGTTTATTTCGCCCTTCGTGGGCCGGCTGGATGATATCGGCCATGACGGCATGGGCCTGATCGCCGAGATCATGCAGATTTACGGTAACTACGATTCGATTAATACGGAGGTTCTGGTCGCTTCCGTCCGCTCGCCCGCCCATGTGCTGGAAGCTGCCCGCCTGGGCGCCGAGGTCTGCACCATGCCGCCCGACGTGATCCGCCAGTTGGCCAAGCATGTGCTGACCGACAAGGGATTGGATGCCTTCCTGGCCGATTGGCAAAAAACCGGCCAATCCATCCTGGATCGATAGAGGCGGCCGTGACCTCCAAACGCACATCGACCGATTGGCCCCGGCGCGGCCACGCCAGTTCGTTGGAGCCCGAATCGGTGCGCGCATATCTGTTGGAAAACCCGGAATTCCTGAGCGACAATCCCGACCTGCTGGCCCAGCTGCAGCCCGCTCCCGTCCACAACGGCAAGAACGTCCTGGACATGGGGCAGATCGTGGCCCGCCGCCTGGGCGACGAGGTCAGCCGTCTGCGGGACCAGCACGAGGAACTGCTGGCCGTGGGCCGGGCCAATCAGGCGGCGCAAAATCAGGTGCATGGCGCCGCTCTGGCCATGATGGCGGCGCGGAACTTTGAACATTTGATCCATATCGTCACCCGGGACCTGGCCCAGGCCCTCGATGTGGACACGGTAACGTTGTGCGTTGAGGCGGCGGGCGACGGCCCGGTCAGGGCGCCCCCCAATGCGCCGATGGGAGGCGTTTACGTCCTGCCAGCGGGACATATAGATGCTTTGTTGGGGCCGGTATCGCCCGCGCTGTTGGCGGCGGTGGCCAGTGGTGATCGGCAGGTATTTGGCCCCAGTGCGGGCCTGGTGCGCAGCCAGGCCCTGATCCGCCTGGCACCGTCCAAGGGTTCGCCGCCGGGACTGCTGGCCCTGGGCAGCCGTGACGGGGGCAAATTTCATTCGGGCCAGGGCACGGAATTGCTGCAATTTCTCTGTCGCCTGTTGGAGCGGCTGTTTCGGACATGGTTGGATCTGCCCAGCTGACATGCCCGCCGAAAGGTCGGCGCGGCGCCAATTTGGCCCCCGCTTTGGCGGCCGCGGTTGACCGTTGGATGCGATGGCTGCGTTCGGAGCGGCGCTATTCGGAACATACGCTGGTTGGATATGACAGGGATCTGAAGGTTTTTTTGGA
>JAPYUH010000467.1 GCA_029936195.1 Alphaproteobacteria bacterium
GAAATGCCGAACTTCTCGGTGAAGATCACCGCGATCAGGCCGGCCGCCAGACCCAGGGTGGCGCCCTGACGGGTAATCCAGGGTATCCAGCAGACAGCCGCCAGGGACGGCCACATCTGGAAGCCAAAGGCCACCGCCAGACCACCCAGCAACACCAGGGCATCAGCCGAGTATGTCGCCACCAACAACGCGGCAATCACGATGAAGGCAACACCCAAGCGCCCAAACAGCTTTTGCGTGGCATGGTCGGCATCCGGGTTCAGGTATCGTTTGTACAGATCCCGGGTCAGCATGCCACCCGCCGTTGACATGTACGCCGCGCCGGTGGACTGCATCGCAGCCAGGGCGCAAACCGCCAGCAAACCCACGAACCAAGGTGCCGTTTCACCCATCAGATTGATGTAGTGGGGCACCAGGCCGCCTTGCTTGTTGGCCGTCAAATCCGGCAACACGGATTGCAGACCGCCGATCGCCGCGAGTTCGGGAGTGGCGCCGAGGAAATGCGCGCCCATGCCTTGTGCCGCGGTGAAGAAGAACAGGATCAGGCCGATACCGAACGACGAGGCCCAGACCTGTTGCGGTGCAAACGGCCGGGGGTCCGTATTGGCGAAGGACCACATGGAAAATGCCGGCGCCGACTGAAGACCCATGAGGGCAAACATGTAGGTCAGGCACATCATGCCGGTCCACAGACCGCCCGTGGGTGTCTCCACCCCAAGGCCAGCAGTGAACTGGATCACCCCGGGTATGGCCAGATAGGCATTATGGCCGTCCGGCGTCATGCCCCACTTGCCGATCTCGGATTGGCCCAAGGCCGCCATTGCGTTGTTGAAGGCACCGAAACCGCCCATGAAGTTATAGGCGATGAAACCAATGGAGACGATGCCGAAGGCCAGCAGGATACATTGCAGGGTGTCCACGTAGGCCACCGCTCTGAGACCCCCTGTCGCCACGTAGATCAGCACCACGGCCGAGAGCACCCACATGCCCACGTCCTTGGAGATCATGTCGTCGGTCAGAACGTTAAAGAGGAAGCCCGAGGCCCCCAGCTGCACACCCAGATAAGGAATGGAGAACAACAGCGCGACCATGACCACGAGAATGCGGATGGCATCGCCCTGGAAATAATCCGACAGCATCTCGCCCGGCGTCACATAGCCGTAGCGTTTGCCCAGCATCCATTGGCGTTTCAGGAAAATGACGCCGGTGAAGGGAATGGTGATGGCGTAAAACGACGCATAAGCGTACTGAAACCCATCACGATAAATCAGGCCGGGATGGCCCATGAAGGTCCAGCCCGAGAACGACGTCGCCGTCGCCGCCAGGACAAAGACCCAAATTGATAATCTGCGGCCGGCGATGAAATAGTCGGTCGCGGTTTTCGCGGCCATCGCGCTTCTGA
>JAPYUH010000468.1 GCA_029936195.1 Alphaproteobacteria bacterium
ACGACAATATTTTCGTTGTTATCGAGTGCAAGCCAGCCTATGGGGAGGTTGGATCGATGACTTTCCAATTTGATAGGCCGGTAGCTGCAACTTGTACCGATGCCCGCCTCGAATGGGGTCAGACGACCAGTTGATTTGCAGCCTATGAAGCAATCCTGATACCGGCCGGAACCAGATATGAACCCCAAACCACCTAAACGCCAGCGCAAGTCAGCACTGCCCGCGCCATTGTCCACGGCTTTTGAGCGGGCCAGCCGCCAACCGTTGATGCTGGGTCTGTTCTTGCCCCATCAGCAAGGCGCGTGGAGCCCGTCGAAGGCGCCACGAAAGACTTCGTGGGATTTCGATTACAACGCCAAGTGCGCCCGCAAGGCAGACCGCCTGGGCTTTGACATCGTCTTTGCCTTGGCCCAATGGCTGGGTAAGGGCGGCTATGGCGGTGATATCAATTTCCGCGAAAATGCCCTTGATCCTTTTATCACCTCTGCCGGTCTGGCGCCTATTACCAAGAATATCCTGCTGATAGCCACGGTGCATATTCTATACGGTTGGCATCCCCTGCATCTGGCCAAACACGGCGCCGTGATTGATCATATGAGCGGCGGACGCTGGGGTCTGAACGTGGTGACGGGATACAAGGAAAGCGAATTCCGCATGTTCGGTCTGAAGCCGATCCCCCACGACCAGCGCTACGAGATGGCGGCGGAATTTACCACCATCATGCAGCGCCTATGGTCGGAAGACGAGGAGCTGACCTACAAAGGCCGCTGGTGGCAAACAGACGGCGCCTTCGTCGCGCCAAAACCGGTCAACCGGTCCGTTGTCATGGTCAACGCCGGTTCCTCCCCCGCCGGCATCGACTACGCCACGTCGCATTCCGACCTTATTTTTGTCACCTCACCAGGGGGCGCCGATCCGGGCGAGGCCTGCAAGACCCTGCCTGCCCATATCAAACAGATCCGTCAGGCGGCACGGGCCAAAAAGCGGAAGGTTAAGATTATGATCAACCCTCACGTAATTTGCCGCGATACGGAAAAGGCGGCACGGGCGCAATATCAACGCATTCTAGATCAACGTGACGATACCGCTCTGGGCAATTTCGTTGCGGCATTTCGGGGCGGGGATCAAACCTCGTGGCGTGGCCATACGTCGGAACATTGGGCGGTGGGAGGCAATGTGCATCTAGTGGGTACGCCGGAGCATATTGTCGAATGGTTCATTAAATTGAAACGCGCCGGCTGCGATGGCATGCAGATCAATTTCTTTGACTTTTTGCCGGATCTGGAATTTTTTGGCAAGCGTGTGATGCCGCTCCTCTATCAAGCTGGTCTCAGGCTGGAGGGTTCTTAGCCCATGATAGCGGATGACGCGGAATTTGATTTTAACGTCAGTGGCGCCGGC
>JAPYUH010000221.1 GCA_029936195.1 Alphaproteobacteria bacterium
CAAAATAGCGGGAACCGGGCGGGATCGTCAGCATTTGGCCGGGGATGCCAGGTCGGTTATCGTGGCGGCATGATCAAGCTGCCGACATTTCAGACAGACCGCCTTGTGCTTCGCCCCCTCACACTTGCCGATGCACCTTGTCTACCAGCGGCATTTTGCCGATTATGAAGTGATCCGCCATCTTTCCGCCCACGTGCCCTGGCCCTATCCCAACGATGGCGTGCGGGTCTATCTGCAGACGGTGGTATTTCCAAAACTAGGGCAGGACTATTGGCAATGGGGCATTTGTTTGCGCGACCGCACGGACGAGATCATTGGCGCCATCGATCTTTGGCGCGCGGGTAAACCTGAAAACCGTGGTTTTTGGCTGGGCCGGGAATATTGGGGCCGGGGCCTGATGACCGAGGCGGTGGTGCCTGTCATGGATCACGCCTTTGATGATTTGGGCTTTGCCGAGGTGATCCTGTCCAACGCCCTGGGCAATGACCGTTCCCGCCGGGTGAAGGAAAAGACCGGTGCAACCTTTCTGGGCACCGAAACGGCCAAATTCGTCGACCCGTCCTATACCGAGCATGAAATATGGCAATTGACGAATGTAGCTTGGAAAAGCTGGCGGCAAAAACCCCCCTGATCTTGTCGCTTTCCTGATCATGTTGCCGCCCGCTACAATACGCCTTTTTAATTGGTCGGGAGGACCGCATGCGGGTTGGTGTTGAGGTTGGTGGGACGTTCACGGATCTGGTGGCGATTGAAAATGGCCGGGTGCGGGTCGCCAAGGTGCCTTCGGTGCCGGCGCGGCCGGACGAGGGCGCCATGGCGTCGTTGGCGGCCGGCGGGATTGATCTGACCGCGGTGGAGGATCTGGTGCACGGCTCCACCGTGGCCACCAATGCCATATTGGAGCGCAAGGGCGCGCCGGTTGCCTTGCTGACCACCCGGGGGTTTCGCGATGTGTTGTTCCTGCAACGTCACAATCGCACGCAGATTTATGATCTGTTTTACAAAAAGCCCGAGCCGGTCCTGGCGCGTCGGGATATTCTGGAAATCGACGAGCGCATGTCCGGGCAGGGCGTGGTGGTCGAGGCCCTGGATGAAGCGGCGACGGCGGCGCGTCTGGCGAAATTCCTGGGCACCGGCCGCTTTCAATCCGTCGCCATCTGTCTGCTGAACGCCTATGCCGAGCCAAAGCACGAGCGGCGGTTGGCGGCCATGGTCGCGGCACAATTCCCCGACCTGACCATCACTTGTTCGGCGGACGTGACGCGGGAGTTCCGTGAATACGAGCGCACCTCCACGACCACCCTGGCGGCCTATGTGCAGCCCGTTATCGACAGCTATCTGCGCCGCTTCGAGAGCCAGCTGAGGGAGCAGAAGTTCGCGGGACGCTTTTCCATCATGCAATCCAACGGCGGCCGTTTGCCGGTGGCGGGGATGTCGCGCAACGCCATCACTTCGTTGTTTTCCGGCCCCGCGGCTGGCGTCATGGGGGCGGTGCGCCAGGCGGGCTTGTCCGGCCATGGCGACTTGATCACCCTGGACATGGGCGGCACCTCCACCGATGTCTGCCTGGTGGCCGGGGGCAAACCGAACCTTTCCGGCGAGACGGAGGTCGATGGCCTGCCGATCCGAACGCCGGTACTAGATATTGTCACCGTGGGCGCGGGGGGTGGTTCGATCTGTTGGCGGGATGACGGCGGTATGCTGCGGGTCGGACCGGAATCCGCCGGCGCCGACCCAGGCCCGGCCTGCTACGGCCGCGGCGGTACACGGCCGGCCATTACAGACGCCCACATGCTGCGCGGCACCATTCGGGCGGAGGCATTTTTGGGCGGGAAAATGAATGTAAATGGCGCCGCATCATCGAGTGTTTTCAAATTGTTATCAGAACAATTTGATCTTTCACTTGAGCAAATGGCGGATAGTGCCGTGCGCGTGGCGGATGCCAATATCGTCGGCGCCATTCAGCTTGTCTCGACCGAACGCGGGCGGGACCCGCGCGATTATGTGCTGGTTCCCTTTGGCGGTGCGGGGCCCTTGCATGCGGCCCGCGTGGCCGAGGAACTGGGCATCACCACAATTTTGGTGCCGCCCAATGCCGGCGTGCTGTCGGCCTATGGCTTGCTGGCCTCTGACTTTCTGCAATACGAAACCCTAACCCGGCGAATTACCCTGGGCGAGGGCGCGGCGGAACAGGTGCAGACATTATTTGCGGAATTGAAGGCGCGGGTCACCGCCTCTTTCCGGGACCTGGGCATTCAGGGCGAATTGCACTACAGCCACAGCCTGGACATGCGTTTCATCGGTCAGGCCTTTGAGATCACCGTGGATATTGACGGCGGCGAACTGGCGGGTTTGGACGCCGACGGCCTGTTGGCGTTGTTCAACGAGGCCCATAACAGGGTGTTTTCGTTTGGCGAATCCGGGTTACACCGGGCCGAGATCGTCTCCTTCCGTCTGGGCGCCTCGGCCCCCCCGGACGTTGTGCCGGCCTTGAATGAAGGCATTGGTGATGCGGTGTTGCGCGCCGCGCACAAAATCTTTGATCAAGGGGAATGGCGCGATTGCCTGCTGCTCAGCCGCGCCGCCATTGGCGCGGAAGCATCGGGCATCCCCGGCCCGGCCCTGGTGGAGGACGGCACCTCGACAATTTTCGTGCCCCAGGGCTGGACAGCCACCGTCGATAAACAGGACAATATCCTGCTAAAGAGCGAGGCATAGAGACATGGCGTCGAAAACTGCAATCAATACCGTGGACCAAGCCGTCATCAGCCAGGGGCTGATCGCCGCCGCCCGGGAAATGGGTGTCAAGCTGGTGCGTTCCGCCTATTCCCCCGTTGTGCGCGAAGCCAACGATTGTTCCGCCGCCCTGTTGGACCGCCACGGCAACGTGGTGGCGCAAGCCGAATTGATCCCCATGCAACTTGGCCCCATCGGCGCGACGTTCAGACCCTGCGCCGATCTGTTTCCCACCGATACCTTGGTGGAAGGGGATTTCTATATCAACAACGACCCGTTCGAGGGCGGCCAGCATCTCCAGGACGTATTTCTGTTCTCGCCAATATTTTTCGACGGCATCCTGGTCGGCTTCGGCGCCACCGTGGCCCATCACTTGGACCTGGGGGGCGGCGCGCCGGGCCTGAACCCCGATGCCACGGACGTGCATCAGGAAGGCATCATCTTCCCGCCCTCCAAATACAACATGGACCATGATTGGCACGGCGGCCCGCTGGAGCGTCTGATCCGGGCCAATATCCGCGTGCCGGACCAGACCATCGGCGATTTCAACGCACAATTCGCCGCCAACGGCATCGGCGGCCGGCGCATGCAGGATCTGTGCGCCCGCTTCGGCCCGGACGTTGTGATGAGGGCCATGGACGAATTGCTGGACTATTCGGAGCGGCGCATGCGGGCCGCCATTGCTGAACTGCCCGACGGGGTCTACGAGGGCGAGGATTATCTCGACGACGACGGCATCTCGGACCAGCCCCTGCTGGTCAAGGCGCGGGTGGAGATCAAGGGCGACAGCGTCATTGTCGATTACGCGGGCACCTGCGATCAGGTCGTCTCCAACGTCAACTGCCCCTATGCCTCAACCGTCGCGGCCGGGCTGTCCTGTGTGAAATCCGTGCTGACCAGCCCCGATATCCCCTTTAACGAGGGCAGCAAACGCCCCATCGAGGTCCGCGCGCCTTACGGCAGCATCCTCAACCCCCGCCGCCCCGCGCCCGTGCGGGCCCGCATGTTGTCGGCCTATCGGGCCTACAACGCGGTGATGAAGGCACTGGCACCCAGCGCGCCGGAAAAAGTTATCGCGGCCGGGTTCGACAGCACGGAAATTATCGTGCTCAGCCAGCTGACCCCGGACGGCTACAAGATCTATCTGGAAATACTGGGGGGTGGCTACGGCGCCTCGGCCCACGGCGATGGCTGCGATGCGGTGGACAGCCCGCTCTCCAACTGTTCCAACGTGCCGGTGGAGGCCATGGACATGGAATACGACTATTTCCGGGTGGAGGACTACAGCCTGGTCGCGGATTCGGGCGGCGCGGGCAAATATCGCGGCGGCCTGGGCTTCCAGAGGCGCTATCACATCCTGGCCGACAACGTCACCTTCGCCACCTATTCGGACCGTTTCCGCCTGGCGCCCGAGGGCCTGTTTGGCGGCGCCGACGGCGTCTGCGCCTCGACCCAGGTGCTGCGCGGCGACCAGGTGATCGAGCTGCCGTCCAAGGTCAGCTACCCCCTGCAAAAAGGCGACATTCTGGTGGCGCGCACCGGGGGCGGGGCCGGTTACGGCAATGTGGACGAACGCCTGGAGGCGGATGTGGCGCGGGACTTGGCGGAAGGTTTCATCCGCCGGGCCGAGGCCGCGGAGTAGGTGGATCATTCCGGTTTGGCCGCTCTGGCCATTATCGGCGCCGGGCCGGCCGGCCGGGCCGCCCGGGACATGGCGGCGCGGGTTGGTATAGAAGAGGTCGCCGTTCTGGATGACGGGCCGGACCTAGATGCCCTGGTTTGGCTGGTCGATGGAGACGGCACGATTTGCTATAGCCGCAACGGCACTGCGCACAAACTGACCGCCCAATACATTATCCTCGCGCCGGGTACCCTGGCCCGGCCGACAGCGAATCCAGCGGCACATATTGACCATGAAATACCGGATATTCAGATCACCTCCGCCTTGAGGCTGGAACACGCCTGGGATCGGGAACAAGGGTTTTGGTATCCGCGGCATGATGAAAGTTTGGCCAGCCAATGTGCCCGGATCTATTTGGCGGGCGGTGTGACGGGGCGCATGGGCGAGGCGGTCGCGAAATGGCAGGGACGGCGGGCGGCCTTGACCATAGCCATTCATCTTGGCCACGAGGTGAGCAAACATGATTTGCCCGACTGCCCGCCGGCCGAGGTGCGGCCAGCCCCGCCGTCGTATGTCGCGGGGCTGGAGGATGCTGAAATGGTCTGTCCCTGCGAAGGCATTTCGGCTGGCGATATTCGCCGTCTGGCGGCCCGGGGCTGCGGGACCGTTAATCAGGCCAAGGCACTGGGCCGGCCGGGCATGGGGATCTGCCAGGGCCGCCGCTGCGGTTTGCTGGTGGGGGAGGTTTTGGCCGATTGTCTGGGCGTGGACATGGCCCAGGTTGGGTATTTCCGGCAGCGCTGGCCCACCAGCCCGGTCTCGTTGGCGCAATTGTCGAAGTTTGCTCATGAAGACATCTGATGCAGATATCTGACGCCATCATCATTGGCGGCGGATTGCACGGCCTGTCCACGGCGATCCACCTGGCCAAGGCCGGCCTGAACGCGGTGGTCCTGGAAAAGGATCACCCCGGCCGCCATGCCTCCGGCGTCAATGCGGGCGGCGTGCGCCGCCTTGGCCGGCATCTGGCGGAGGTGCCTCTGTCGGTGGCGGCCATGACGGTCTGGGAGCATATGGCCGAATTTGTTGGCGACGATTGCGGCTTCTCCCCATGCGGCCAAATCAAGATCGCCGAGACCGAGTCCGAAATGGCCTTGCTGGCTGAACGCGTCGGGCAACTGGAGGCCTTGGGTTTTGCCCATGAGCGTTTGATCGATAGGGATACCCTGCGTCAAATTGTACCGGCATTGTCGCCACATTGCCTAGGCGCGGTCTGGTGCCCGGAAGACGGCGCCGCGCGACCCTGTCGTACCACCCAGGCGTTCTTCCGGACCGCCGTGGCATTGGGCGTGGAGGTTCGGACCGGATTGGTGGACAATATCGGGCAAACGTCGGGTCATTGGCGCGTGCATGCCGAATACGAAACCTACGAGGCCCCCGTCCTGGTCAATTGCGCCGGTGCCTGGGGGGACCGGATCTGCCATATGATCGGGGACCACGCCCCCCTTGAAGCGGCGGCGCCCATGTTGATGATTACCGAACCGACCGAGCCCTTCATCTCTCCCGTATTGGGTGCGGTGGGGCGCAAGCTGTCCTTTAAGCAATTCGACAACGGCACCGTGATGATCGGCGGCGGACAGAGGGGCCGCGCCGTGCCCGAGCGCAATATCGCCGCCACCAACCTGGCCGGGATGGGCAACGGCGCGGCAACAGTGACGGCCCTGTTCCCGCAATTGGGCCCACTGAACGTGGTGCGTTGCTGGGCGGGGATTGAAGCCATGATGCCGGACGGTATTCCGGTGATCGGCCCAAGTGCCGTGGCGGAATGCGCCTACCACGCCTTTGGCTTTTCCGGCCATGGTTTTCAACTCTCGCCAATCGTCGGTCGATTGTTGTGCGAAGTAATCATGACAGGGTCGGCCAGCCTGCCAATCGATGCCTTTTCCATCACGCGGTTTGGCGGGGCACCCGCGATCGGAGCGGCATCCGGAGATCTTCTGCGCCATTAACCGTACGGCAGTGTTTTTCCGGCAAAATTCCCGACAGTATTGATAAATTGGCCGCTGTTGGCGACGCCATCCCACATGCCGGAGGTAGTCCATGAAACTGTTCGGATTAACGCTTCTCGCCGCAATGGTGCTTACCGGTTGCCAGACCACGGGCCCGGAACGGTCCGCCAGCGCCGCTGGCGATACCTGTATTAGCGTTCCCATGCCGAACTTCAAAATTCAGACCATGCCCAAGG
>JAPYUH010000222.1 GCA_029936195.1 Alphaproteobacteria bacterium
TCCCAAAAGTTTGGCGCACTTGTATCGGGTTTTTGGCTTCTGTAGAAGGGCGGTCAATGGACACTGGAATTGTAACGGCGGCCTCGGTCACCAAGCTGGGGCCGGAGCATGTGGATCAGGTGCTGATCGGCGGCAGTCACGGCGGCATCTATGCGGGCTATCTCGCCGCCAAGGCCGGCGCGCGGGCCATCATCCTGAACGATGCGGGCGGCGGACTGGACAATGCCGGCTTCGCCTCCCTGGCCTATCTGGACGCGCTGGGCCGGCCCGGAGCCACCGTGGCCCATGACAGCGCCCGCATTGGCGACGGCGATGACATGGCCCGACGCGGTGTGATCAGCCATGTCAACGACAGGGCCGCCGCCCTGGGCTGTGCCGTGGGCCAGTCGGCCATGGCCTGCGCCGAAGCCATGCGGGCGGCGCCACTGCCGTCCGGTGCGGTGCCCAGCTATGAGGAGGCGCGGTTTCTGTTTTCCGAAGATGGCGACAGCCCGGCGATCTGGGGTGTCGACAGCGCCTCTCTGCTGCGTCCCGACGACGCGGGCCAGGTGCTGCTGACGGCGTCTCACGGCGCCCTCCTGGGTGGGGACGCGGCCTCGGCCGTCAAATACGACGTCCTGGCCTGTGCCTATAATGACGCCGGCGTGGGCATCGATGATATCGGTATCAGCCGCCTGCCGGCCCTGGATCAACGCCAGATCGCCGCCGTCACGGTCGATTGCCGGACCGCCCGCATCGGCGATGTCCGCACCATGTGGCAAGGTGGCGTCATATCCCATTTGAATGAAACCGCCCGGCGCCTGGATGTTGCCGCCGGCGACAGTCTGCGGTCCTTCGCGCAAAAGGCCCAAAAATCAGCCTCGTGAGAAAGAGAGTTAGACCATGTCCGAACAGAATTTAAGCAACCAGCCCACCCGAACCATGTCGGGCGGCCGCGCCCTGGCCGAAATGCTTAAGTTGCATAACGCCGCGCCCATGTTCGGCATGGGCGGCTTTCAGTTGCTGCCGTTCTATGATGCCATTGGCGATGTTGGCTTGCTGCATACCCTGATCAACGATGAACGCTGCGGCGCCTTCGCGGCCGATGCCTTTGCCCGTGTTTCGGGCCGTCCCGGTGTTTGCGATGCCACCTTGGGGCCGGGGGCGACTAATCTTGCAACCGGGTTGGTGGAAAGCCTGAATGCGGGCGTACCCATGGTGGCGATCACGGGCGATTCAAACCGGGAATATTCCTGGAAGAACATGACCCAGGAATCCAAGCAGCTTGAAATCCTGGGCCCGGCGGTTAAGGAGGTCATCAGGGTCGAGGTTATTCAGCGCCTGCCCGAACTGGTGCGCCGGGCCTACGGCGTGGCGACCTCTGGCCGGGCGGGCCCGGTTTTGCTGGATGTGCCCGAAGACATCGCGCACGGGGAATATGATTTCCCGGAAGACGACCTGCACGCCGATCTCGCCGCCATGGCGATGCCGGCATACCGCAGCCGTCCCGCGAAGGACGACCTGGCCCGCGCCGCCGCCTTGTTGGCCAAGGCCAAGCGTCCGATCATCCTGGCGGGCGGCGGCGTGCATCTTTCAGGCGGGCAGGCGGCCCTGACCGCCTTTGCCGAACGCTTCAACATTCCCGTCGCCCATACCTTGAGCGGCAAGGGCGCCATTCCCTGTACCCATACCTTGTGCCTGGGTCTGTTCGGGCGCTATTCCCGTATTGCCAACGATATTCTGGAAAGTTCCGACTGCATTCTTGTGGTGGGCTGCAAAATGGGCGAAATCGCCACCAAGCGCTATACCCTGCCGCCGCGCCACATTCCCCTGATCCATCTAGAAGTCATGGCCGAGGAAATTGGCCGCTGCGTGCCGGCGGACGTGCCCTTGTGGGGCGATGCCAAGGCCGGGATCGAGGATCTGGAGGCGGAGATGGCCGATAGCGCGTCGGGGCAACACACGGCGCGGGGCGAGTACGCGGCCGAGATAGCCACCCGCATGACCAACTGGCGCATGGAGGTGCAGGGGCGCCTGACTTCGGGCGAGCGGCCCGTCAACATGGCCCGCATGTGTCACGAGCTGAACAATACGCTGCCCAGCAACGGCATCCTGGTGGCCGACGGCGGCTTCGCCGCCCATTGGACCGGATTGCTGTGCGAGACCAAGACCGCCGGGCGCCATTACATTGCCAATCGCGGCTTTGCGTCCATCGGCTATGGACTGCCGGGCAGCATGGGCGCGCAACTGGCGGCCAGCGACCGCCCCGTGGTCGGTGTTACCGGTGACGGCGGTTTCAACATGATGATCGGCGAACTGGACACGGCGGCGCGGCTGAACAGCGGATTGACCATTCTTGTGGTCAACAACGCGGCCTCCGGCTACGTCAAGGCCCTGCAGCAGGCCCAGTTCGGCGGCCGTTTCCAATCCTCCGACCTGAACGAGACCAACTATGCCAACGTGGCCGAGAATTTCGGCTGTCAGGGCATTCGCGTCGAGGACCCGGACGAGCTGGCCGGCGCCATCCGCACCGGCATGGCGGAAACGGGGCGCCCGACAGTGGTCGACGTGGTGGTCACCCGGGATCCGAAAAAGATGCTGCCCGGCGTCGACAACCGCACCGCGCCCATCAAGAAGGGTGACCGGGTCGCCTAGACGGCCGGCGCTATTCCGTAAAACCCGCCTTGCGCAGCCTATTTATCTAGGGATCCACGGTATCCCTATGCATGCCGGATGATAAGTTCTTGAGAAATCCAACGGTCAGAGATGGATTAGCCTCGAGAGCCTTTTCCACGGCGGACTTGGCCTCGACATGCCGACGGGCCTCCGCTAAGGCAACGGCGAGTTGTACTTGGCATGAAAATTCAGATCCAGGCACTCGACAGGCTTGGCGGCAAAATTCGATGGCATCGTCATGCCGTCCCAATACGAAATGAGCCAAAGGGTCGTTTGGATCGAGATCGATTGCCCCTTTTTGCCATTGACGTGGCGAGGGCGGCGGCCAATGCGGCGCCGTCTACGCGCCCAAATCGTGCACTGACCCAGTAAACTTCCGCAAGGTGAGCGTGGGCCAAGACAAATTTCGGGTCCTTGGCAATGGCTCCGACGAACAGTTCCTTCGCCCTGGCAATGTTGCCTCAATTTTGCTGTGTAGCGTAGACGAGTCCCTGTTGAAACAGCTCCCAAGCATCAATATTGCCCGTCGGTTTGCGTTCCGCACCATTTCCCGTCCACGGGCCCTGATTTTGGGCTTCACTTCCCCGACGATACTTTCGGTGATTTAATCTTGCTGTTTGAACATGTCGTCCAGGCTGCCGGCCTCGTCCGCGCCCATGAGGCGGAAATAGCCGACCAAGTCGGCCGAGACGATTGCCGCCAGTCTGCGAAGGGTTGCTTCAATCATTGGCATACCAAACATGCGCCTGGATACGATATACACGTGCATCAATGCAAAAAAAACATGAGCTGGCCGGCGAAAACACGCCAATCTTTAAGATCCGCCTTCAAGCTCTTTTGCATCACATATGATTGTGCCAGAATTCGGCCGCATATGCATGGGACTTGTGGCATGAAGAATTTCTGGACAGCGGTGGTTGTCGGGCTTTGGACAATTTTTGCCGGCCTGCCGTCTTTGGCCGAAAGTCGCATTGCCTTGGTTGTCGGTAATGGGGACTATCCAAATCTTGGCATGCTTAACAACCCGCCTAATGACGCCAGACTGATGGCCCGCACGCTTCGGTCCCTTGGTTTCGAAGTCATCGAGCGCATTAATGTTAATCAGAAAGGCATGAAACGGGCCATCAAGGCCTTTGGCAACAGACTGGAAGCCGGCGGCAAGGATGCCGTAGGATTGTTCTACTAAGCAGGACATGGCGTTCAAATCGGCGGCGAGAACTATATGATTCCCGTTGATGTTGATATTCAGGACGAGGCCGACGTGGACATAGAAGCCGTGTCCGCCAATGCCGTGCTGGCCAATATGGCATATGCCGGCAATCGACTTAACATCATCGTGATGGACGCATGCCGGAATAATCCATTCCGCCGTAGCTTTCGCGCCGTCAGTCGCGGCCTGGCAAGGATGGATGCAAGCAAGCAAGCAAGCAAGCAAGCAAGCAAGCAAGGGGACTTTGATTGCCTATGCCACCGCCCCCGGTGACGTTGCCGCCGACGGTAGCGGCGACAACAGTCCGTATACCAAGGCTCTTGCCAAGGCCATGTTGGCCCGTGGCCTGACCGTTGAAAGGGGTTCAAGGAGGTGCGGAACGGTGCTGTCGTGGCCACCAAAAACAATCAGGTGCCGTGGGAAGCCTCTTCCCTGACGGGGGCGGATTTCTATTTTAGTGGAGACGGCGGCCCGAAACCTTTATCCGGCGCCAAAGCGCCCGCCGCGTCTGCTTTCGATAGGGAAGTGGTATATTGGCAATCGATTGCGAATAGCGGTGAGCCGGGTGATTACGAAGCCTATTTGAAGCAGTTTCCCAGTGGCACTTTTGCCGGATTGGCCCGCGCCAGAATAACTTCATTGGAGGAGCAATCGGGAGCGTCGCAGCCCAGTATGGAATATCCCTTCGACGGCGTTTGGGATGGCTGGCTGCGAACCTACGGCGGCTGGTTCAGTGCCCCAGTTGAAGCCAGCTTCCGTGTTGTTATCAAGAATGGCCATTTGCGGGGTACGGTTCAAATGTATGACGAAACCCGCTCAATCAACGCCATGGTCAATAAGTCCGGCAGTTTGAGCAGAGGCCGTGTGCAAGGGGCCCTGCAGGGTTACGACCTGCATGGAACCGTCGCGAAGGGTTTGGGCGACGGCGCGGCGATGGGATGGAAACTGGAGTATAGGATGACGCGCGCGGAATAGTGACGGAATTCGAATACGCGGCAAGGGGGATTGAATTTTGCGCTCGTGACCGGGGCTGACGGCTGCTTGCCCGATCTAGTCTAGCGACTGCGCTAGGGTCATGGAAATCTGACACAGCGGCAGGCCGCTTTCGCCGTGCAGGGCGTCGAATACCTCCTGCACCTTGGCCCGTTCCCGCTTGCCCTTGCCCGTGCCGGCATACAGCTTCCAGTGCTTCAGGGCGGAGAGTACATAGGGGGTGAGGTTAAAGCTATCCTTGCCCACCATGCGCAGGAAATAGGGGCCCGAGTTGCCGCCAAGCTGGGTGAAACGCTTGGTCAATTGATCCCATAGTTCGACGGTCTGATCGGTTCGCCATTGCGCCAGCCAGGGGCCCATGCCGCCCGCTTCCTCCCCAATCTCGCAAATGGCGGCGGCATTGGCGCGCACGGATTTGATCTTGCCCCAATGGCGAATAATGCGGGCTTCGGCCATGAGGGCTTCCAGGTCCTCGTCCGCCATGGCCCGAACGCGGTGGGGCTCGAAACCATGAAAGACCTCTTCAAACGCCGGCCATTTACCCGCCACCATGGAATGTTTCAGCCCGGCGCTGAAGATGCGCAGGGACATGAACGAAAGATAGCGGTCATCGGAAATCGCCTCGAGGTCGCGGTTGGCCTTGGGGTTGGGCAACCGCGCCCGCAACCCGGTCGGCCCGCCGTTGCGTGCCTCGGCCGCCGCCAGAATTTTTGCAAATACCGTCATGGCGACAGTTTAGCGTGACGGGACGCTTGGGGTATATCAAAATGGCGCCATTCACCATTTGGAGACCGTCATGACAAAACCCCCCTTCCGCGCCGAACATGTGGGCTCTCTGTTGCGCCCCAAGGAATTGACCACGGCATTTCGCCAGCACAACGCGGGCGAAATCAATGATGATTCGTTCCGCGAAATCCAGGACACGGCCATCGCCCATGTGGTGGCCCGCCAGCAGGATGCGGGCCTGGGCGTGGTCACGGACGGGGAGTTTCGCCGGGGATCCTATTGGGGGCATGTGATCGGACCCGTGTCCGGTTTGTCCGTGCGCGAGGCGGAGTTCAAGTTTCACGACGATCACGGCCATGAACAAAGCTTCATCGCCGCGCACGTGGATGGCAAGGTGGTGCGCGATCGGGGCTTCTCCACCGACGAGTTCGCCTATCTAAAATCCGTTGCGACCGCATTGCCGAAAATCACCATGCCGTCCCTGCCGACATTTCATTTTTACCGGCCCGTGGGCGGCATCGACAAATTGGTCTATGACACGCCGCGCGAATTTTTCGCCGATTTCGCCGAGGCCTTCCGCCAGGAAATCGCCGAACTGGCCGCGCTGGGCGCGACCTACATCCAGATGGACGAGGTCCCCCTTGCCATGCTGTGCGACCCCGATATCCGCGCCCAGGTCAAGGCCGGCGGGGCCGAGCCGGACGAGCTGATCGATATCTATATCGATGCCATCAACGATGCCGTGGGAAGCCGGCCCGCCGGCATAACCTGCGGGCTGCACCTGTGCCGAGGCAATTTCAAGGGGCAATATTTATCCCAGGGCGGCTACGAGCCGGTGGCGGAACGCTTGTTCAACGACCTTCAGGTGGACGCGTTTTTCCTGGAATACGACACCGAGAGGGCCGGCGATTTCACGCCCCTGCGCCTGGTGCCGGACGACAAACACGTGGTGTTGGGCATCGTCAGCTCCAAAC
>JAPYUH010000223.1 GCA_029936195.1 Alphaproteobacteria bacterium
GCACTTCGTCCAACTTGAACGGTTTGATCACCGCCATCACCATCTTCATACCCTTGCACTCCTACTGCAGTTTTCAGGCCATCTGGGGTGATTACCGACCCCGGTAACCCACTGTTATCCAAGAATCGTGCCGGTTTTTCGGATGTCGTGCCATGGTGTTGAAAATAAACAGATAAAAAGTTTGGCGTGGACTAAATTCATTCCCAGCCGGATGCAATATCGATGAAATAATGTGCAAAATTTGTATTATGCCCAAATAATAGGCGTGCATTGGTTTGTTTTTACAAATTCGGTAAAAGTTGTTGAAAATTAATTCCTTGACCGTTTTGGTTGCGATAGGCAGGCTGGGTACATGAACCATGGGACAAGACAGGCGCACACTTTGTCGGCGGCGGGCCGGCTGGACTGGCTGCGGTTGATTCGCAGCGAAAATGTCGGACCCATTGTATTTCATCAGTTGCTCAACCAGTTCGGCACGGCCGGCGCCGCCTTGGATGCCCTGCCCGATTTGGCCCGCCGGGGCGGCGGCGGCAGGCGTATGATCAGGGTCTGTACAACCGCCGCCGCCGCGTCGGAGCTGGAGGCCGCGGCCGCCGTTGGGGCCCGGCCGCTCGCCAGTTGCGAGGTGGCCTATCCCTCCAGGCTTGGCGCCCTGCCCGATCCGCCGCCGTTGATCTATGTTCTGGGCGATCCGGCCCGGCTGGCGGTCCCCGTTGTTTCCATCGTCGGTGCGCGCAATGCCTCGGCCGCCGCCATTCGATACACCAGGCGTCTGGCCCGAGATCTTGGCGGTGCCGGCCTGGGGGTTGCATCCGGGCTGGCCCGTGGCATTGATACCGCGGCCCATGGCGGTGCCCTGGAGAGCGGCACCATTGCCGTCCTGGCGGGCGGCGTCGACGTGGTCTACCCGGCGGAAAACCAAGAATTGTACGAGGCGATTGTTGCACAGGGCGCCGTTATTTCAGAGATGCCGCCCGGAACCCGTCCCCAGGCCCGCCACTTCCCCCGCCGCAACCGATTGATTTCCGGCCTCGCCCTGGGCGTCGTGGTGATCGAGGCGGCGGAACGCTCGGGCTCCCTGATCACGGCGCGGTTTGCCCTGGAGCAGGGGCGCGAGGTCTTTGCCGTACCCGGTTCGCCCCTGGATCCCCGCTGCCGGGGGACCAATAGGTTGATCAAACAGGGCGCGACCCTGGTGCAGGATCCAACCGACGTGGTCGAGGTGATCGGCCCCATGATCAATCAACCCGCCCTGTGGGAAGCGCCTCCCGAACATTTTTCACAACCCGTACAAACCCCCGATTCAGACGCTGACCGGCAACGAATTAAGGATTATCTGGGGCCCACGCCCATCGGCGTTGATGACTTGATCCGATTGTCGCAGTTGACACCGGCCCACGTCGTCACCATTTTGCTTGAACTTGAGCTAGCAGGTCGTATAGACCGTCACGCTGGAAATCAAGTATCTATATCTTAACCATCATTCGTCAGTACTAGTACTTATCAACCAGCGAATATCGTTACGTAACCGTTTCGTGCCTTAGATGAAGTGAGTCTGCAAACCATGGATGTTGTGGTCGTCGAATCCCCGGCCAAGGCCAAAACCATCAATAAGTATCTGGGCAACGGTTATATCGTCCTGGCCAGCTACGGTCATGTGCGCGATCTGCCGTCCAAGGATGGCTCGGTCCTGCCCGATGATGATTTCGCTATGACCTATGTGACCGACGATCAATCGGCCAAACGGGTCAAGGCCATCGCCGACGCCATGCGGGGCAGCGACCGCCTTATTCTGGCGACTGACCCGGACCGGGAAGGCGAGGCGATCTCGTGGCATGTCATGAAAGCCCTGGAAGACGATTATGGTTTTCGGGATATCTCGGCCCAGCGCGTGGTATTCAACGAGATCACCAAGCGGGCGGTGATCGAGGGCATCAACAATCCCCGTGAATTGGACATGGATCTGATCAATGCCCAGCAAGCCCGCCGGGCCCTGGATTACCTGGTCGGATTCACGCTTTCGCCGGTGTTGTGGCGCAAATTACCCGGCGCCAAATCCGCCGGCCGGGTGCAGTCCGTCGCTCTGCGCCTGATCTGCGAACGGGAAATCGAGATCGAGGCTTTCCGGGCCCGGGAATACTGGACCGTCGAGGTTGATTTCAAGACTGCACACGATGCTGCCCTGATTGGCCGCCTGACCCATCTGAACGGCCAAAAACTTGATCGATTCTCCATTGCGGATCAGGCGGCGGCGGAGGCCGCCAAACGGACGTTGGAGGGTGGCGAATTTTCCGTCGGCAGTGTCGAGACCAAGCCGACCCGGCGCAATCCCCAACCTCCCTTCACCACCTCCACCTTGCAGCAGGAGGCCTCCCGCAAGCTTGGCTTCGGCGCCCGGCGCACCATGCAGGTGGCGCAAAAGCTGTACGAAGGATTCGATATCGGTGGCGAGACCGTGGGGCTGATCACCTATATGCGGACCGATGGCGTCAGCATGGCGGCGGAGGCCATTTCCGAAAGCCGCGCCGTCATTGGTCAGGCGTTCGGCCCGGACTATGTGCCCGCCGAGCAGCGGGCCTATAAATCCAAGGCCAAGAATGCCCAGGAAGCACATGAAGCAATTCGGCCGACGGATTTCTCCAGGTTGCCGGGCGATATGTCCGCCTACCTGGATTCCGAGCAGCAAAAGCTCTACGATCTGGTCTGGAAACGGGCCATGGCCAGCCAGATGGAATCGGCGCGTCTGTCCCGCACCACAATCGAAATTGACGCCAGGGACGGCGCCACGAAATTACGCACGACGGGCACGGTGGTGGATTTCCCCGGTTTCCTGAAGCTGTACGAGGAAGGCCGCGACGAAAAACAGGATGCCAAAAGCTCGGGGGATGAAGACCGCCGCCTGCCCAAGGTGTCCAAGGGCGAGGGCCTGACAAACGAAAAGGTCCGGCCCGAACAGCATTTCACCGAACCGCCGCCCCGCTATTCCGAAGCCACCCTGGTCAAGAAACTGGAAGAACTGGGCATCGGCCGGCCGTCCACCTACGCCGCGATCCTGACTGTTTTGCAGGATCGCAACTATGTCACCTTGGATCGCAAGCGCTTCATGCCCGAAGATAGCGGCCGCCTGGTCACGGCGTTCCTGGAAAGCTATTTTCACCGCTACGTGGAATACGACTTCACCGCCGATTTGGAGGGGCGCCTGGACGCCATTTCCGCCGGCGAGGTGGATTGGAAAACCGTATTGCGGGATTTCTGGAAAGATTTCTCCAGCGCGGTGGAGGGCACCACCGAATTGCGGGTGCGCGAGGTGCTGGACAACGTCAACGACATGCTGGCCCCGCATCTTTATCCCGACGGCGGCAAGGATCGCATCTGTCCGGCCTGCAAGAAAGGTTCGTTGAACCTGCGCGGCGGGCGCAGCGGCTTTTTCCTGGGCTGTGATGCCTATCCCGAATGCCATTACACCCGCGCCATGCGTCAGGCGGCGGAAGGCGACCGGGACGAACAATTCGCCGCCGGGCCCATTGCCCTGGGCGATGATCCCGATAGCGGCATGCCGTTGACCCTGCGCAAGGGACCCTATGGCCTGTATATTCAACTGGGTGAAGCCGTCGAAGGCGACAAGAAAAGCAAAACGGCGGCCAAGCCGAAGCGGGCTGGACTGCCCGAGGATATCAACCTGAATGAGCTTGACCTGGACCTGGCCCATAGGCTGATTAATCTGCCCCGCGTGGTGGGGGATCATCCGGAAACCGGAAAAACCATATTTGCCGGTATTGGCCGCTTTGGCCCCTATGTGCAAAGCGAAAGCCGCTATCACAAGCTTGACTCCACGGCGGACGCTCTGTCCATCGGTCTGAACCACGCGGTGACGGTCATCGCCGAGGGCATGGCCAAGGACGGCGGCCGGCGTGGCGCCAATACCATTCGCACCCTGGGCGAACACCCCGAAGGCGGCGAGATCAAGATTCTGGATGGCCGTTTCGGTCCATACGTGAAATACAAAAAACTCAACGCCACGGTGCCTAAAACCTCCGACCCCATGGCCATGTCCATGGACGAGGCGTTGGATCTGTTGAAAGCCAAGGCTGAAAAGGCCGGCCAAAAACCGGCCAAGGCCAAGCCAAAAGCGAAGGCCAAACAAAAAGCCAAGGCAAAGCCAAAAGCAAAGGCCAAAGCGAAAAAGGCGGCGCCTGAAGCGGACCAGGCGGCGGCCTCCGATTGACCCCGCCCCTCGATTTACCCGACAAGGCGGCGATCAAGAAATTCATCGACGAACAATCCGGCCCCGTGGGCCGGCGCGAGATCGCCCGCGCCTTTGGCATCAAGGGCGCTGACCGGACTGAGTTGCGCGGCATCCTCAAGGAACTGGCCGATGAAGGCGTGATCGGACGAGGCAGTGGACGTGGCGGTAAGCGATACACGGAAAGCGGCGCCTTGCCTCCCGTCGCGGTGCTTCGCATCTCGTCCGTGGATGATGACGCGCGTCTGCAGGCGGAGCCCATGGCCACGGACCAGAACGAGGGCGTCACGTTTCCGCCCATCGTGGTGCAGTCCGATAAAAGAGGCAATGCCGCGCTCGGCGTCGGCGACCGTGTCCTGGCCCGCCTGACAAAAAAGGGCAAGGGGTACGAAGCCTCCGTTATCCGTGTCCTCCCGAAAGGACCGGATCGCGTCATTGGCGTCTATGCCGAGATACCGGGGCAGGGCGCCCGCATCCGCCCCACGGACCGGCGGCACAAATCGGACTATGCGGTCGACAAGGATCAGAATGGCGGTGCCAAGCGCGGCGATCTGGTGGTGGCCGATGTGTTAATTGGCCGCCGTCATGGCCTGCGCGAGGCCCGGGTGGTGGAGGTTCTGGGCGATATGGAAGACCGCCGCGCCATTTCCCTGATCGCCATTCACGCCAACGATATCCCCGACGTCTTTCCCGACGACGCCGTGGCCGAGGCGGAAGCCGCCCAGCCCGTCCCCCTGGGCGGCCGCGAGGACCTGCGCCATCTGCCCCTGATCACCGTCGATGGCGCCGATGCCCGTGACTTTGACGATGCCATCTGGGCCGCGCCCGATGACGACCCGAAAAACAAAGGTGGCTGGCAGGTCATTGTCGCCATCGCCGATGTCTCCCACTATGTCACCCACGACAGCGCCCTGGATCGCGAGGCCCGAAAGCGCGGCAATTCCGTCTATTTCCCTGACCGTGTGGTGCCCATGCTGCCCGAGGCGCTGTCGAACAATCTCTGTTCCCTGCGTCCCGACGAAGACCGCCCCGTCCTCGCCGTCACCATGCGCCTGGATGCCAAGGGCCGGCGTCTGGAGCACAAATTCCACCGCGCCATGATCCGCTCCGCCGCCCGGGTGGTCTACGAGGACCTGCAAGCCGCCCAGGACGGCGAACCGAACGAACAGACGGCGGAGATCGTGGAAGGCGTCATAGCGCCCCTGTACGGCGCCTGGGGCGCGTTAATGCAGGCGCGGGAGGCCCGTGGACCCCTGGACCTGGATTTGCCCGAGATGAAGATCAGCCTGGGCGATGACGGCCGCATCGCCGATGTGCGCCCGCGCCAGCGGTTGGATGCCCACCGGGTGATCGAGGAGTTCATGATCGAGGCCAACGTGGCGGCGGCGGAAACCCTGGAGGGGCAGAAAATGCCCTGCGTCTACCGGGTCCACGACGTGCCGGACCGGGAAAAGCTGCTGGGCCTGCGGGATTTTCTCTCGTCGCTGAACCTGTCCATCACCTTGGGCGAGCGGCCCCGGCCAGAATTGTTCAACCGCATATTGGCCAAGGCCAAGGGCACCGATCATTGGGAGGCGGTCAATCAGTCCATTTTGCGCTCCCAATCCCAGGCCCGCTATGATCCCGACAACATCGGCCATTTCGGTCTGGCCCGGCCGCGCTATGCCCATTTCACCTCGCCCATCCGGCGCTATTCCGATCTGTTGGTGCACCGCGCCCTGATCCGGGGCGGCGGCTTTGGCGACGACGGTTTGCGGGACGAGGAGGCTGACCGCCTGGCCGCCACCTGCGAACATATTTCCAGCACCGAACGCCGTGCCATGGTGGCCGAACGGGATGCCAACGACCGCTACATGGCCGCCTTCATGGCCGAACACACCGGCGCCGAGTTCGAGGCCCGGGTCAACGGTGTCACCCGGGCCGGCCTGTTCCTGACCTTGGTGGAGACGGGCGCCGACGGCCTGTTGCCCATGCGCTATCTGCACGACGACTATTACCAGGTTGATGAGGCGCAAAAGGCCCTGATCGGCGAACGGTCGGGCACCCGTTATCGCTTGGGCGACAGCTTCACGGTCCGGCTGGTGGAGGTCAACACCCTGACCGGCGGCCTGATTTTCGAATTACCCACCGAGACCGCCGCGACGACCGAGGGTGCGCGAGGCCGGCCACGGATCGGCGCCCCCCGCAAGGACCGTCCAAAACGCGGCGGCGCCGGTAAACACAGCAAACGCAAAGGGCGCCGACGGTCTTAGTTATGCCTTACTGATCGATGCCGCCGATACATAGGTA
>JAPYUH010000469.1 GCA_029936195.1 Alphaproteobacteria bacterium
TCCTCGCCGGTGACTGAATTGACCAGGGCCTTGCCCTGATAGACGGCCAGGCCCGCCTCCAGCGCGGCAACGATGGAGCTGTCAATGGACAGGGGCACATCCGTCAAACCTTGCACCAGCTGGATAATCTCGGCCAGGATCGCCGGCTCGTCTGCCAGGGGGATGCCGGCATTGACATCCAGCATATGGGCGCCGGCGGCAACCTGGGCCAAGGCGTCGGAGGCAACCCTGGCGTAATCCCCCGCCTTCATTTCCGCCGCCAGAAGTTTGCGGCCGGAGGGATTGATACGCTCGCCGATAATCGTGAAGGGGCGGTCAAATCCAATAACCACCTCCCGGCTCGCGGAACTGATAACAGTCTCCGTCATGGCACAGCTCTATGTGTTAATGGTTGCTAATCGCCCAGCGCGGCCAAGGCGCCCCGCCGGTGGCTCATCTGTTCCACGGCGGTTTCCACCGCCGAGGCGGCATCGCGGCAATAGGCGTCGGCGCCGATGGCGATGGAAAATTCCTCGTTCAGGGGCGCGCCGCCGACCAGCACGATGTAGTCGTTGCGCAGGCCCTTTTCCGCCAGTGTATCGATCACTACTTTCATATACGGCATGGTCGTGGTCAGCAGCGCGGACATGCCCAATATGTCGGGTTGATGCTTCTCCAGGGCGGCCAGGAAATCTTCCACGGATTGATTGATGCCCAGATCCACCACCTCGAAACCGGCGCCCTCCATCATCATGGCGACCAGATTCTTGCCAATATCATGAATGTCGCCCTTGACCGTGCCGACCACGATCTTGCCCATGCGCGGGGTGTTTGAGGCAATGAGCAAGGGTTGCAATATGGCCATGCCGGCCTTCATGGCGTTGGCCGACATCAGAACCTCGGGCACGAACAGAATACCGTCGCGAAAATCTATCCCGACGATCCGCATGCCCTCGACCAGGGCTTCGTTCAAGGTTCTCTGCGCGCCCCAACCCCGCTCCAGCAGGATTTCCGTACCCTCGGCGATTTCATCGGCCAGGCCGTCGTAAAGATCATCGTGCATCTGGGCGACCAGGTCATCGTCGCCGAGCGCGCTCAGATCAATTTCGTCTTCCTGCGTATTTTCGCCCATGTTTTCGTCCGCCATGGCGCCAACTCCCGCTGCTGCCAACAATGACTTACCCCAGCATATACCCCAACTGGGCCTGCTGTATATTGGCGCTTTCGCATTGTCATTCTGTCGCCGACGAGACGATTTCCATGTCATTTACGACATTCCGCGCCAATCGCGGCAAAAAGCGAATGGCGGCACCGCAACGAAGCGAAGGCGCATGGTGCCGTCGGGGCGAATTGAACACCCGGCCGGTCAACGACGGCGTAACTTCAGCCCAGCGCGGCGCCGC
>JAPYUH010000224.1 GCA_029936195.1 Alphaproteobacteria bacterium
GATTACGTTTGACCGTGGTGTTATCTCAGTACCGGGCGTATTGAAAAACTGAAACGGAATTTCAACGTGGAGATGAAGTGGGTGCATTTCCCCCTGCATCCCGAAACCCCGCAAGAGGGGCAAAGCCTCGAACAACTGTTTGCCGGGCGCGGCGTCGATCTTGATGCCATGTATACCCGCATGAAAGGGCTGATGGATGAAGAGGGCCTGCCGTATGGCAAGCGCAGCCATACCTATAACAGCCGGCTGTCTCAGGAACTGGGCAAGTGGGCCGACACCCAGGAGGGTGGCGAGGCCATGCATGACGCGCTGTACCGGGCCTATTTCGTCGACGCGGTGAATGTGGGCGATGCGGGGGCGCTGCTAAAGATCGTCGAAGCGGTCGGATTGGATGTGACGGCCGCGCGGGAGGTTCTGGAAAGCCGCAGTTTTTCCGATGCCGTGGACGCGGACTGGAATTTATCCCGGCAATACGGCGTCACCGGCGTTCCCACATTCGTTGCCGGCCAAAAAGGCGTGGTTGGCGCCCAACCTTATGAAGCGCTGGAAAACTTCATGCGCGAGGTGGGCGCCGAACCAAAAACGTAATCCTAACCGTAACATTAGATTAGTCGAACGTGGGTTTTCACGCGGTCCCCCGGCGTCGATCGCGGGTGGCGATTTCCCTATTGGTTTGCCGCTAAAAATTCAGACATGCGCCGCCAGGCCAGGTTGGCGGAGGTGGCGTCGTAGGCGGCTTCGCTGGTTTCGTTAAAAAAACCATGCGCCGCGTCATAGCGGTGGATCTCGGCGTTGGCGCCGGCGGCGGTAAGAGTGGCTTCCAGCTCGTCGACGGCTGCCGGCGTGCACCAGTCGTCCTGGTTGGCGAAATGGCATTGCAGGGGCAAGCTGATCTTGGCCGGATCGGCAAATTCCGCAGGCGGGATCCCGTAGAAGCAAACCCCGACGCTGATTTCCGGTACGTGCACGGCGGCGGCGATGGTCAGGGCGCCGCCCATGCAAAAACCCATGACCGCCACCTTGCCGTCGCCATTGGGGGCAAGATCTTGCAGATGCAGGGCCGCGCCGCGGATGTCCTGGTGGGTGGCGCCGGGGAAGTCCAGGCCGCTCATCATGTGGTTGGCTTCGTCCGGTTCCTGGGTCACCCGGCCCTCGTACAGATCAGGCGCCAGGGCGTTGTAGCCGGCGCGGGCGAAACGGTCCGCGACGCCGCAAATCTGGTCGTTAAGGCCCCACCATTCCTGGATCACGATGACCGAGGCCCCCTCCCCACCGGCGCCCGCGTCCGCCAATGCGAGAAATCCCTTGGTCTTGCCGCCGTCCGGCCTGGCGAAATCAACCATGCTGCCCATAATATCTATCTCCTTAATTTACCGATCAGGCCCGACATTTCCAAAAATACGTGAGAATCCAATTCCAGCCAACGCAAGCCAATCTCGCCGTTCCTGGTCAACCGCACCACCTCCGCCAGGCAGTCGCCGGAGTTGCCCAAGCCGATGCCGCTGATCCGGCCTTCAAAGGTATCGCCGATCTTCAATGGCGTTTCGGGCGGCGGGTCAAAGGCGGGTACCAGACAGCCGCCCAGGGACCAATCAATGGCGCGCATTTTGCGTCCGTCAAGCCGCACATCCAAGGTCGGCCGGCGATGGCGTTTGTGCTGGCGGCGGTCCTGTCCGAATAGACGGCGAATAAAGTGAGGCAAGGCCATTCGTTCCCTCAACAAAAATTCCCTGGCGCTGTCCGCATGGTCGGTTACTTGCCGCCACGAGTCCAGCCGGCATTAGCGCTGAAACTTTGCCACTAATTCCAAATGCCGGCTCCAGGGAAACTGATCCACCGGGGTCACAGATGCCAGGTGGTAGCCGCCGTCGACCAAGGTCCGGGCATCGCGGGCGAAGGTTGAGGGATTGCACGACACCGCCAATAGCACCGGCACCGGCGAAGTCGCCAGATGGGCTGTCTGCCCACGGGCGCCGGAGCGCGGCGGATCAAAGATCACGGCATCGAAGGACCAAAGTTCCTCGCCGGAAAGCGGCCGGCGCTCCAGATCCCGCACCTGAACCTCAATCCGGCTGCGGCGGGCCTGGTTGCGGGCATTGATCAAGGCCTGGACCTGGGCTTCCGCGCCTTCCACCGCCAGAACTTCGACACCGGCTTCCATGGCGAAGCCGAAGGTGCCGATGCCGGCATATAGATCGGCGACCCGCCCGGCGTCCCCAACACCGCCGCGCACAAGTCCGGCAAGCGCCCGCTCTCCAGCCAGACTGGCTTGTAGAAAGCCGTCGGGCGGCGGTGTTATGGCGACGCCGTTGAAGGTGATGCGGGGTGCGCGGGGGACCATGACGATGTCGGGCCGGGTGCCCGTGGACAGGCGGGCGAGGTCGGCGGTTTGGGCGAACTCCGCCAGCCGCATGTCGTTTTTCGCATTGTGGGGAATGTTTGCCACCAACCAGATATCCAGGCCGGTCTCCGTCTCGGTGATCTGCACATCGGCCTTGCCGCCAGGGGGCAGCAGCGCCGCCAACAGGAGGCGCAGGTCGTCCAGGATGGCCACGATTGACGGTACCAGGATATGGCAAATGGACAGATCGACGATGTTGTGGCTGCCAGGAGCATTGAACCCCAAATGGACGCCGCCCCGCAACCGCCGTGCCGCGAACCGGGCCCGGCGCCGGCTGGCGGGCGGCACCGATATCATTTCGCCAATGGCGTTTTCGTCCAAACCCCGCCGCGCCAAAGCCTGGTGCAGTATTTCCAACTTCCAACGCCGATAAGCATCGTTCGCCAGGTGCTGCATTGCGCAACCACCGCAATCGCCAAAATGCGGGCAGGGTGGTTCAACCCTTTCGGGGCCTGGCTGCAATACCCGGTCCAGCCGGGCATGGCGTGCCTCGCGCCTCTCGTTGCCCGGTTTGTCAATCAAGGTCGCTGATACATGATCGCCGGGCACCGTGTGCGGGACGTAGACCGTGCCATCACCGTCACGGGCAATGCCGTCACCCCGGGCGCCAAGGGTTTCGATGTGAAGCTCAACCATCGGGCCGCTCCGCGCGCCGGCCGGCGATGAGGAATTCAATGTTGCCCTGGGGCCCCTTGATAGGGCTGGTGTCCGTACCCAGCACGGTCCAGCCGGGCTGTTGGCGCAGCCAATTCGTTATCTCCAGGCAAACCTCCGCATGCAGATCCGGGTCGCGCACCACGCCGCCCTTGCCGACCCGGTCCGGGCCCACCTCGAACTGTGGCTTGATCAGCGCGATCAGCGCTCCGCCTGGCGCGGCCAGGGCAAGAGCCGCCGGCAGCACCGTGCGCAAACCGATGAACGAGGCATCGCAGACGATCAGGTCAACAGCTTCGGGCACCTGATCGGGTGTCAGGTAGCGGGCGTTGGTGCGTTCCAAGACAACGACCCGGCCGTCCTGGCGCAGGGACCAGGCCAATTGGCCATGGCCCACGTCCACCGCATAGACCCGCGCCGCGCCGCCCTGCAGCAAGACATCCGTAAAGCCACCCGTGGAGGCGCCCACATCAAGGCAAATCAGTCCCGTTGGGTTTATGTCAAAGCAATCCAGGCCATGGGCCAGCTTGACGCCCCCGCGGGAAACCCAAGGGTGTTCCCGCCCGCGCACGGTGACCTTGGCATCAAGGGGTAATTCTTGTCCGGCCTTGTCCAGCCGGCGGTCCGTGCCGTGCACGTTTCCGGACATGATCAGGGCCTGGGCCTTGCTGCGGCTATCGGCCAGGCCGCGCTCCACCAGCAGCAAATCGAGGCGCATTTTTTTAACTTTATTCCGAGCGGCCATGAGGGGGCGCCATATGGGTCTAGGCCCGTTGCGGCGTTCCGACATCTTGCCCTTCGCCCAAAGCGCCCAGGGCCCCCAAGGCCCCCAAGGCCGTGGCGACAATGTCCGGTGCATTCAGGGCGGCGGCGGCATACATCGTCGCCGGCGCGTCGTGATCGATGAATATGTCGGGCAGCATCATGGTGCGGATCTTGAGGCCCTGGTCCAGGAACTTGTGCCGCTCCAGACATTGCATGACGTGGGCCGCGAAGCCGCCAATGGCGCCTTCCTCGATGGTGATCAGGACATCATGGTTGCGGGCCAGATTGCTTACCAAGTCTTCGTCCAGGGGCTTGCAGAAGCGGGCATCCGCGACCGTGGTGGAATAGCCCTTGGCGGTTAAGTCTTCCGCCGCCTTCAAGGATTCGCCCAACCGGGTGCCGAATGACAGGATGGCCACCGTGTTGCCCTCGCGCAGGACCCGGCCCTTGCCGATCTCCAGCGGTTCGGGCGGCAGTTCGATCTCGACCCCCTCGCCCTCGCCGCGGGGATAGCGGAAGGCCGAGGGGCCATCGTCAATGCGGGCGGCGGTGGCGACCATGCGGGTCAACTCGTTCTCGTCGGCGGCGGCCATGACCACGAAGTTGGGCAGGCTGGCCAGATAGGTGATGTCAAAGGCGCCCGCATGAGTGGGGCCGTCGGCGCCCACCAGCCCGGCCCGGTCAATGGCGAACCGCACGGGCAGTTTCTGGATTGCCACGTCGTGGACAATCTGGTCATAGGCCCGCTGCAAAAAAGTGGAATATATCGCCGCGAAGGGCTTGTAGCCCGCGGCCGCCAGCCCGGCGGCGAAGGTCACCCCGTGTTGTTCGGCGATCCCCACGTCAAAGCAACGGCTGGGAAAGCGGCTTTGGAATTCCGCCACGCCGGTGCCCGACGGCATGGCCGCCGTGATGGCGACGATCTTGTCGTCCCGTTCCCCCTCGCGAACCAACTGGTCGGAGAAGACGTCGGTGTAGCTGGGTGCATTGGGTTTTGATTTGGCCTGGGCGCCGGTGACGATATCAAAGCGGGAGACACCATGATATTTGTCCGCCGACTCCTCCGCCGGGGCATAGCCCTTGCCTTTTTGCGTCACCACGTGAACCAGGATGGGATTGGTGCGCCGCGCTTCCTTGACGTTTTTTAACACCGGCAGCAGATGATCCAGATTGTGCCCATCGATGGGACCTACATAAAAAAAGCCCAGCTCCTCGAACAAAGTGCCGCCCGTGATCAGGCCCCGGGCGTACTCCTCGGCCCGGCGGGCCGTGCGCTCCAACGGTTCGGGCATTTTTTGGGCCAGCTGCTTGGCGAAATGGCGCAGGCCCCGATAGGGCCGCGATGACAGCAGGCGGGAGAGATAGGCGCTCATGGCGCCCACCGGGGGCGCGATGGACATATCGTTGTCGTTCAGAATCACGATCATGCGGGTGTTGACGGCGCCGGCGTTGTTCATGGCTTCGAACGCCATGCCGGCGCTCATGGCGCCATCGCCGATCACCGCCACCACATTGCTGTCCCGGCCGTCCAGGTCACGGGCCACGGCAAAACCCAAGCCGGCCGAAATAGAGGTGGAGGAATGGGCGGCGCCGAAAGGATCGAATTTGCTCTCCGTCCGCTTGGTGAAACCGGACAAACCGCCGCCCTGGCGCAAGGTACGGATTGTGTCCCTGCGCCCGGTGAGAATTTTATGGGGGTAGGCCTGATGCCCCACGTCCCAAATCAAAGTGTCCTGGGGGGTATCAAAAACATGATGCAAGGCGACGGTCAGTTCCACCACGCCCAGGCCCGCGCCCAGATGGCCGCCGGTTTGGGCCACGGCGTCGATGGTCTCGGCCCGCAGTTCATCGGCCAGTTGGCGCAACTGTCGCGCCGATAATCCGCGCGTATCGGCCGGTTCGTTGATGGTATCCAGCAAGGGTGTCTTACTTTCAGACACGTTATCCCCCAAAACAAATTAGTTTCAGTTGCTTCGGTTTAACATAAAATCACACAAGTCCCGCAAACTATTCGCCTTTTTCCCAAAATGATCCAGATGGGCGGTGGCTTGCCGTGACAACAGGGCGGCCCGGTCCCGGGCCCCTTCCACGCCCAGCTTGGCGATGATGGTGGCCTTCCCGGCGGCGGCGTCCTTGCCCGTGGCCTTGCCCACCTGTTCGGCGCTGCCCTCCACATCCAGCAGGTCGTCGGTAATTTGAAAGGCCAGGCCCAGATCGTGGGCGAACAGGCGCAGGGCCTGCCGTTGCTGCGGCCGCGCCCGGGCCAGGATGCCCCCCGCCTCGCCGGCGAAGGCAATCATCTCGCCGGTCTTCAGGCGCTGCATGCGGGCGGTGCCGGCCTCGTTCAAGGGATAGCTTTCGGCCCATAAATCCAGCATCTGGCCGCCAACCATGCCCTGGCCGCCCGCCGCCCGGGCCAGACCGGCGACCAGCGCCATGCGCACTTCCGGGTCAGGGGATGTCTGCCGGTCAGCGAGAATTTCAAAGGCCAGGGTCAACAAGGCATCGCCGGTCAGCACCGCCGTGGCCTCGTCGAACTTGATATGCACCGTCGGCTGGCTGCGGCGCAGATCGTCATCGTCCATGCAGGGCAGATCATCGTGTACCAGACTGTAGGCATGGACGATTTCCACCGCCGCCGCCACGCGCAGGCACTCCGCCATGTCCAGGTCGAATATCTCACCCCCGG
>JAPYUH010000225.1 GCA_029936195.1 Alphaproteobacteria bacterium
TAGCCCGCGGCGCGGCGCCATGGACGCTATTCCGCCATCTATTCCAACGTCTATTCCGCGATCTACTCTGCGGCGGCCCAGCTGTCCAGATGCTGGTTCAGTTTTGGCATGACATCCTCCGCCAGCAGGGTCATGGAGCGGCGCCACAACGGCCCGTCATCCCAATCATGGCCGACCATCAACAAAGTGCCGAAACCGCCCCACAGCTCGCCCAGTGCCACCAGTTGATCCAGTACGGACGCCGCATCGCCGAACGTCACCATGGAGCGGATCACTTCGTCCAGGGTCAGATCGTCGTCGGATACTTCCAAATCGGGCTTCAGCATCTTCAGGATGCCCCGGCTGCGGTAGAGATCCATAAAATACTTGAAATAGAAACTCAGCCCCGCCTCGGGGTCGGCGATGTAGTCTTCCGCCCGCCGTGGATCGTCAGTGACCAGGATGGAACGGGCAATACGCCAGACGCCGGGGTCGGGCCGCCTTTGGACATTTTCACAGCCCTTCAGATAGGCCTGCCAATGGCTTTGGATATAGCGCGATTGGATGAAATTGGCCGAGACCATCTCCCAACCCCGCTCCGCCGCGTTGGTGGCGGATGATGAATGGGGCGAGACGATGGAGACGCAAACTTTTGGATAGGGCTGCTGATAGGGTTTGCAGATCTGCCCGATGCCGAGGTGGGGAAACACACCATCCTTGATTTTGACCGGCCAATGCTTGGCCTCGATGTCATAGCCGGGACCCCCCGACCAGATCTTGTGAATGGTCTCGATCGCCTCCAGCATCATCTCCCGGCGTTGGGCTTCGTCCCTAAGACCCAGCAATTCAAAGTCACTGACCAGGCCGCCGGGGCCGATGCCCATGATGTAGCGGCCCAGGGACATATGATCGAAGTTGGCCACCTGGGCGGCAACTTGGCTGGGGTGCTGTTGCGGCAGATTTAGAACGCCGGAGGCAAAATTGATGTTTTTGGTCTGGGCGATGACCGAGGCGAAAAACATCAGGCAGGAGGCGATGGGCTCGGCGGTGGAGGAGATATGTTCGCCGCACCAAGCCTCCGTCATGCCCAGGCCGTCGGCCAGAATGACCGCCTCGCGGTCCTCGGCCAAAACATCGGTCAGGCTGCGCGCGGGGTTGTGCAAGGGCATCATGAACATGCCGAGTTTCATGGTTTCTCTCCTTCCAACGTACGCTGTTAACCTACACTGCTAATCCACGCTGTGGGCGGCAACGAAATCATCGTCGATGGTCAGGCCCAGGCCGGGCCGGTCGGGGATTTCGATGCGGCCATCGATAACCGGGAAAGCCTCAGCCACCAGATCATGCATCAGGGGGTTGTGGCCCAGGGAATATTCCACGATGAAGGCGGCCGGCGCGGTGGCGCAAATCTGCAGCCCGGCGGCAAACATGATCGCCCCGCCCCACATGTGTGGCGCCAGTTTTATCTGCTGGCTGGCGGCCAGGGCGGCGATGCGCATGGCCTCTGTAATGCCGCCGCAGATGGCCAGGTCGGGCTGGAAGATATCCACGGCACGGGCCAGGGCCAAGTCGCGGTAGTCAAAGCGAGTGAAGATGCTTTCGCCCGCCGCGATGGGAATATCCGTGCCGGCGCGGACTTCGGCACAGCCGGGGATATCGTCGGCGGTGACGGGTTCCTCGAACCAGGCCAGGCCGTAATCGGTGACCAGGCGGCAGAACCGCTTGGCCTCGGCCACATCAAAGGTGCCGTGGGCATCGGCCATGATGCCCACGCCCTCGCCCAAATACTTGCGCGCCGCCGCCACCCGCCGGGCCGAGGTCAAGGCATCGCCGTCGGCGGAACCAACCCGCATCTTCACCGCGCCGAAACCACCCGTTTCGATATAACCCGCCAACTGTTCGCCGATACTCTCCGCCGGCGCCCAGCCGCCCGAGGCATAGGCTGCCAGGCTGTCCCGGCACTTCCCCCCCAATAATTGCCAGATCGGCACGCCAAGGGATTGCCCCAGAATATCCCACAGCGCGATGTCGATGCCGCTGATGGCTGAAATGGTCAGGCCGCGCCGGCCCAGGGCCGGGAACACGTGGCCCCGTTCGATGGCGAAGTGGGCCCGGCTGCCGTTATACATCTCCTCCCAATGGCCGGCGATGCGGCCGGCGTCCCGGCCGATCAACCGCGCCCCCAGTTCGTCCTGGATCAAGGCCGCCAACGCCCGGCCATCGCCGAGATTACCGACCCCCGCCTTGGCCTCGCCATGGCCGACCAGCCCGCCATCCGTTTCGATCCGCACCAGCACCGTATTGAAGGACGTCATGCGCCCGAAGTCGGAGGTGTGCTGTTTTTCTTCCGGAATGGGGACCTGCAGCCAGGTGGCGTTGACGGATTTAATTTTCACGATGGTCGATCCTCTCGTCACGGGCTTTTCACTAGCTTATCATCAGGCCTGGGTATTGATGCAATGGGAGTGGATGGATTATGGGGGAATTCGGCATCAGCCAGCCGGTCCCGCGCCGTGAAGATGACAAACTGCTGCGCGGGCGGGGCCAGTTCATCGATGATCTCTCACCCCCCGGTCTGGCCCATGGCCATATGCTGCGTTCCCCCCATGCCCATGCCAGGATCAACAACTTGGATGCCTGCCAGGCCAGGACCATGCCCGGCGTGCTGTTGATCCTCACCGCCGCCGAGCTGGCCGCCGCCGGAATCGGCCCGATCCAACCGGTGACCCTGCCCAACCCCCGCGCGGGCAGCACCTACCAGCCGCGGGAGCAACCTATCTTGGCCGATGACTTGGTGCGCTACGTAGGCGACAGCGTCGCCTTCGTGGTCGCCGAAACCCTGGCCCAGGCCCAGGAAGCCGCCGAATACATTGACGTTGACTATGAACCGTTGGCGGCCGTGATCGGCTGTGACATGGCCGGCGAGGATGATCTCTGCTTTGCCTGGGAGATGGGCGAGCGGGACGCCGTGGTGGCCGCCTTTGCCACTGCCCGCCACCACGTCAGCTTGGACTTGGTGAACAATCGCGTCGTGCTGTCGGCGATCGAAACCAGGGGCGCGTTGGCGGAATACGACCCCCTTGGCTGCCAAGGCCGGGGCAAGTACACCCTGACCACCGCCACCCAGATGCCCAACCCCCTGCGCGACCAGATGGCGGATCAGATCCTGGACGTGGAACGGGACCAGGTGCGCGTCCTGGTGCATGACGTGGGCGGCGGCTTCGGCGGCAAGAACTCCATGTTTCCCGAATATCCCCTGTGTCTGCTGGCGGCCAGGGAACTGGGCCGGCCGGTAAAGTGGATCGGCCAGCGTTCGGATGCCTTCGTCACGGATTTTCATGGCCGGGACAACATCATGCGGGCCGAAATGGCGTTTGACGATGATGGCCGTTTCCTCGCCATTCGGGTTGCCAGCCAGGCCGACATGGGTGCCTACATCGCCGGGCGGGGGGCAATCTCGCCGGTCAACGGCATGGTCATGCTGTCCAATTGCTACCGCATTCCCTTGATCCATGCAGAGGTTTTCGCCCGCTATACCAACACCGTCCCAACCGATCCCTACCGCGGCGCCGGGCGGCCGGAAGTTTTGTACATGATCGAACGGCTGATGGACGTGGCCGCCGGGCAGATCGGCCTGGACCGGGTGGAATTGCGCCGGCGCAATCTGATCCCGCCGGGGGATTTTCCCTATCTCTCCCCAACCGGGCTGAATTATGATCCCTGCGATTTCGAAACGGTGCTCGACGGCGCCATGGCCAAGGCTGATTGGCGGGGCATTGCGGAACGTCGGCGGGAGGCCGGGACACGGGGCCGCCTGCGCGGCATCGGCATGTGCAATTACATCGAACGTTGCGGCGGCGGCGCCGGTTTAAGCGAGAGTGCCCGCCTGGAGTTTGATCGGAATGGCGGTGTCACGGTCTATTCGGGCTCCATGGCGAATGGCCAAGCCCATGAAACCGCTTTCAGCCAATTGCTGAACCATTATTTCGATTTGCCGTTCGAGAACATCCGCGTGATCCAGGGCGACACGGATTTGATTCACACCGGCCAAGGCACGGGTGGGTCCTGGTCCCTGTCCCTGGGCGGCGGCGCCATCAGCCTGGCGGCGGAACAGGTGATCGAAAAAGCCAAGCGCATTGCCGCCCATTTGCTGGAGGCGGCGGTGGCGGACATGGACTTCGCGGACGGCCGCTTCACCGTGGCCGGCACGGACCTGGCGGTTTCCTGGGCCGTCGTGGTCCGGGCCAGCCGCGACCCCGGACAATTACCTCCCGGCGAGGAACCGGGCCTGGACAGCGCCGCGACATTCGTACCCGAAAATTTTACCTATCCCCATGGCTGTCACATCGCCGAGGTGGAAGTGGACCCAGAGACCGGGGCCGTTGCGCTGGTGGCCTATACCTGCCTGCATGATTTCGGCGTGGTGGTGAACCCGCTGCTATTGGCCGGGCAGGTCCAGGGCGGTCTGGCCCAGGGCATCGGACAGGCCCTGATGGAACATACGGCTTACGACAACGAGGGGCAGTTGCTGGCCGGCTCGTTCATGGACTACCAACTACCCAAGGCGGACGATCTGCCGGACCTGAATTTCTCGGCCCAGGTAACGCCCAGCCCGCAAAACCTGCTGGGCATCAAGGGCTGTGGCGAGGCCGGCGCGGCGGGGTCGCCACCGGCGGTGATCAACGCTCTTGTGGATGCGCTGGGGCCCCTTGGCGTGCGTCACATCGATATGCCGGCAACACCGGAACGGGTCTGGCGGGCCATCCGGTCGGCCGGCAATTAAAGCTTTTCAAACTCAAAATTGTCTAGCCGGGGACGGGCCTCGCCGTCTATTTTTGTCACCATCGGATGCCCCGGCAAAACCGCCGGGCGTCTGTGCAAAAAGCAATATCTAAGTTGGTTTGGCTCGTTTGAGCCGCACGCGCGTATCTTTCGAGGAGGCCGCCAAAGTGTTGGCCCGCGGTGGCCAAGGCCCTGGACCTGGGCCTGGGAATTGCCTATATCCGGCTAATGATGACCGAAACGCGGCAACCATTCTTGAAGATGCATGGCGCGGGCAACGACTTTGTCGTGCTCGATCTGCGCCAATCGTCGTTGCGCGTTGACGCCGCCCTGGCACGGGCCCTGGCGGACCGGCGCAAGGGCGTGGGTTGCGATCAGGTCATCTCCATGGAGCCGTCCGCCCAGGGCGATGTTTTCATGCGCATTCACAATCCCGACGGCAGCGAAGCCCAGGCCTGCGGCAACGGCACCCGCTGCGTCGCATCCCTGTTGTTGGCCGAAAACGGGGCGGCTGAAACCGTGATCGAAACCCGCGCAGGCCGCCTCGCGGGCCGTCTGAGTGCGGACGGTTTGGTGCAAATCGACATGGGCCCGGCCTATCTGGATTGGCGCGATATTCCCCTGGCCCGCGAGATGGACAGCCTGGAACTGGATCTGATCCTTCAATCCGAACAGGGGCCCGATTTGCAGGGGCCCTGCGCCGTGGGCATGGGTAATCCCCATGCGGTGTTCTTTGTCGATGATCTGGCGGCCATTGATATCGCCGCCGCCGGCCCGGTGCTGGAACGGCACGAAATGTTTCCCGAGCGGGCCAATATCGGCTTTGTCCAGGTGCTGGCCCCCGATCGTTTGCGCCTGCGTGTCTGGGAGCGGGCCGCCGGGCTGACCCTGGCCTGCGGCTCCGGCGCTTGCGCCGCCCTGGTGGCCGCCGTCCGCCGGGGCAAATGCGGCCGCCGGGCCCATCTGGTGGTGGATGGCGGTGAGTTGATCATAGAATGGCGGGAAAGCGACGGCCATGTCCTGATGAGCGGCGCCGTGGCCACGTCATATTCGGGCTTTTTGGACGCCAGTCTTTTGAACCTTGGCGCGCGGTCGGCGGCATGAACGCGCCCCAGGTAATCAATTTCGGCTGCCGCCTGAACGCCTACGAGGCGGAGGTGATGCGCGCCCAGGCGCAAAACGCCGGCCTGCGGGACGCCGTCATCGTCAACACCTGCGCCGTCACCGGCGAGGCCGTGCGCCAGGCCCGCCAGGCCATCCGCAAGGCGCGGCGCCAGCACCCGGATGCCACCATCGTGGTCACCGGCTGTGCCGCCCAGTTGGAGCCCGAGGCCTTCGCCGCCATGGAGGAAGTGGACCGGGTGCTGGGCAATCGGGAAAAACTGCACGGTGAGAATTTTGTCGCGCCCCAGGATCAAAAAATCCTGGTCGATGACATTATGTCGGTACAGAAGTTGGCCGGCCATCTGGTGCCGGGCTTTGACGGCCGGGCGCGGGCCTTCGTTCAGGTGCAGCAAGGCTGTGACCACCGTTGCACCTTCTGCATCATTCCCTTTGCACGGGGGCCGTCACTTTCCGTCCCGATCCCGGCCATCATCGCGCAAATCCAGGCCCTGGTGGACAATGGCTATGAAGAAGTGGTGCTCACGGGCGTCGATATCACTTCCTACGGCCATGATCTGCCCGGCCAGCCGAATTTAGGCCGGATGTTGGGCCAGTTGTTGGCGGCGGTGCCCGAAC
>JAPYUH010000470.1 GCA_029936195.1 Alphaproteobacteria bacterium
TGCCCGTCGCTTCGCCTCCCTGGATCATATCTCGGGCGGGCGGGCGGCCTGGAACATGGTGACCACGTCGAACCCGGACGCGGCCCTGAATTTCGGCCTGGACGAGATGATGGACCACGGCGATCGCTACCGCCGGGCCCGCGAGTTCGTCGATGTGATCACCGGCTTGTGGGACAGCTGGGCCGACGATGCCTTTATTCGCGATGCCGCCGGCGGCATCTATTTCGATCCCGACAAACTGCATGTCCTGGACCATAAGGGCGAATATTTGTCCGTGCGCGGGCCGTTGAATATTGCCCGCCCCATTCAGGGCTGGCCTGTTATTGTCCAGGCCGGCGCGTCCGAGGCCGGCCGGCAGTTGGCGGCGGAAACGGCGGAAGTGATCTTCGCCGCCCAAGCCACCCTGGCGGAGGGCAAGAAATTCTATGCCGACATCAAGGGCCGCATGGACAAACTCGGGCGGCCCCGGGATCATCTGAAGGTGATGCCCGGTGCTTTCGTCGTGGTCGGCGATACGGAAGCCGAGGCACGGGAAAAGCGCGCCCTGCTGGATAGCCTGGTGCATTACGACAGCGGCATCGCCTCGCTGTCCATCGCTCTGGGCCACGACGCCTCCGGTTTCGATCCCGACGGGCCGCTGCCCGAAATTCCGGAAAGCAACGCCTCCAAAAGCGGGCGGGAGCGGGTGCTGGCCCTGGCCGCGCGGGAGAACCTGACCGTGCGGCAATTGGCGGGCCGCCTGGGCGGCTATTCCGGCCTGGCCATGGTGGGCACACCGGCCATGGTGGCCGATCAGATGGAACAATGGCTGCGGGAGGAAGGCTGTGACGGCTTCAACGTCATGTTCCCCTATCTGCCCGGCGGCCTGGACGATTTCGTCGACCGCGTGGTGCCCGAATTGCAGCGCCGGAACCTGTTCCGCCGCGCCTATGAAGGCAGGACATTGCGGGGAAACCTCGGCCTGCCCCGGCCCGAAAACCGGTTTTTCGCGAATCCGGCATGACGGCGGCGCGCTAACGAAATTGCGCTAGCCGATCAGATTGCCGCGCAAGGTCGTGGCTTCATACGTCGTGCGAATAATGCCCCGTTGCTGCAGGATCGGCACCACTTGATCGATGAAATCTTCGTGCCCGCCGGGCACGATGGTCGGCGTCAAGTTGAAGCCGTGGCAGCCGGTTTGCCGCCAGACCTCCTCCAACTGATCGGCGACTTGCCCCGGGGTGCCGAGGATCTGCGGGATCATGCCGGCCAACCCGGACTGCCCCACCGCCTCGCGCAGGGTGATATTCCCCTCGCCGAACATGGACGACATGGCGGCCACCAGGCCCTGACTGGCCTGAGAGGTGATGTCCTGCAGCGGGATATCCAGATCCACC
>JAPYUH010000471.1 GCA_029936195.1 Alphaproteobacteria bacterium
TCAGGGTCTGAAACAAGGCCATGATTTCAATACCCGTGCGGCTGTCCAGGGCGCCGGTGGGCTCGTCCGCCAACAGCAGGGCCGGTTGGTTGACCAGGGCCCGGGCGATGGCCACCCGCTGCTGTTGGCCGCCGGATAATTGCGTCGGCCGATGGTTCAGGCGGTCGGACAGGTTCACCTGCGCCAGGGCCGCCTCCGCCCGGCTTTGCCGTTCACCCACCTCAGTGCCGCCGTAGACCAGGGGTAGGGCCACATTGGCCAGGGCCGTGGCCCGGGGCAGCAGGTTGAAACTTTGAAAGACAAAGCCGATTTGCCGGTTGCGGGTTTGCGCCAGGGCGCCTTGGTCCAGCTCGGTTACTGCCTGGCCGTCCAGCCAATAGTACCCGCCGCTGGGTTGATCCAAACAACCCAGTAGATGCATGAAGGTGGATTTGCCCGAGCCCGAAGCCCCCATGATGGCGACGAATTCACCCTGTTCAATGGACAAGGAGACGCCGGCCACGGCATGCACCACCTCGCCGCCCAGGTGATAGTCCTTGGCCAGATCCTCGGTGCGTATCAGGGCCATGTAGAAACTAGAACCGCAAGCCGAACAGGCCGCCGCCTTTTTTTACGGTTTTCTCCACGGCGATGATGACTTCGTCGGTCTCGCTTATTTCACCCTTTATGATCTCGCTGAAATCGCCGTCCGAGGCGCCGACCCTCACATCAATCGCCTTTGGCAGGCCGTCTTCGCCCACCAGCCAGACCCGGCCCGGGCGCACCGGATTGGCCTGGCGGGCGGCAACATCGCGGCGGTATTGTTCCAATTGCACAGGGTTCAGAATGGTCGGGATCGATTGCTGGACCTCCTGGCGCACTTTGGCAACGGCCGCGCGCAGATCCTCGCGGCTGGCCCCACCCTGATACATTGCCTTGATGGTTTCCCGGGCATCGTCAAAAAACCCCTGTAGGTCGGATTGCTGTTTTTCATCCAGCTGCAAATTATCCGTCAGGGATTTAATCATCCGCGCCGAACGGCCGGGATCCCGTTGGCGTTTGCTTTTGCCGCCGCCCTTTGCCCCAGGGGGTTTGAAGCGCAGGGCCCGGTTGGGGACTTTCAGAACGTCATCGCGTTCCAACACGGCGATTTCCACATTGGCGGTCATGCCCGGCAGCAACAGCCGGTCAGCGTTATTGACGGCAACGACCACCGTATAGGTGACCACGTTCTGCACGGTCTCGGGGGAAAGGCGCACCTGACGCACCTTGCCGGTGAAATCCCGCCTGGGGAAGCTGTCAACGGTGAACTTGACCGACTGTCCGGTTTGGATGGCGCCGATGTCGGCCTCGTCCACGGCGACTTCCACCTGCATGCGGCTTAAATCCGCGGCGAT